>NZ_AMXE01000116.1 GCF_000310205.1 Thauera linaloolentis 47Lol = DSM 12138 | reverse complement strand
GCCGGCGCCAGGCCGCGCCCCTGCCCGCTCCCCGGCGGCGCCACGCCGGGGCCACCGAGCGCGGCGGGCTGCTCGGGGCGGAAGGCGTGCAGACGCAGCAGGGTCATCGTGAAGCCGGTGTACTCATCGGGCGCCAGCGCCAATTCGTCGCGCCCATGGATGGCGATCTGATAGGCCAGTTGCAGGAACTCGGCATCGAAGGCAGCGACATAAGCGCCGATGCGCTCACGCTCCGCATCTTCGGCGATGGCTTCCGGCGCGTATTGCGCAAGCGCGATCCGATGGAGCATCGTCGCCAGCGACTGCAGCGCCGCATCGAAGGACAGGCTGCGCGCCTCCATGCCGTCCGCGACGGCCACCAGCCCGGCCACGCTGCCCGCCGCCAGCGCATCGAGCACTGCATACAGGTGGTCGTCCCCGACCGTGCCCAGCATATGGGTGACCTGCTCTTCCTCGACCTTGCCCGCGCCATGCGCGATCGACTGATCGAGCAGCGACAGCGCGTCGCGCATCGAGCCATTGGCCGCCTTCGCCAAATGGCGCAGCGCGCCGGGCTCGAACGGCACCGCCTCAGCCTGCAGGATGCGCGTGAGGTGGTCCACGATGTGGCCGGGCGGCATCTGCTTGAGGTTGAACTGCAGGCAGCGCGACAGCACGGTGACGGGGATTTTCTGCGGATCGGTGGTGGCGAGGATGAACTTCACATGCTCCGGCGGCTCTTCCAGCGTCTTCAGCATGGCGTTGAAGGCGTGGCCCGTGAGCATGTGCACTTCATCGATCATGTAGACCTTGTAGCGTCCCTGCACCGGCGCATACACCGCCTTGTCGAGCAGCGAGGCCATATCGTCGACACCGCGGTTCGACGCCGCGTCCATCTCGACATAATCCGGAAAGCGGTCGGCGTCGATCGCGCGGCACGCATCGCACACGCCACAAGGCTCGGCGGTGACGCCGGTCTCGCAATTGAGCGCCTTGGCCAGGATGCGGCTAATCGTGGTCTTGCCGACGCCGCGCGTGCCGGTAAACAGCCAGGCGTGGTGCAGCCGGCCGGTGGCGAGCGCATGCGTCAGCGCACGCACGACGTGCTCCTGACCGACCAGCGTACCGAAGGACTTCGGCCGCCACTTGCGTGCGAGGACCTGATAGCTCATGGCGGGCGATTCTAGCAGAGCGGCGTGCCTCGGCCCGCGGCGATCGCAAGGCCGGGATCGATCGCCCCACCCGATGCCGCTCATTGCCCGAGTCCATTTGAGCTATCGGCCGCCTGATCCTATCGTTCACTCACGGGCCAGCGCTTTCCGGCCCGCATGCGAGGAGCAGATGATGGAGCAGACGCGCAACGGACCCGCCCCGCCTTCCGCAGACACCCGCACGAAAGCCCCGCACAGGCCGGGCCCACTCGACCCCGCGCTGAGCGCAATCGCGGTGCTGCTCGCCGAGGCCGACATCGAGATCGGCGGGGAGCGGCCGTGGGACATGCTCATCCACCATCCGCAGACTGCCGACCGCATCCTCGCCCGCGGCAGCCTCGGACTCGGCGAAAGCTACATGGATGGCTGGTGGGACTGTGCGCAGCTCGACGAATTCATCGCCCGCGTGCTCATCGCCCGCCTCGACGAGAAGGTGGGCGCCACCGCACTGATGGTGCAGGGCCTGCGCGCGCGACTGTTCAACCTGCAGAACATGCGCCGCACCTGGAAGGTCGGCCAGATGCATTACGATCTCGGCAACAACTTCTTCGAGGCCATGCTCGACGGCCATCTCGCCTACACCTGCGGCTACTGGGCACAGGCCGATACCCTGGAGGATGCGCAGACCGCCAAACTCGACCTCATCTGCCGCAAGCTCCGCCTGGAGCCCGGTATGCGCCTGCTCGACATCGGCTGCGGCTGGGGGAGCCTGATGAAGTTCGCCGCGGAGCGCTACGGCGCCGACTGCATCGGCCTGACGATCTCGCGCGAACAAGCCGAACATGGGCAGATGCGCTGCAGCGGCCTGCCGGTGGCCTTCCGCCTGCAGGACTACCGCCAGTTCGACCGCGACGACAGCGAACGCTTCGATCGCATCGCCTCCATCGGCATGTTCGAACATGTCGGCCACAAGAACCACCGCGCTTTCTTCAAGATCGCCCGCCGCCACCTGAAGGAAGACGGCCTGTTGCTGCTTCACACCATCGGCAAGAACCGGCGCCGCAACCCCATCGACCCCTGGATCGAACGCTACATCTTTCCCAACGGCGACCTGCCCTCGCTGGGCCAGATCGCCGACAGCAGCGAGAACGGCTTCATCACCGAGGACGTGCACAATTTCGGCGCCGACTACGACCGCACGCTGCTGGCTTGGCATGCGCGCTTCGAGGCGGCATGGCCGCACTTCGCCACGCGCTACGGCGAGCGCTTCCGCCGCATGTGGCGCTACTACCTGCTCGCCTGCGCCGGCACCTTCCGCGCGCGCAGCAATCAGCTATGGCAGGTGGTACTGTCGCCGCGCGGGGTCGTCGGCGGCTATCGGCGGCCATCCGAATCATGTTAGTGATCTATAGATATCATTTCATCGTTCAATTTTAACTATCCAACTACAGCACCCATACTGGACTCACAGCCGCCCGCATCGGCGGTGCCCTTCCCCTTCGGCAGAGGAGTCCGATCATGGTCGAGAGAGTCGCCCGCCTGCACTTCCGCCCCGCCAGTCCGGCTGGCGCCCTGCGCGCGCTCAGTGGCTGGCTGATCGCCCTCACCGGTATCGCCGTGCTGCTGACACAGGCGGTACGTGGCTTCGAGGGTTTCGAGCTGCCGCTCTCCGGCGCACTGGCGGGCGGTGCGATGGCCGCCGCGGCGACCGCGCTGGGCGCCGTGCCGCTGCTGGTGATGCGCCGCATCGGCGCCGGCGTGCAGGGCATGCTGTTGGGCTTCGGCGCCGGCGTGATGTTGGCGGCAAGCGTATTCTCGCTGCTGCTGCCGGCCGTCGCGGCGGCACAGGCGCAAGGGCACTCGGACGCGGTAGCCGCGATGCTGGCTGCAGCGGGCATGGCGATCGGCGCCGCGGCCCTGCTCGCCCTGGATCGCGCCCTGCCTCATACCCACGCACCGGACGGCGCACGCAGCGGCGCGGCCGTATGGTTGTTCGTGTTCGCGATCGCGGTACACAACATCCCGGAAGGGCTCGCGATCGGCGTTGCCTCCGGCCTGAACGGCATCGCGCCGGGCGGCGGCAGCGCCGTCGCCACCGGCATCTCGCTGCAGAACGTACCGGAAGGCCTGATCGTCGCGATCGCCCTGGTCGCCGCCGGCTACGGCCGCCTGTTCGCATTCGGCGTCGCCGCGGTGTCCGGCCTGATCGAGCCGATCGCTGCGGTAGCGGGCTCGATGATGGTATCGGCCTCGGCGGCGATCCTGCCATGGGGGCTGGCCGGGGCCGCCGGAGCGATGCTGTTCGTGGTCAGCCATGAGATCATCCCCGAATCACACCGCCGCGGCCATGAAACGCTTGCCACCGGCGGGCTCATCGCCGGTTTCGTCGGCATGATGCTGATGGACAGGCTGCTGGGCTAGGCAAGACAGGTACGGCCCCCGGCGCCGGATCAAGGAGCCGTCGCCGCCCGGACATCCGGGGCGCAGGAACGGAAACGGACGGAACACATCCGCGCCCTACGCAAATCCATTAAAGCAAATTAATTTGATTATCATTCTCAACAACAATACATTCGGGGGCACACGTCCGTACCGCCACTTTTGCCAGGAACGCCCCCATGCCTCCACGTCCCCCCCTTACCCTCAAGCCCTTGATCGGCTTGCTGCTGCTCGGCCCCTCCCTGGCGCTGGCCGAAACGCCGGTCAGGCTGCAGAACGTCGAAGTAACCGCCACCGCGGATGATGCCGTCCTGCCGACCGCCACCAGCACCGATGCGGAAACGCTGGAGAAACGCTTCATCCGCAGCTTCGAGGATCTGGGCCGCCGCGCCGAACCGGGCGTCAACTTCAATCGCGACAATCAGAGCATCAACATCCGCGGCCTGGACCGCGACCGCGTGCACACCACAGTCGACGGCATTCGCGTCCCCTGGTTGAACGACTCCATCCGCGGCGTATCGGGCGGGCTCGACGCCATCGATTTCCAGAGCCTGTCGGCCATCGACATCGTTCGCGGCGCAAACTCCAGCCAGGCCGGCTCGGGCGCGCTCGGCGGTGGCGTGCGCCTGTTCACGCTCGCCCCGGAGGACCTGCTGGGCGACGGCAAGACATTCGGCAGCCTGGTGAAGGCCGACCATGACAGCGCCGACGGTAGCCGGGGACTGAATGCGGCGCTCGCCGGGCGTTTCGGCGACACCTCCTGGCTGATCCAGGCCGGCCTGCGCAGCGGCCACGAACTGGAAACCCGCGGCAGCACAGGCGGCTACGGCAATCTGCGGACCGAGGCGCTGCCGGCCGATCTCGACCAGCACAACGCCCTGATCAAGCTCCGCCAGCGGCTGGCGGGCGGGCACCGGCTGGGCCTGACCGCCGAGTTGTTCGAGCGCGAGAAGGAAATCGACAACCGCATCAACCAGGGCACGCTCAACACGAGCTCCCCCCAGTACGCGCTGGGCCAGAATGAATCGACCGAAAACAACGAGCGCAAGCGCGTGTCGATCGACCATCTCTATACGTCCCCGGACGGCGGCACGCTGGTCGACAGCGCCGAAACCATCGTCTACTGGCAGAAGATCCGCCGCGAGGATCGCCAGCGGGCCTACCGCCTGGGCACGGTGGCCGGTCCGTTCGGGCGAACCAACGAAATCGAGAAGGTCCAGTACGGGCTCACCTCCACGCTGTCGAAAAAGCTCGCCAACCACGCCCTGGCCGTGGGCGCGGAATGGAGCAGGACTACCGCAGAGCAATACAGCGCCGGCTACGACAATTGCCCGCAGCCGCTGCGGCCGCCTCCCGCCACCCCGTTCGGCCTGTATTACTCCTGCCTGAACCTGCACACCAACCAGGCGGAGATGCCCAGGACGCCGGGCACCGCGTGGGCGGTTTTCCTGAGGGACGAGATCGCGCTGAACGACACCTTGCACCTGACGCCCGGCCTGCGCTACGACAGCTACCGCTTCGACCCCCGGCGCACCAGCGGCTACGTGCAGAACGACAACGCCCGGATTCTCAGGGACAACGAAGACTCCAAGCTGTCGGGCAGCCTGCTGCTCACCTGGCAGGCCACCGAGCAGGCGATGTTCTACGCCCAATGGGCGCAAGGCTTCAAGGCGCCGGACGCCAACGAGCTATACACCACCTTCATCAACTCCGGAGTGGGCTATGCCCAGATGGGCAACCCCGACCTGAAACCGGAGGAAAGCAACGGCTACGAAATCGGCGCACGCCTGGGCGACGACAAACTCGGCGGCTCGCTGAGCCTGTTCGACAACCGTTACCGGAACTTCATCGACACCATCTCCGCAAACCCCGAGGACTATGGACTGTCCCCCGGCGATTTCGCCTACGGTGTCGGTGCGCTGGGCAACCGCGACAAGGTCCGCATCTACGGCGCCGAGGCAGCGGTGCACTGGGCGTTCGCCGCTCACTGGAAACTGTGGGGTTCCGTGGCATGGGCCGTCGGCAAGGACCGCGAAACGAAGCAGCATCTCAATTCGATCGCGCCGCTCACCGGCATCGTCGGCCTCGGCTATGAGCGCAGCCATTACGGCGCCAATCTGCTGCTGACCGCCGCCAGGGCACGCAACAAGGTGGAGGACGATGCCGTTGACCTCAGAACACCCGGCTACGGCGTGGCCGATCTGACCGGCTACTGGCAACCGGCGGCGCTGAAAGGCGTCCGGCTGCATGCCGGCCTGTTCAATCTGTTCAACAAGAAATACTGGAATGCGCTGAACATGCCCGATGGCAGCGCCGTCGGCACGCGCCAGCCCGACGACTACTACAGCGAGCCGGGCCGCAGCTTCCGGATCGCGCTTTCCTGGCAGCACTGAACGCCGCTCCGCTGACCCGGTCCGAAAAAAAGCCGGATGCCCCACATGGGGTATCCGGCTTTTGCATGTCAGGGTGGCGAGCCCGACCCCCGGCACTTGCAGGGAACGGCTGTGGCTGCTGCCTTCCGGCCCTGACCAGGTTCACCGCGCTGCAATGCGGGGAGACCCGCCACGGCCGGCATTGTAGCAGCATGCCAGCCACGTGGGGCTTCCGTCTCAGCTCTTGAGTTCGGGGAAGTCGTCCTCGAAGAACTCGAGTTCGCCGCGCGCGCCCTCGCCGCGCGCCGCTTCGGCCTTGCGCAGCTCGACGCGGCGGATCTTGCCCGAGATCGTCTTGGGCAGATCGGCAAACGACAGGCGGCGGATGCGCTTGTACGGCGCCAGCCGCTCGCGCGTGAAGGCGAAGATGTCCCTGGCCAGTTCCCTGCTCGGCTCCTGCCCCGCGACCAGGATCACGAACGCCTTCGGCACCGCCAGGCGCAACACGTCGGGGCTCGGCACCACCGCGGCCTCGGCCACCGCCGGATGCTCGATCAGGACGCTTTCCAGCTCGAACGGGCTGATGCGGTAGTCCGAGGCCTTGAACACGTCGTCCGCGCGCCCGACGTAGGTGATGTAGCCCTCGGCGTCGATGCTGGCGACGTCGCCGGTGCGGTAGTGGCCATCGCGCATCACTTCGGCGGTCTTAGCCGCATCGCCCTCATAAGCGACCATCAGCCCGACCGGGCGGTCCTCCCCCAGCAGCAGCGAAACCTCGCCCTCGTCGACCGGGTTGCCGTCGGCATCGAGCAGCGCGATCCGGTAGCCGGGCAGCGGCCGGCCCATCGAACCGGGCTTGAGCGGCTGGCCCGGCGGATTGCCGATCTGCGCAGTGGTCTCGGTCTGCCCGAAGCCGTCGCGGATGGCGATGCCCCAGGCCTTCTTCACCTGCTCGATGACTTCCGGGTTCAGCGGCTCGCCGGCGCCGATCAGTTCGCGCAGCCGGGTCTTCACCGCGGCCAGGTCCTGCTGGATCAGCATGCGCCACACGGTCGGCGGCGCGCACAGCGTGGTGACTTCGTACTTCACCAGCACATCGAGCAGCGCCTTGGCGTCGAAGCGCCCATAGTTGTACAGGAACACGCAGGCACCGGCATTCCACGGGGCGAAGAAGCAGCTCCAGGCGTGCTTGGCCCAGCCCGGCGAGGAGATGTTCATGTGCCGGTCATCGGGCTGGAGCCCGATCCAGTACATCGTCGACAGGTGGCCCACCGGATAGGACTGGTGGGTGTGCAGCACGAGCTTGGGCTTGGAGGTCGTGCCCGAGGTGAAATACAGCAGCAGGGGATCGTCCGCCCGGGTGATCCCGTCCGGGGTGAAGGCGTCGGACTCGGCGGCGGCGTCCTCGAACGCCTTCCAGCCGGCCGGCGCGCCGCCCACCGCGATACGGGTGAAGCTGCCCGGCAGATCCTCGAACTTGTCGGTGTGGGCCTTGCCGATGACCACGTGCCTGACCTGCCCGCGCTCGACGCGATCGACCAGATCGTCCGGGCTGAGCAGCGTGGTGGCGGGGATCACCACCGCGCCGAGCTTGATCGCCGCGAGCATGGTCTCCCACAGCGGCACCTCGTTGCCGAGCATGATCAGGATGCGGTCGCCGCGCGCGACGCCCTGCTTGCGCAGCCAGTTGGCGACGCGGTTCGAGCGCGCCGACATCTCGGCGAAGCTCAGCTTCGACTCGCGGCCATCCTCCTCGATGATCCACAGCGCCGGCTTGTCGTTGCCTCTGGCCAAGGCGTCGAAATAATCCAGCGCCCAGTTGAACGTCTTCAACTGCGGCCACTTGAAACCGGCATAGGCCGTGGCGTAGTCGCTGCGGTGTTGCAGCAGGAAGTCGCGCGCAGCGACGAATTCGGCAACAGCATTCATCATCGTGTCTCCTCTGATTGTTGTATCGAAACCATCGTCAGCCATGCGGGCCGAAGAAGCCCGCGGCAGACGATATTACGTTGACGTTAACGTAATTAATGCATCGAGATCAAACCCTCGATCCGCCCACGGGCGCCAGGGCCTATGGCGGCGGCGGTGCCGCTCCCGGGGCAAGCCCGGGCCGCGCGTCGGACCGCAACCGTACCTCACTATACTTGCAGCCTTGCAACGACAAACGGAGTACCCCATGTCCCTTGCCCAGCAACGTCTGCGCGCCCGCTATGGCGCCAGCGGGGGCGCCCTGCCCGAGGCGGCCTGCTCGCAGTTGATCGAACAACTGCTCGATCACCGTTCGGTACGCGCCTACCTGCCCGACCCCGTCGGCGACGACATGCTGACGGCCATCATCGCCGCAGCCCAGTCAGCGGCCAGTTCGTCCAATCTGCAGGCCTGGAGCGTGGTCGCCGTGCGCGACCCGGCCACGCGCGCCGCGCTGGCCGAATGTGCGGGCGGCCAGACCCATGTCAGGGATGCGCCGCTGCAACTGGTGTGGCTCGCCG
>NZ_AMXE01000115.1 GCF_000310205.1 Thauera linaloolentis 47Lol = DSM 12138 | reverse complement strand
CAAGGTCATCACGGTGCGCACGACGGCGTTCGACGCCGCCGCCGAAGGCGGTGCGGCTGCGCTCGAGACGGTGGTGGCCGCGGCCGACCTGGGGGTGGCCTCGCTCGTGAGCCGCGAGCTCATCAAGAGCGCGCGTCCCGAGCTGGGGGCGGCGAAGGTCATCGTCTCGGGCGGGCGGGGCGTGGGCAGCGGCGAGAACTACCAGCAGCTGCTCGAGCCGTTGGCCGACAAGCTTGGCGCGGCGCTGGGCGCCTCGCGCGCCGCGGTCGATGCGGGCTACGTGCCCAACGACTACCAGGTGGGCCAGACGGGCAAGATCGTCGCGCCGCAGCTCTACATCGCGATCGGCATCTCGGGGGCGATCCAGCACCTTGCGGGGATGAAGGACTCGAAGGTGATCGTGGCGATCAACAAGGATCCGGAAGCGCCGATCTTCCAGGTGGCCGACTACGGGCTGGTGGGGGATCTGTTCGAGGTGGTGCCCCAACTGACTGCGGCGGTCTGATCCAGGCTGCTTCAGGCACGGCGGCCTTTCGTGCCGCCGTTCGTTTCGTCCGGAGATCACAGCCCTCTCTCCCCCTGGGTTTCCGGAGCGATCCTTGGCTCGGCAAGCATGGCTTGCCGAGCTTTTTTTGCAGCCCTTTCAGCGCGCCGCAGAGGGAGGCTGGGCGGCGTGAGGCTCGGAGGCGGGCGGGCGCGCCGCGCGGCTCGCCGCATGTCCCGGGTAGTTCATGATGCTGTCGATGAGGGCCTGCGCATAGCTCGGCAGCGAGTCGCCGTAACGCGACAGGACGTGGCGCTCGCGCAGCGCCCATTCCTCGTCGAGTGTCTTGATCGATATCTCCATGGTCTTGCTGTTTCGCCGCGCGGCCGATTCGGGGACGATGCCGACGCCGACGCCGGCTTCCACCATCCGGCAGACCGACTCGAAGTTGCTCACCTGGACCCGGATATGCAGCCGCCGCCGTGCGTTCTGCATCAGTTGGTCGACGAAGGCCTGCAGCGTGCTGCCCTGGTGCAGGCCGATGTAGTCGTAGTCGATGATGTCGGCGAAGTGGACCGTGTCCAGCGCTTCGAGCGGATGGCCCGGGGTGACGGCCAGGACCAGGCGGTCGGTGCTGAAGGTGTGGAGTTCGAGCCCGTCGGCGGTGACGGGGCCCGAGGTGATGCCCAGGTCGGTGGTGCCATCCAGTACGCCGCGAATGATCTCCGACGTGGGGCGCTCCTGCAGATTGACGTCCACCTTGGGGTGGGCGGCGAGGAAGGTGGCGAGCACCTCGGGCATGAACTCGGTGACGGCGGTGGTGTTGGCGAAGACCCGGATGCTGCCCTGCACGCCTTCGCCGAAGCGCTGCAGCTCCGACTTCATGTGCTCGATCTCGTTCAGCACCGTGCGCGCATGCCGCAGCAGGCTCTGGCCCGCCGGCGTCAGGGCGACGCCGCGGGGGGTACGGTACAGCAGCCGTACGCCGGCATTGGCTTCGAGGTTCTTCACACGCGCGCTGACCGCAGGAAGCGACAGGTAGTTGCGTTCGGCGGCCTTCGTCAGGCTCTGGGTTTCCGCAATGAGGCTGAAGAGGGTCAGGTCGCGCAGATCGATGTTCATGCCGTCGTTTCGGGTGTCATCCGTTCGAATGGTATGGCTTCGATGCGCTTTCGTGGCTTCGGTTGTTGTGAAGGCAGGGTAAAGGAATGGCGAATTGTGATCGCTCGAAGCGGAGTCGATGATACGGGAACAGAAAAAAATATGCGTACAAAAGGAGGGCTTATGGATGGTCGGATGGAAAGCGCGGGTGTCGACCTGTCGGCATGGGTCGGCCGGGAGGAACTGCGCAGCGACCGCGTCGATCTCCGCATCGCGCAGGCGCTGGCGGCGACCTTCGACCACGAGCCTTCGCTGCTGGGCATGGGGGATGTGCTCCCGCCCCTGTGGCACTGGGCCTACTTCACGCCCAACACACGGGCCAGCGAAATCGGCCCGGACGGGCATCCGCGGCGCGGTGGCTTCCTGCCGCCTGTAGACCTGCCGAACAGGATGTGGGCCGGGGGGCGCCTGAGTTTCCTGCAGCCCTTGCGCATTGGCGAGCAGATCGATCGCGTGTCCCGGATCCTGCGCTGCGAGCGCAAGAGCGGCCGGACGGGCGATCTGGTGTTCGTGACGGTCGAACATACGATCTCCGGGGCCGGCGGCGTGGCGCTGATCGAGGAGCACGACATCGTCTATCGCAATCCCGCGTCCGGCGGCGGCAAGCCGGCCGGCGAGTCCGTTCCGGATGGATGTGGTTTTCGCCTCCGCATCGATCCGGACCCGGTGCTGCTGTTCCGGTATTCGGCCCTGACTTTCAACGGCCACCGTATCCACTATGACCATCCCTACGTGACGGAAGTCGAAGGGTATCCGGGGCTGATCGTCCACGGCCCGCTGACGGCGACCCTGCTGCTCGAGGCCTTCCGCGAGGCCCATCCGGACAAGCGCATCACGCGCTTCTCGTTCCGGGCGGTCGGGCCGCTGTTCGATACCCACTGCTTCGATGTGTGCGGCCGCGTCACCGCGCCGGGTTCAGCCGAACTGTGGACCGACGAGAACGGGCGCATGACGATGAAGGCCGCCGCTAGCTTCGAGTAGCGCCCCTCGGCGCTTCCTTTCCCGCCGCCGGGCCCGCACAGGGCAGCAGCGCGGCAGCCCGATTGATTCTTGACTGATGCGCTTCAGCGATGCGGCGCAGGGGATCGCCTGTGCCGCGATTTCCCCGCCTTCAACCAGGAGACAGCGATGTCCACTCTGAACACCCCCGACGAGCATCAGGAAATCCGCGATGCGATCCGCAGCCTGTGCGCGGAGTTTCCCGATGAATACTTCCGCAAGATCGACGAGCAGCGCGGCTACCCCGAAGCCTTCGTCGATGCCCTGATCGGCGCCGGCTGGCTGTCGGCGATGATTCCCGAGGAGTACGGCGGCTCCGGCCTCGGGCTGACGGCGGCGTCGGTGATCATGGAAGAGATCAACCGCTCGGGCGGCAATTCGGGCGCGGTGCATGGCCAGATGTACAACATGGGCACGCTGCTGCGCAACGGCAGCAAGGCGCAGAAGGAGAAGTACCTGCCCGACATCGCCGCCGGCAAGCTGCGCATCCAGTCGATGGCGGTCACCGAGCCGACCACCGGCACCGACACCACCAGGATCAAGACCGTCGCGGTGAAGAAGGACGGCCGCTACGTGGTCAATGGCCAGAAGGTGTGGATCTCCCGCGTCCAGCACTCGGACCTGATGATCCTGCTGGCACGGACCACGCCGCTGGCCGAGGTCAAGAAGAAATCCGAAGGCATGTCGATCTTCATCGTCGAGCTGAAGGACGCCGTCGGCAAGGGCCTGACCGTCAGGCCGATCCCCAACCTGGTCAACCACGAGACCAACGAGCTGTTCTTCGACAACCTCGAGATTCCCGAGGAAAACCTGATCGGCGAAGAGGGCAAGGGTTTCAAGTACATCCTCGACGGCCTGAATGCCGAGCGCACGCTGATCGCCGCCGAATGCATCGGCGACGGCTACTGGTTCATCGAACGTGCGGTGAAGTACGCCAATGACCGCGTCGTCTTCGACCGCCCGATCGGCAAGAACCAGGGCGTGCAGTTCCCGATCGCCGACGCCTTCATCGAGATCGAGGCCGCCAACCTGATGCGCTTCAAGGCCTGCGAGCTGTTCGACGCCCGCCAGCCCTGCGGTGCCCAGGCCAACATGGCCAAGTACCTCGCCGCCAAGGCCTCGTGGGAAGCGGCCAACGTCTGCATGCAGACCCACGGCGGTTTCGGCTTCGCCAACGAGTACGACATCGAGCGCAAGTTCCGCGAGACCCGCCTGTACCAGGTGGCGCCGATCTCGACGAACCTGATCTTCTCCTACGTCGCCGAGCACCTGCTCGGGCTGCCGCGTTCGTTCTGAGTCCGGCCAGGGAGCTTGCGCGATGATCGATCAGAACACGCCCGCCGACGCACTGTGCGCCTTCGTCGCCGGCCTGCGCTACGAGCAGTTGCCCGCGCCGGTGGTGGACCGCTGCGAAGAACTCTTCCTCGACTGGATCGCCTCCGCGCTGGCGGCGAAAGGCATGCATCCGCTGCCCCGGTTCGAAGCCTTCGCCCGTGCGATGGGCCCGAGCGGCGGGCAGGCGGAAGCGCTGGCCAGCCGTGGCCGTACCTCGCCGTACTTCGCCGCTTGGGTGAACGCGGCGTCCTCGCACCTGGTGGAGCAGGACGACCTGCACAACAGTTCGGTGCTGCATCCGGCGACGGTGGTGTTTCCCGCCGCGCTGGCAGCGGCGCAGGACACGGGGGCTTCGGGTGAGGAATTCATCGCGGCCTGCGTGGCCGGCTACGAAGCGGGGATCCGCATCGGCGAATTCCTCGGCCGTTCGCACTACCGCATCTTCCACACTACTGCCACGGTCGGCACGCTGGCGGCCGCTGTCGCCGCCGGGCATGTGCTGAAGCTGCCGCCGGAGCAGATGCGCAACGCCATCGGCTCGGCCGGCACCCAGGCGGCGGGGTTGTGGGAGTTCCTGCGCGACGCGGCCGACTCCAAGCAGCTCCACACCGCGCATGCGGCGGCCAGCGGCCTGGTGGCGGCCTATCTCGCGCGTGACGGCGTGACCGCCGCGCGGCGCATTCTCGACGGCGAAAAGGGCATGGCCGCGGGTATGTCGTCCGATGCCGATCCGGCGCGCCTCGGCGACCGGCTCGGCAGCCGCTGGGCCTTGCTCGAAACCTCGTTCAAGTTCCACGCCTCGTGCCGCCACACCCACCCGGCGGCGGATGCGCTGCAGATCGTGATGCAGCGCGAGGGGCTCGCCCACGGCGACATCGAGTCGGTGCTGGCGCGCGTGCACAAGGGCGCGATCGACGTGCTCGGCGTCGTCGATGTGCCGACGACCGTGCATCAGGCGAAGTTCTCGATGGGCACGGTACTGGGCCTGCTCGCGGTGCATGGGGACGCCAGCCTGGAGAGCTTCCGTGACCACGCGCTGAGCGACCCGGCGGTGGCCGCCTTCCGCGACAAGGTCGGTATGACGCTCGACGACGCGGTCGATGCCGCCTACCCCAAGCGCTGGCTGGGTCGGGTCGAGGTCAGGACGGTTTCGGGCGCCCGCTTCGAGGGCGCGATCGACGAACCCAGGGGCGACCCGGGCAACACCTTGTCGCGCGCCGAACTCGCGGACAAGGCGCGGCGCCTCGCGACCTTTTCCGGCGCCGCCAGCCCGGCCGAGATCGACGCCCTGATCGGGCGCGTGTGGCAACTGCGTACCGCGCCCCACATCGGCGCGCTTCTTCCATCTTCCTGAGGGGCCGACCATGACCGACACCCACAAGCCGCAAGCCGGGCCGCTGCCGCTCGAAGGCGTGACCGTCGTCTCGCTCGAGCACGCCATCGCTGCGCCGTTCGCAACCCGCCACCTGGCCGACCTCGGCGCCCGGGTGATCAAGATCGAACGTCCGGGCGTCGGCGATTTCGCCCGCGCCTACGACCACCGCGTCGACGGCATGGCCTCGCATTTCGTCTGGGTCAACCGCTCGAAAGAGAGCCTGACGCTGGATCTCAAGCAGCCCGAGGCGCAGGAAATCCTGCAGAAGCTGCTGGGCAAGGCCGATGTGCTGGTGCAGAACCTCGCGCCCGGCGCGGCCGCCCGCCTGGGGCTGTCATACGAGGCGCTATCGCGGAACGACCCGCGCATCATCGTGTGCGACATCTCCGGCTACGGCGATGGCGGCCCCTATACCGAGAAGAAGGCCTACGACCTGCTGATCCAGAGCGAGTCGGGCTTTCTGTCGATCACCGGCACGCCCGACGAGCAAGTCAAGGCGGGCATCTCGATCGCCGACATCGCCGCCGGCATGTATGCCTATACCAGCATCCTCGGGGCGCTGATCGAACGTGGCAGGACGGGGCGCGGCCGCCGCATCGAGATCGCGATGATCGATGCCATGGTCGAGCTGATGGGCTTCCCGCTGTACTACGCCTACGGCGGCCAGGAACCCCCCAGGCGCAGCGGCGCGTCGCACGCCACGATCTACCCCTACGGCCCGTTCCGCGCGGGCGATGGCCGTACGGTGATGCTCGGCCTGCAGAACGAGCGCGAATGGGCAGTGTTCTGCGACAAGGTGCTCGGCGATGCGCAGCTCGCGGCCGATGCGCGCTTTGTCAGCAATGCGCAGCGCGTGGCCAACCGCGAAGCGCTCCGCGCCCTGATCGAGCAGGCATTTGCCGGCCACGGCGCCGAGGATGTCCTCGCCAGGCTCGATCAGGCGGGCATCGCCAATGCCAACGTCAACACGATGAACGATATCTGGCTGCATCCCCAGCTCCAGGCACGCCGGCGCTGGACCACGGTGGATTCGCCGGCCGGGCTGCTGCCCGCGCTGCAGCCGCCGGGTATGGGCGGCGACCATCCGGCGCGCATGGACCCGGTGCCGGCGCTCGGCGCCCACACCGACGCGATCCTCGACGAACTCGGCTACGGCGGCCGCGCCGCCGGCCTGCATGCAAGGAAGGTGGTGTGATGGAAGCAAAACTCGATCTGGCGCGGGCCCGGAGCTTCCTGTTCGTGCCAGCCAGCCGGCCGGAGCGCATCGCCAAGGCCTTCGCCTCCGGCACCGACGTGGTCATCGTCGACCTGGAGGACGCGGTCGCGCCCGCCGACAAACCGGGGGCGCGCCAGGCGCTGCTGGCCTGGCTGGACGCCAACCCGGATGCGGCGGTGGTGGTGCGCATCAATGCCGCCGGCACCGCCTGGCATGGGGACGACCTGCAAGCCTGTCGTCATGCGGGCGTGGCCGGGGTGATGCTGCCGAAGGCCGACAGCGCCACCCAGGTGCGCCATGCCCACAGTGGCAGCGCCAAGCCGGTGCTGGCGATCATCGAGACGGGGGCGGGGCTGGAGGCGCTGCGCGAAATCGCCGGCGCGGAAGGCTGCGCCCGCCTGGTGTTCGGCAAGCTCGACCTGGCGGTCGAGCTGGACCTGGTGCCGGACGAGGCCGACGCCGAGGAGCTCGTCTTCCTGCCCTGGCGCGCGCTGCTGGTGCTCGCCAGCCAGCGTGCCGGCCTGCCGGCGCCGGTGGACGGCGTGTTCACCGTGATCGGCGATGCCCAGGCGCTGCAGCGCTATGCCGCGCGCGCGCGCCGGCATGGTTTCGGCGGGCAGTTGCTGATCCATCCCAGCCAGGTACAGGTGGCGGCGGCCGCGTTCACTCCCTCTGCCAGTGAAATCCAGTGGGCGCACGCGGTGCAGCAGGCCGCCGCCGCCGCGGGCGGAGGGGCCGCGGTGGTCGAGGGGCGGATGGTCGATGCACCTGTCATTTCGCGCGCCGAGCGTGTCCTGGCCGTCGCCGCCACCTTCGGCCTCTGATGTCCAGTTTTTACCGTCGTTCTTACAACAAGCAGGAGGAGACCATGAGCAAATTTTCCCAACTTCGCCGTACCCTGATCGGCAGCGCGCTGTCGCTGGCCTTGGCGCCCTTGTCGACGCTCGCCGTCGCCGCCGAGCCGATCGTCATCAAGTTCAGCCACGTCGTCGCGCAGGACACGCCCAAGGGCAAAGGGGCCGACAAGTTCAAGGAACTGGCCGAGAAATACACCAATGGCGCAGTCAGGATCGAGGTCTACCCGAACAGCACGCTGTACAAGGACAAGGAAGAGGTGGAGGCGCTGCAACTGGGCGCGGTGCAGATGCTCGCGCCTTCATTGTCGAAGTTCGGCCCGCTGGGCGTGCGCGAGTTCGAGGTCTTCGACCTGCCCTACATCTTCGACGGCTACGAGGCCCTGCACAAGGTGACCAAGGGCGCCGTCGGCCAGCAGTTGCTCGACAAGCTGGAGCCGCGCGGCATCAAGGGCCTGGCCTACTGGGACAACGGCTTCAAGGCGCTGAGCGCGAACACCCCGATCAGGGCGCCGGCGGACTTGCGCGGCAAGAAACTGCGCATCCAGTCGTCCAAGGTGCTCGAGGAGCAGATGCGTGAAGTGAAGGCCTTGCCGCAGGTGATGGCCTTCTCCGAGGTCTATCAGGCGCTGCAGACCGGCGTCGTGGACGGCACCGAAAACACCCTGTCGAACTACTTCACACAGAAGGTCCACGAGGTGCAGAAGCACCTGGCCCTGACCGACCATGGCTACATCGGCTACGCGGTGATCACCAACAAGCGCTTCTGGGACGGCCTGCCCGCGGACGTGCGCGGGCAACTCGAGAAGGCGATGGACGAAGCCACCGACTACGCCAACCAGATCGCCAAGGAAGAAAACGACCAGATGCTGGAGGCGGTGCGCGCCTCGGGCAGAACCGAGATCCACGCGCTGAGCGACGCGGAACGCGCGGCGTTCATCAAGGCGCTGCTACCGGTGCACAAGAAGATGGAATCGCGCGTGGGTGCGACGACGATCAAGTCGATCTACGAAGCCACCGGCTTCGA
>NZ_AMXE01000114.1 GCF_000310205.1 Thauera linaloolentis 47Lol = DSM 12138 | reverse complement strand
GCCCGCGCCGCCTTCCGCGCCCGCGCCGGCAATGCCCGCCGACACGGGCGCCGCCGTTGCAGCGGCGCAGCCCGCGCCCGTTCCGCCGGATGCCGAATCCGCGCCTGCGCCCGCGTCGGTGCCAGTGCCCATGCCCGCGCCGCCCCCGCCTGCCGTGGGCGTTCCGGCCGTGGCCTTCGAAGGGGGGGAGGCGATGCCGGCGCCGGCAGACGGATACCGTATCCAGCTCGGCGTTTTCGGCGATTCGGCCAATGCGCTCTCGCTGCAGCGCGAGCTGGCTGCGCGGGGTCTGCCGGCCGGCATCCAGAGCCGTGTCGTGCTGGGGCCGTTCGCCGACCGCGAAGCGGCGCGCAAGGCCCAGTCCGCCTTGCGCGCGGAAGGTCTCGAGGCGGGTATGCTATTGCCGCCCGCGAAGAAAAAGCCCTGACGCCCGGCGTCAGGTCCGATCCAGTCATTCCAGGGGGAGCACCCATGCAAGTCAAGAGTCCGGAGTTTGGCACCGTCGAAGTCGCCGACGACCGCGTCATCGAGTTTCCCGCGGGCTTGCCCGGTTTCGAGCAATGCCGCCGCTTCGTGCTCGTGCACGAAGAGGGGCGAGAGGCGGAGGTCTTTTTGCTGCAATCCGCCGACGACCCCGATGTGGCGTTTTCGATCACCGCCCCGATACGGCTCGGCGTGAACCTCGAATTCACCCTGAGCGACGAGGATGTGGCCTTGCTGCAGCTCGACAGCATCGACGACGTGGCGGTCGCGATCATCGTGCGGTCGCAGGGCGCGGATGAAACGGGGCCCGCCGGCGCCGGCCTGAGCGCCAACTTCATGGCGCCGCTCGTCATCAACACGCGTGCGCGCCGCGGGATGCAGAAGGTGATCAGCCGCCTCGGCTGCGAGATCACGCTGCGCCAGCAAGGCTGAGGCAGGGTGCTGCCGCCGATTCGCCGGCGTGTTTCGCCGCGCGGCCTGCAACGTGGGCCCGCGGTTTAGAATGTGGGTCATTTTGCCAACGAGGTTAAGCCATGGCCCGCACCATCATCTCCACGCCCGATGCCCCTGCCGCGATCGGCCCGTATTCGCAGGCCGTCAAGGTCGGCAACCTGGTCTTCCTGTCCGGCCAGATCGGCCTCGATCCGGTCAGCATGCAACTGGTCGAGGGCGTCGAAGCCCAGGCCGTGCGAGTGTTCGAGAACCTGAAGGCGGTGGCCGAGGCCGCCGGCACCTCGTTCGCCGAGGTTGTCAAGATCACTATCTACCTCACCGACCTGTCGAACTTCGGCACCGTCAATGAAGTGATGACGCGCTATTTCGCCGAACCCTACCCGGCGCGCGCCACCGTCGGCGTGCGCGAACTACCGCGCGGTGCGCTGGTCGAGGCCGATCTCACGATGGTCCTCGGCTGAAAACCAGCCCTTCAGTGCGTGGCCCGCGCGAAGAAATCCGCCGCCCGGACCGATGCCGCCGATCCCGCCGCAGTGCGGGAGCCGCCGTCCCGGCCATCGCCGCCGCAGGCATGGCCGGGGGTGGGCGCCCAGCTTGCCGGGCTGCTGGCCAAGCTGGACATCCGTGGCCCCCGGGATCTGCTGCTGCATCTGCCGCTGCGCTATGAGGACGAGACCCGGCTGACGCCGATCGCCGACGTCCGGCCGGGCTTCCCGGCGCAGGTCGAGGGCGAGGTCGCGGCGTGCGAGGTCGTGCTGCGCCCGCGCCGGCAGCTCGTCGTCCGCATCCATGATGGATCGGGCGTGCTCGTCGCGCGCTGGCTCAACTTCTATCCGTCGCAGCAGAAGCAGCTCGCGGTGGGACGCCGGGTGCGGCTGTTCGGCGAGCCGCGGGGCGGCTTCTTCGGCTATGAGATGGTGCACCCCCGCGTCCGGCCGGTGGAGCAGGATGAGCCGCTGCCCGACGCGCTGACGCCGGTCTACCCGACCACGGCCGGCGTCGGCCAGGCGACGCTGCGCAAGCTGATCGATCGCGCGCTGCAGAGCGAGCATCTCGACGATCCGCTGCCCGCGGAGATCCTGGGCGATCTGCGCCTGCCAGGCTTCGCCGAAGCGCTGCGCGCCTTGCACCATCCCGCGCCCGATGCCGATCCGGCGGCGCTCGAACTGCGCGAGCACCCCGCCTGGCGCCGCATCAAGTTCGAGGAACTGCTGGTGCAGCAGATGTCGCTGCGGCGGGCCTACAATGCGCGCCGCGCGCGCCGTGCCGTGCCCCTGCCGGAGCGCGGCCGTCTTCCGCGCGCCCTGCTCGGCGCCTTGCCGTTCCGTCCTACCGGCGCGCAGTCGCGAGCGGCGGCCGAGATTGCCGCCGACCTGGCCGCGCCGCATCCGATGCAGCGCCTGCTGCAGGGCGACGTCGGCAGCGGCAAGACCCTGGTCGCCGCGCTGGCGATGCTGCAGGCGGTGGACAACGGCTGGCAGGCGGTGATGATGGCGCCCACCGAGATCCTCGCCGAGCAGCACTGGCGCAAGCTGTCCGCCTGGCTCGCGCCGCTCGGCATCGACGTGGCCTGGCTGTCGGGCAGCCGCCGGAAGCGCGAGCGCGAAACCGAGCTCGAACGCCTGCGCAGCGGCGAGGTGCTGCTCGCGGTCGGCACCCATGCCTTGATCGAGGACCCGGTGACCCTGCCGCGGCTGGCCTTGGCCGTGGTGGACGAACAGCACCGCTTCGGCGTGCGCCAGCGCCTGGCCCTGCGCGAGAAGGGCGAGGAGAACCGCCGCCCGCACATGCTGATGATGTCGGCCACGCCGATCCCGCGCACGCTGGCGATGACGCACTACGCCGACCTCGACGTTTCAGTGCTGGACGAGCTGCCGCCCGGGCGCACGCCGATCCGCACCCGGCTGGTGTCCGATGCGCGCCGCGACGAAGTCGTCGAGCGCGTGCGCCAGGCCTGCCTCGGCGGCCGCCAGGCCTACTGGGTGTGCCCGCTGATCGAGGAGTCCGAAGCCCTGCAGCTGCAGACGGCGGTCGAGACCTTCGATGCCCTGGCCGAAGCGCTGTCCGAACTGCGCGTCGGGCTGGTGCATGGCCGCCTCAAGGCGGATGAAAAATCCGCGGCGATGAAAGCCTTTTCCGCCGGGGAAATCGACGTGCTGGTCGCCACCACGGTGATCGAGGTCGGCGTCGATGTGCCCAATGCCAGCCTGATGGTCATCGAGCACGCCGAGCGCTTCGGCCTCGCGCAGCTGCACCAGTTGCGCGGCCGCGTCGGGCGCGGCAGCGCCGAATCCGTCTGCATCCTGATCTATGCGCAGCCGCTGTCGCAGACCGGGCGCGAGCGGCTGAAGGTGATCTACGAGAACACCGACGGCTTCGAGATCGCCCGCGCCGACCTGCGCATCCGTGGCCCCGGCGAATTCGTCGGCGCCCGCCAGAGCGGCCTGCCGCTGCTGCGCTATGCGAGCCTGGAGGAGGATGGCGATCTGATCGAGCCCGCGCGCCAACTCGCCGAGCGCATGCTGCGCGACATGCCCGAGGCGACCGAGCGCCTGATGCAGCGCTGGCTGGGCGGGCGCGAGGCGCTGCTGCGGGCGTAGCCGGAAAAGCGCGCCAGGATTTGCCCCTCAAACCCTGTCCAGCGGACTCACCACCCCCAGCCCGCCACGGTTGAGCACATGGGTGTAAATCATCGTCGTCTTCACATCGGCATGGCCGAGCAGTTCCTGCACGGTACGGATGTCGTAGCCGCCCTCCAGCATGTGGGTGGCAAAACTGTGGCGCAGCGCATGGCAACTCACCGGCTTGTCGATGCCCGCCGCCTTCGCCGCAGCATGAACCGCCTTCTGCAAGCTGCTCTCATGCAGGTGATGACGCCTCACGGTGCCGTCGCGCGGGTCGGCCGCCAGCCGACTGGCGGGAAAAACATACTGCCAACCCCATTCGCGCGCCGCACCCGGATACTTGCGCGCCAGCGTATCGGGCAGGTACACCGCCCCGGCCCCCAGTGCGAGATCGTCACGATGCAAGGCCCGGACCTTGTCGAGATGTTGTCGCAGCGGCTCCATCAGGCGCTGAGGCAGCGGAACCACGCGATCCTTCTGCCCCTTGCCGTCGCGCACCACGATCTGGCCATAGGCAAAGTCGACATCCTTGATCCTCAAGCGCAAGCATTCCATCAGGCGCATGCCGGTCCCGTACAGCAGTGCAGCCATCGTTGCCGGCGAGCCCTGAAGAGCCGCCAACAGCCGCCTCACCTCGTCCGCCGTCAGCACCACCGGCAGGCGCTGAGGACGCTTCGCGCGGGCAAACGCACCCAGATCGCCCAAGGGCCGCTCCAGCACCTGGCCGTAAAAGAACACCAGTGCATTGAGCGCCTGATTCTGCGTATTGGCCGCCACCTGCCCTTGCACTGCGAGCACTTGCAGAAAAGCCTTTACCTGCGCCGCGCCAGTCTGCGCGGGATCGCGGCCACCGATGAAACACAGATAGCGTTCCAGCCATCCCAAATAGGCTCGCTCCGTGCGAATCGAATAATTTCGTTGCCGGATTACCGCCACCAGGCGATCGCCCGGTGGCTGCTGCGACGCGTCGGCGCCATTCTCCGCAGGCAGGGTAGGCGGGCTGCTCATTGTGCGTGCAATCGTCGGATGGCTTGCCCCCAGGGTACGGCCCCCTTCGCGCCAGAATGCCCAATCCATCTCGGTCGCCGCAGGTGCCCCCGCCATCGTCAACAAGTGGCGCACCGCATCCACGGCTTGCGTGAATTGCCACGTCGCCATTCCGTCTACCCTGCCCAGCTCTCCCAGCCAGGACTCCACTGTGGCTACTGAGTGAGTGGCGAGGCGCTGTCCGTCGGCAGCCTTGACGTAGGCTTCGGCGTGGCGGGCGTACCACTGCACCGCCGATGGCTTCACACCAGATTCTGTGAGTGTAAACCGGTACTTACGCCAGAAGCGGGCTACCGTATCGGAATGGTTTGACAAGGTCATGAGTCTGGACTAACGTCATCGACGATGCAGTTAAAATCTACAGGTTTGAAATGCTAATCGAATAATTCAGGGTGGGCAATATGTGGATTCCGTCTACTCATCCATTGGCCCGCTCCGTCTACTACACTGTTATATTTCAAAAGAAAAGGAAAAGAAATGAACAATTTTGATTTCGAGAAGAGCAGAAATTTTCTAGAATTCATGATCGAGAAAAACCCTGATAACAAGGAACTCATCCAGGCCTATGTTAGCTTAATTGAGAAAAAGACGGACTTTGACATCGAGTACATCAAAGGCGATGCTGATCTGAGAAAAGATTTCGAGAAAAATCAGACAGAAAGATTTAAGGCTGATGCTGAAATTACGAAAAAATCAATAGAACAGGGAAACGCCATTCCAAGGAAGTGGTGAAAATATAACAATTCGCTCAAGCCGACGCCTTCGGCGCGGCTTAGCTCAAACGTTAGACGTCGCAAGCCCGACGGTGCCGCCCGGACACTCCCTTCCAAATATTTTCAGCCATGAAGAGAACAACGAACCTCCTGGCAACAGCTATCGTCGTGTACTTCATTCTCATCGTTACGGGAGTGATAAACGACACATACCTACTCGCCTCACTCGTACTCGCCGTATTTCCATCTGACTTTACGGCAGAAACATTTCAGCGTGCTCTGGAAGCGATAGGAAGGAAAGACTGGAAGGTGCTGGGGACAATAAGTTCACCCATGGTAAAGACGGGTGTCGTTCTCTATCTCGCTCGAACGGCCCTCTACGTTGGCTCAGCTGTCTTCTTGGCGGCATGGTTCTACCCCCGTGCCCGGGAGCTATTTCTGTTCCTGAAGGCCGCAGACGTCCTCGGTATGGACCTGGAAGCAGGCAGTGCTAACGAGCCGCAAAGGACCTATTTGGTACGTGCCTTTCGCAGACGTGCCGCGCGAAAGCGCGTTGAGTCATACGCTTGGTTATTCGCTGCACTGGTCGCTTTGACCGTGGCTGTCGGGTTTGTCACTCGCGAGCACCTGTACTTCTTGCCAGAAGTCATTGAACCTGACACGGCCTCCACGGCCGACACGCTTGCGACCGCGCGTGAGCTGATTTCCGAAGCGCAGGATCTTGCGAAGGAGGTCCGTTCTGACCTGATCGAAAATGAGGGAAGTATTCGCTCGCTTATTGAGAGCCAACTCGAAACAGATGCTCAAGCGGGTCCGTCAAGCACTGCGCGCGCCGAAGTTCTACGTTCGCTGGCATCTCGTCCTAGCTTTCAACCCGATAAGGAGTTTGGCGAAGCGATGTCCGTAGCACGCGGCCACATAGATTTTGCAACAAAGCAGCTTGAGTTTGTAAATCGACAGGCTGAGCTGGAAGTCATACGAGATGCCGCTCTAACAGTTGCTTCCAAAATCGCGGCATTAGTGCTGATAATGTCATTGGTTGTACTTCTAGCGCGTCTATACCGGACCGGGCTCGCGTTATCGGTGCAGTACGAAGCCATGGCCGATGCAATCTTTGTTGGACCGGAGAAGCTCGAACTCGACACGCCCACCGTACTCACATTGTTCACACCTGCGCTGTCGCGCGCGCTCCCCAACCTCGGCAATAGCGGATTGCAAGCTTTCTTTCAGAAGTCTTCAGAAGATGCAAGGTCTTCAACCCGCACGCGCGGCGACGTCTAACCCGACAGTCGAACGGACCGCCTCCGGCGTCCGCTCACCTATGCGTTGGGCAGCACAGGAGACTGGACTGTAGACGCGTACAGTGTATTCATACATAAGGGGTACTGGCACTCATGGCAACCGCTCCGCAAGTCACATTTCTTGAGCAGAACGCACCTATCGACGAGTATGGCCGGGCGTTGTACGCGGTCGCAAGATCTATCCTCCGTGCCTTACTCGACTCGTTGAGCGCCGAAGACCTTCTTGACCTCAACACTGAGATCAAGAAGGTCCGTATGCGGCAGCTCGCAAAGGTCGTCCGGCTTGAGCGAGACAAGGGCATGCGCGGTGATGGCTTCGAATGGGCAGTACACGAGGCTGTATCTGGCGGCGAACCAAAAGTGGTGGACCCAATTCACACCGCGCTGCGAAGAGCCTCTTCCTTTGTAAAGGATGCTGCCCCGCGCTCGTTATTGTTTGGTCACGAACGCGCTCGGTACCTTGGATTCCTTGACGCGGTAGTGGAGGAAGCTGGGAATGATGCTTTTCTCCTTCCGGAGGGGAGCGGTCGCCCTTTCAGATTCGGTCCATGGGTGCAGCTCGCCGCCAAAGGCCAAGCGGCGGAAGCTGAGTTGAATCAACGTATCCAGCAAATATGGAAGACAGGCCTTTTCCTGTCTGCTGACGGTGACACGCGGCACTTCGCAGCAACCGTTAAATCCAACGTAGCCCAGCTAGAAGGCGGACGTGGCTTACGCTTGGGAATCGTTCCAGAGTCGACCGAGTATGCGAATCATGCTGGAGTAAAATACGACCGCAGCAAGGGGCTCTGGGTAGTGTCTCTCGCGGATCCGAATGGTTTTATGGGCCTCTTTAACGACGCATATCATGCCGTCGCACGATCTTTGTGCACTCTCGGCAAGCAGCCGACTCCGCCCTACTACACCAAGCCGAGCGCGAAGGCGCAGAAAGTCCAGGAACAAATCGAGAAATATCCAGACGCTACAGTGCTTGACATAGAGGGTGCGCTCAACGAGGCGGCACAGCAATCGCTGATTGTCGAGACACATCGTCTGATCAGCGTCAACGCTCCGGAGTGGCTTCACATTAAGCAGAAAGCGCCTAAGGTGTTCTCGCCAAAGCCGAAGTTCCACAAACTCACGTGAGCACGGCCCAACAAGCGCTTGCAGCCGACCGGTCACTCGCTACGCTCGCGACCGCCGGCTGAAGCTTTACGTTAGGTTCATATGTCGCCAACGCCACTCGAAGTGACAGAAAGCCTTTTGAGGTTCTGCCACGAGCACAGTTACCAGGCACCGCCGCTGCAAATGGAGGCGCTTGAACGGTGCTGGACGGCACAAATTCATGGTGACATTCCGACGGCTTGCAGCCACGCGGCCGAAATCATCGTTGGTCCGATTCCGTGGCAAGAGCAATTCGATCTCGCTGTTCCGGAACCGCTGACGCACGAAGATTCGGCTTATGCGAAGGCAGTCTTCTATGGCCTCCTACACCTATGGAAGCGCCTCATGAATGAATTGCAGCCTCCGCTGTGCAACTGCTGCCAACGCCCAAAGATTCTCAGTTGGCATTGCGAGCGAGTTCAGCATAAATGAAACCTAACCCAGCGTTCGAGGCGACCTGCGCGAAAAGCCGCGCAGGTGCCTCAACTCCACTACAAGGGCTTCCCCATCTGTCAAGCAATAGCTTTCCCCGGCCCCCAGAGTGGACGACGTTTCCCTTGCTGAACAACTTTCCCCCGAATGAGCTGCAAGCAATGCAATAACAACAAGGTGCGAACTGGCCAGACTACAAACGGTCACTCTTGCAGCACTTTGATGGCTGCGGACCCTGATGAAGGACGCACGCGGGG
>NZ_AMXE01000113.1 GCF_000310205.1 Thauera linaloolentis 47Lol = DSM 12138 | reverse complement strand
CGCACGGCTGGCGGCCGACGGCGCGCGCCTCGGCAGGCTGCTGCGCGACAGCGGGCTCGCCGCCGCCGCCGGCCCCGATCTGTTCAAATGGCTGGCGACGCCCCACGCCGCCGCACTGCACGACGCGCTTGCCCGGCACGGCATCCTCACCCGGCTGTTCGCCGCGCCGCCATCGCTGCGCTTCGGCCTGCCGCCCGACGAAGCGGGCTGGCAACGCCTCGAACATGCCCTGCGCGAATGCGCCCACCTCCACCTTTCCGCCCCGACACCATGATCGACACGCCGCTCCGCTCCGCCTCCCCGATCGCCATCCTCACCGCGGTCCTGTGCCTGTCCTTCGTCGGTATGGCGCACACGGCCCGCGCCGCCGTCGAGATCGACGACGACACCGGCAAGCCGGTCAGGCTCGAACGCCCGGCGCAGCGCATAGTCAGCCTCGCGCCTCACGTCACCGAACTGCTGTTCGCCGCGGGCGCCGGCCCGCAGGTCGTGGGCGTGGTGTCCTACAGCGACTTCCCCCCCGAGGCGAAATCGCTGCCGCAGGTGGGCAGCTATACCAAGGTGGACCTGGAAGCGGTGGCCGCGCTGCGGCCCGACCTCGTCGTGGCCTGGCAGAGCGGCAACCGCGACACCCATCTCGACCGCCTGCGCGCCCTGGGCATCGCGGTCTTCATCAACGAACCGCGCAGCCTCGACGACGTTGCCCGCAGCCTGGAAAAACTCGGCCGCCTGGCCGGCACCGGCCCCGCCGCCGGCGTGGCAGCGCAGGCCTTCCGCGACCGCCATGCCATCCTCGCCGCGCGCTACCGCGACCGCCCGCCGGTGCGCACCTTCTACCAGATCTGGGACCGGCCGATGATGACCGTCAACGACGAACACCTGATCGCCGACGTGATGCGCCTGTGCGGCGGGCGCAACGTGTTCGGCGGCCTCGCCACGCTGGCGCCGACGGTCAGTGTCGAAGCCGTGCTCGCCGCAGATCCGGAAGCGATCATCGCCAGCGGCATGGGCGAGGCGCGGCCCGAATGGCTGGAGCAGTGGAAACGCTGGCCGAGCCTCACCGCCAATGCCAACGGCCACCTGTTCTTCGTCCCGCCCGACCTGCTGCAGCGCCATACGCCCCGCATCCTAGATGGCGCCGCCCGCCTGTGCGAACAGCTCGAATCGGTGCGCATCGACCGCGGCGACGCGCCGACGGCGCAATAAACCCGCGGCAAGAAGAAATCGAGCGGAATGAAATACCTTCCAGCCTGCCCGGCGCACCGGCCGGGCTGGCGCCGGGCTCAGCCCTCGTACATCTCGTAGCGGCGGCGCCTGCTCTTGCGCCATGCCCGCCACCAGGCGCGATCGAAGGACAGGGCCAGATGGGGCAGCAAGGGGGCCAGAAAATGCACCGCCGCCGATGTCCGGTTGCCCTCGGGCACGCGGCACGGCACGCGCAGCGCGCTCAAGCGCTGCTGCAGCGAAGGATGGAAGGCGAAGCGCTCGGCGAGCATCTCCTCGATCGCGACCGCATGGTCGGACACCGTGCGCATGAAGCCGGCCTCCACACCGAGCGCCATGTCGCGGAAAGGCCGCAGCGCGGGGCGCGAACGGGATGCGTTATGGGCTTCGACCTGTGGCCAGAAATCGTGCTCCAGGAAATGCGACTTCAGGCTGACCTCGACCAGCGCCTCGCCCATCAGATCGTGGCCGACGAGCCCGGCCGCGACCGCATCCGCCTCGAACTCCTCGACGCGGGCCAGGCGAAGCATTTCCACGCAGAAACGGACCGACTTTTCATCCAGCCAGGGCGCAATGAAGGAAAAACCTGCACTTGCGCGGTCGAGGGTACGGGCCCACCATGCACGCAGCGTTCCCGCCACGCCGGACCAGCCGCGCCGCTGCGCGGCCAGGTGCCCCAGTTCGTGCGCCAGCACCGCGGTGAATTGCGCGGGAGAAAGACTGTACGCGAGCGGCAGGCCGATCATCAGGCAGGTCTGCAGCGGCCCGATCACCCCCCAGGCGGGCCGCTGGTGGACATGGGCATTCATGTCGTCGGTGATGTACACGTGCTGAATCGGCTCGATGTCGAGCCTGGCGGCCATGCTGTCCAACAGCACGAAAAGCTGCTCGGCCACTTCGCGCGACAGGCGGATGCCCTGCGGCTGGGGCGGCGCGCTGAACAGCACATCGCCAACAGCGGCGGAACAAAGCGCAAGAAGCACCGCGCACAGGCTCCACAGCCCGCTGCCAAAGGGATGGCCACCGGAGATCGCGCCCCAGCTGCTGGCCAGCGCATACGCCACGCCGCCAAGCAAGAAGGCAAGCAACAACACGCCTCCGGCAAGGCCGGCTGCGGCGAGCATGGTCAGGCGCCGCGCGAGGCGCACGCGCAAGACGAAGAGCTTCTTGCCGGAAGCGAGCGAATTCATCACAAATGGAGTGCCTGCGAGCGTCGAACTATACGTCAGTCGAAGCGACTTTGCGCGTCCGCCACGTGATTCTGGTCAACAAGATCAAATATATCAGCCCTCACATATCGCGCTGCGCTGCACAAAGAGCGCCGCCGAGGCCTGAACGGCGAGGCAAAGACAAAACAATTCTCATTACCTATACTTGCCCGCTCACCGCATGCCCTGCTTCCGATCTTCACTCGCCATGTCCGACAAAACCCCCGATACCCTGCTGGCGGATACGCTGCTGTGTCATTACGAGGATCTGGTCGCCCACGTTCGCCGCCATATCCGCCGGGTCGGGGGCGATACCACGCCGGCACGCGATATCGTCCATGACGCGCTCATCAGCCTGACCGAATCGCCGGCCGTGCAGCCCATTCGCACGCCGCTCGCCTTCCTGCGCAGCCTGCTCACGCGCCGCGCCATCGATGCCCACCGCGTCGAAGCCGGGCGGCGCGCCTGGGTGCGCAGCGTGGAAGAACTGCCGGAACCGGTCCATCTCCTGGATGAAAGCCGTGACCCCTTCGCCATCCTGGACAGGAAACAACGCATCGAACTGCTCGACACCGCCATCCAATCCCTGTCCCCGGCCTGCCGCGAAGTGTTCATCCTCAGCAAGGTCCACCACATGAGCCGCGCGGAAGTCGCCGACTGGCAGGGCATCTCGGTCAAGACCGTGGACAAGCACCTGGGCACCGGCATGGCCGTCTGCCGCAAGGCTTTCCTGGCCGCTTTCACCGACGGCGAGCGCGGCACGCCGCCCTGCGCATGAGCAAGGGCAACGAAGAAAAACCCGCCCGTTCCCTGCCCCCCGGCACCCTGGAACGCGCGCTGGAAGAAGCGGGCGACGCGCTCAAGGAGCGCTACCCCAAGCCTCCGCGCAAGCCACGTGGCACCAAGCAGCGTCGCCATGCCGGCAAGGCGGCGCTGGCGGCCGTGCTGCTGCTCTGCGGCCTGCTGTGGCTCGACCCCGCCTACCGCACCGAATTCCATGCCACCCGCGCAGGCGAGTCGGCCCGCGTCCAACTCACGGACGGCAGCGAGATCCAGCTCGACACCGCCACCCGCCTCAGCATCAGCTGGCACCTGCGCAGCCGGCAGGCCCGCCTCGACCAGGGACAGGCCTTGTTCACCGTGGCCCCCGCAAACTGGCGCCCCTTCCTGGTGGCGGCCGAGCCCGCCCGTGTCCGCGTGGTCGGCACCGTGTTCAGCGTACGCCGTGTCGCGGATGCCCCGGTGACCGTCAGCGTGCTGCAAGGGCGGGTGGAGGTGCGCGACCTGGCCCACACCCGGCACTCCCCGCTGCAACTCGGCGCCGGCCAGATCGCCCGTGTCGGCGGCGCCCGCCCGCCCGCCGTCCTCGCCACCGGGCTGGAAGCCACCACGGCCTGGCGCGAAGGCTACCTGGTCTTCGAAAGCACTCCGCTCGCCGAGGTATTGGCAGAAATCCAGCGCTACCGGGGCCACCCGGTGCGCCTGGTCGGCCAGCACGGCCCCGGGCTGACCTTGTCCGGCGTGTTCGAGATCCGCAATACCGACCAGTTGCTCGACCTGCTGCCCCGTACCTTCCCGGTCGAGATACGGCGCCTGCCGGATGGCAGCGTGGAAGTCGGCCCGCGCTGAACCGGGGGATCCCGACTCCGGGCGTACGGCGTCGCCGCTTTGGCCGGGAAAGAATAAAAATTCTCATTTCCAGGTAGAACATTCCCCCGTCTCGTTCGACAGCCTCCTTGCAAACCCCTCAATCGTCAGCATGCAAGGAGTGTCCTCCGTGGTCCACATCCGTCCCGCCCGTATCCGTCTCGGCGCCATTGCAGCCGGCCTGTGCCTGGCCTTTGCCGCGCACGCGCAAACCGCCGCCCGGCCCATCGACCTGCCCGCCGCGCCGCTGGAAAGATCCCTCAACACCCTGGCCCGCCAGGCCGGTGTGCAGATCCTGTTCGCCGCGCCGCTCGCCGCCGGGCGCAGCGCGCCGGCGCTCAAGGGCGACTACACCGCCCAACAGGCGCTGGAACGCCTGCTGGCCGGCACCGGGCTGGTGCTCCGGCGCGCGGATGAGCGCACCTTCCGCATCGAGGATGGCGCGGGAAAGGAAACCACTCTGTCCGCGGTCACGGTGAGCGCCTCGGCCAATCGCAGCGGCACCACGGAAGGTACCGGCAGCTATACCACCGGCGTCACCAGCGCCGCCACACGGATGAACCTCTCCATCCGCGAAACGCCGCAGAGCATTAGCGTCATGACCCGGCAGCGCATTGAGGATCAGAAGATGAACACCCTCAACGATGTTGTGAAGAATACTCCTGGCCTGACGATGCAAGAGCTTGGCGCCGGACGCCAGCGCTATCTCTCACGAGGCACCTTGGTCGACAACCTAATGTACGACGGTCTGCCTATCACCATCGGTGGATCGGCGGTAGAGCCTACTGGAGCAAACGACATGGCCATCTACGATCACGTCGAGATCGTGCGAGGAGCCACCGGAATAATGCAAGGTGCCGGTAACCCATCGGCCTCCATCAACCTGGTTCGCAAGAAGCCCACTGCTACTTCGCAGGTCAGTGTCAGTACCAGCGCCGGTAGCTGGGATCGCTATCGTGCAGAACTAGACGCATCTGGTCCACTTAACGATGCTGGAAGCCTACGCGGTCGAGTGGTCGCAGCCTATCAGAATCATCAAAGCTTTCAGGATGTAGTGCAGAACGAACGTAGTTTGTTCTATGGGGTGTTTGATGCAGATATCACCGACAGCACCACGCTCACATTCGGCGCCTCACGCCAGAAAGACAACAATGGAAATGGATATGGTGGTATTCCGGTAGCAGCGGATGGTAGCGACTTGCACTTACCACGCTCCACCTTTCTGGGCTACGACTGGGAGTTCTGGGACCGGCTGAACGAAACCGCCTTCGTCAACTTGGAACACCACTTCGACAATGGCTGGAAACTGAATCTGAAGGCAAACAAGGTTTGGAGCAAACTAGACCAGACCAGCACGTTGATCTCCAATTATGGATATACCTCTAGTGACATTTTTAATCAGGAATTTTTATCTGGCTCTTACAAGAATCGCCAGGGCAGCTATGATTTCTACGCCAGTGGACCGTTTAACTTGCTTAACCAAAATCACGAACTTGTCTTTGGACTTAGCAAGCGCGACGAAGCCTATTCCTATCGGGGTATAGGCATATTAGCTTGGTTGACAAACGTTAACCTTGGTGCTTGGGATCACTCCAGCATGACCAAACCCAATCTATCTAGCAGCCTCCCGACGCACCAGCACCAGACAACTGATATCGAACAAAAGAGTGCCTATGTCACCACAAGACTCAAACTGTCTGAACCTATAACATTGATCTTGGGTGGACGCCTGGACTGGTACGAGCACGAGTCCAGCCTTGCTTATGGTTCTTATGTCACCAACAGCGCTTACAAGGTAACCCGAAATCTCACCAAGTACGCCGGTTTGATATACGATCTGAACGATAAATACTCGGTGTACGCCAGTTACACCGACATCTTCAAGCCGCAGGATTATATTAGCGCCAGCGGTAGCCTGATCGACCCGGTGCTGGGCAAGAACTACGAAGTGGGCCTGAAGTCGGAGTACTTCGATGGCCTGCTCAATGCTTCTGTGTCACTCTTCCGCATGAATCAAGAAAATCGTGCCACGCGGCTTCAGGATCAAACTCAATGCGCTACCTTTGGTTTTCTGACCTGCTACGAAGCGGCCGGTAAGGTACGCAGTCAAGGCATCGACTTGGAGATCCAAGGTGCTCTAACGCCATCCTGGCAGATCGGCGCTGGGTATACCTACACTAAAACGAAGTACATCAAGGATGTTAACAAAAGCAATGAAGGCCAGCCCTTTGATACCGATCTACCCAAGCATCTGCTCAAGCTAACCACCACCTACACCCTACCTGACGAGTTTCAACGTTGGCGGGTTGGTGCCTCACTTTATCGCCAAAGCAAGATCTACAATAAAGGAAGCACCTACCATATTGAGCAGAAGTCCTACAATTTAGTCGACATCATGCTGAGCTACAGCCCCACCAACCACATTGACACCCAACTAAACTTCAATAATATTTTCGACAAGCGTTATTACCAGACCATAACCTCTCTTCCTTCAGCCGGGCAAAGCGTTTACGGAGCCCCCCGCAACATAATGCTGAATGTTAAGTATAAGTTCTAACTTGCCTAGGAGGCTGCGTGACAGAGTGCCATAAGGCACTCTCAATCGCGACAAGCGAAGACAACGCGTGACTCCAGCAACCGCCCCTATCAGCTCCTAGGATGGGTAGAGCACAGCAAAACCCATCAATAGCGTGAAACTCATATGACTGTGATTCATCGTATAGCCACATTTCGCGGTGCCGATGGGTTTCACCTTCTGCTCTACCAGTTCTGACACATTTCTCCCCGATTTTCCCCAGAGCGTGATTCAACGCCTTGTGCCGGGGACAAAAATCCTTGTGGCAATTCATCCCATACGCCTTCGCTGCCGGGCCAAGCAACCTACGGCAGGGCAAACGCTCTCCATCCAGCCCCACCATGGACCACTTCGGCGACGACGAGGACGCCTGAACATCCTCTCCATCGCACAAAAAGCTCGCTTCGCCCTCGCATAGCCACTATAGTGCGGGCTCGCCGCGAATTGACCAATCGATCGCGGCAGTTCCTGCAACGATCCGGCCGGCGACCGCCCCGGATCTCTCCCGCCGGCCCGGATTGGTGTCGCCACGAAGTGCGACGGGCTGGCGCCGGAAACCATCGAATGAATTCCGACGTGACTTTCGCCAGCCTCGAGCTGGCCGAACCCATCCTGCGCGCCATTGGCGAAGCCGGCTATACCTCGCCGACGCCGATCCAGGCCAAGGCCATCCCGCAAGTGCTCGCCGGCGGCGACCTGCTCGCCGCCGCCCAGACCGGCACCGGCAAGACCGCCGGCTTCACGCTGCCGCTGCTCCACATCCTGTCGCAGACCCACGCCCACCCGCATCCGCCCGGCCGCCCGCGCTGCCTGATCCTGACGCCGACGCGCGAACTCGCCGCCCAGGTCGAGGAATCGGTCAAGACCTACGGCAAGCACCTGCCGCTCACCTCGCTGGTCATGTTCGGCGGCGTCAACATCAACCCGCAGATCGGCGCACTGAAGAAGCGCGTCGACATCCTGGTCGCCACGCCAGGCCGCCTGCTCGACCACGTCGGGCAGAAGACGGTCGACCTGTCCGGCATCGAGATCCTGGTGCTGGACGAAGCCGACCGCATGCTCGACATGGGCTTCATCCGCGACATCCGCAAGGTGCTCGCGCTGCTGCCGAAGAAGCGCCAGAACCTGCTGTTCTCGGCCACCTTCTCGGACGAGATCCGCGAACTGGCCCACGGCCTGCTGCACAACCCCGGCACGGTGGAAGTCGCGCCGCGCAACACCACCGCCGAGCGCGTGGACCAGGCCGTCTACATGATCGGCCAGAAGCAGAAGCGCGAGTTGCTCGCCCACCTGATCAAGGAAAAGCAGTGGTTCCAGGCGCTGGTGTTCACCCGCACCAAGCACGGCGCCAACAAGCTCGCCGAATACCTCAGCAAGCACGGCATCGCCGCCGCCGCGATCCACGGCAACAAGAGCCAGGCGGCGCGCACGCGGGCGCTGTCGCAGTTCAAGGACGGCTCGCTGCCGGTGCTGGTGGCGACCGACATCGCCGCGCGCGGCCTCGACATCGACCAGTTGCCGCAAGTCGTCAACTTCGAACTGCCCAACGTGCCCGAGGACTACGTGCACCGCATCGGCCGCACCGGCCGCGCCGGCGCTGCGGGCAACGCGATCTCGCTCGTCGACAACGAGGAAGCCAAGCTGCTGACCGCGATCGAACGCCTGATCAAGCGCCGCATCGAGCGCGCCGTGGCGGAGGACTTCGTTCCCAGCGCCAGCGCCGAGGCCGCCCACGATGCCGACCACGAACGCGAACCGCTGCAGCGCCGCGGCGGCGGCGGCCGCGCGGGCCAGGGGCGTGCGGCCGCCCAG
>NZ_AMXE01000112.1 GCF_000310205.1 Thauera linaloolentis 47Lol = DSM 12138 | reverse complement strand
GGACGGGGCGGGGGCCGGCGCGGTCTCCGCGTCGGCAGGCCGCGGCTGGCGGCCGCGCAGCGGCGGCACCGGTCTCGTGCCGGCCAGCAGGGGCAGTTCGTCGGGAAGGATCTGCTCGACCTCGACCTCCGCGCTGCCGGCATTGATGTAGCCCAGCTTGTGGGCGGCCGTGTAGGACAGGTCGATGACACGGCCCTTGTGGAAGGGGCCGCGGTCATTCACCCGCACCACCACCGTGCGCCCGCTGGCCAGATGCGTCACGCGCACGTAGCTCGGAATCGGCAATGTCGGATGCGCGGCGGTCATCGCATACATGTCGTAGGGTTCGCCGCTGGACGTCGGCTTGCCGTGGAAGCGGCGGCCGTACCAGCTCGCCCGCCCCTGCTCGCGGAAGGGCCGCAGCTCCGTGGCAGGCACGTAGCCCTGGCCGAAGACGTTGTAGGGGCGGTTGGCGAAACGGTGCAGCGGCTCGAGACGCGGCTCGGCATCCGGGATGGCATCGAGGTTTTCCGGCGGCACCTCGTCGGGGCCATCGTCCTTGTAGTAGCCGCCGCCCTTGCCCGCGGGCGCGGATGCGGTGGATGCAGGGGATTCGGCCGCGGCCGGGCCGGCGCCGCGCTTGGGGGCCGAACCGCAGGCCGACAACAAGGCGGCGGCAAGCACCACCAGCAGCGCGCCGGCCAGCGTGCAGCCGCGCAGCGGGAGGGTGGCCGGACCGGCGGCAGGCCCGGCATCGACCGGGACGGGATGGAACTTCATCGACACTCCGTAAAACCGTTCAGGCGCTGCGCGCCACCAGCCTGCTGCGCTGGATGCTCATCAGGATACCGATGCCCAGACACAGCGTGACGAGCGCGGTTCCCCCATAACTGATGAAGGGGAGCGGTACGCCCACCACGGGCAGGATGCCGCTGACCATGCCCATGTTCACGAAGGCATAGGTGAAGAAGATCATCGTGATCGCCCCCGCCAGCAGGCGCGAGGCATGCGTGGGCGCGAACGCGGCGATCGTGAAGCCGCGCAAGATCAGCAGCAGGTAGGTCGCCAGCAGCACGACGGCACCGGCCAGGCCGAACTCCTCGGCCAGCACGGCGAAGATGAAGTCGGTATGGCGTTCGGGCAGGAAGGCGAGATGGGTCTGAGTCCCTTCCAGCCAGCCCTTGCCCGACACGCCGCCCGAGCCGATGGCGATCGTGGACTGGATGATGTGGAAGCCCTTGCCGAGCGGGTCGCGCGTCGGATCGAGCAGGGTGCACACGCGCTGCTTCTGGTATTCGCGCAGCACCTGCCAATCGACCTCGGGCTGGCACAGCGTATCGCCGAAGGCAACGACCGAACCCAGGCCGATGACCAGCACGACGATCAGCGGAATGATCAGCTTCCACGACAGGCCCGCGAAGTAGATCACGTACAGGCCCGACGCGGCGACCAGCAGGCTGGTGCCGAGGTCGGGCTGGATCAGGATCAGGCCGACCGGCATCACCAGCAGCGCGCCGGCGACGAGGAAGTCGACGAAGCGCGTCTGCCCCTCGCGCTGATGGAAGTACCAGGCCAGCATCAGCGGCATCGAGATCTTCATGATCTCGGAAGGCTGGATGCGGGTGATGCCGATGTCGAGCCAGCGCCTGGCGCCCTTCGACACCTCGCCGAACAGATCGACCCCGATCAGCAGCACCACGCCCACCGCATACAGCGGAAGCGCGAAACGCAACAGGCGCGCGGGCGTCAGCCAGGCCATCACCCACATCGCCCCCAGCGCGATGGCGAAGTGCGCGGACTGGTTCTCGAGACGCTCCGGCGAGGCGCTCTGCATCAGGACCCAGGCATAGCCCAGCAGAACTGCGAGCAGCAGCATCAGGATCGGGTCGATGGGGCGCAGAAAGGCGCGCACGAGCGCGATCGGGTTGAAACGCCAGTTGCTCATCGCAGGCCCTCCGAGGCCGCCGGCCGCGGCGGCACAGCCGCACGCCCGAGTGCAGCCGCCGCCTCGGCATGCTCGCCGCCCTCCAGTTCGTCCGCCTCGACGTCTTCTTCCGCCGGCGCCCCCGCGCGCTGGTGCAGCAGGTAGTAATCCATGACCTGGCGCGCGATCGGCGCGGCCGACTGCGCGCCGAAGCCGCCGTTCTCGACCAGCACGGCAAGCGCGATCCTGGGCGCTTCGGCAGGCGCGTAGGCGATGAACCAGGAATGGTCGCGCAGGCGCTCGCTCACCCGGCCCTCGACATAGCGCTGGCCGCGCAGCGAGAACACCTGCGCCGTGCCGGTCTTGCCTCCGGAGGTATACGCCGCCCCCTGGAAGGCCCGCCTGCCGGTGCCGCTGCTATTCACGCCGACCATGCCGTCGCGTACCGCCTTGATGTTGGCGGGCTTGAGCGGGATCTCCCGCAAGGGTTCGGGCTCCACCGCGCGCCGCTGGCCGGTGCGCGAATCGACGACGTGGCGCACGATGTGCGGGCGATACAGCTTGCCGTCGTTGACCAGCGCCGCGAGCGCATTGGCGAGCTGCAGGGGCGTATAGGCGTTGTAGCCCTGGCCGATGCCGACCGAGATCGTCTCGCCGGCGAACCACTGCTGCTGTTCCGCGCGGCGGAAGCGCTGGCGCTTCCATTCCGGCGAGGGCAGCACGCCGCTCGCCTCGCCCGGCAGATCGATGCCGCTGCGCGATCCGAAGCCGAACGGCCCCATGAACCTGGCGATGTTGTCGATGCCCAGGTCGTGCGCCAGTTGGTAATAGTAGGTGTTGCACGAAACGACGATGGATTTGTGCAGATCGACCATGCCGTGGCCGCCGACCTTGTCGTCCATGAAGCGGTGGTTGCCGAGCGTGAAATAGCCGAAATCCGCGATCGCCTGGCTGGCCGTGCGCTTGCCCGTCTCCAGGCCGGCGAGCGCCATGAAGGGCTTGAAGGTCGACCCCGGCGGATAGGCGGAATAGATCGCGCGGTTCAGCAGCGGATGGTCAGGCGACTCGTTGAGCGCCTTCCAGTCCTGCGTGGAGATGCCATCGACGAACAGGTTGGGGTCGAAGCTCGGCGTCGACACCAGCGCCAGCACCCCTCCGCTGGCCGGCTCGATCGCCACCAGCGCGCCGCGGCGCGCGCCGAAGGCGTTCTCCGCCACGCGCTGCAGTTCGATGTCGAGCGTCAGCTCCAGATCATTGCCCGGTATCGGCGGCGTACGCGACAAGGCGCGCACCGCACGCCCCCCGGCATTGACCTCGACCTGCTCCACCCCTGTGATGCCGTGCAGTTCGGACTCGTAGAACTGTTCCAGCCCGGCCTTGCCGATGTGTTGGGAGCCGCGATAGTTGGCCGTGTCTCCCGCCTCCTCGATGCGCTCGACGTCCCGCTGGTTGATGCGGCCGATGTAGCCCACCACGTGCGCCCCCACCGTGCCCTGCGGGTAGTCGCGCAACAGCCGCGCCTTCACTTCGACCCCCGGGAAGCGGTAGCGCTGCGACACGACCCGGGCGATCTCCTCGTCGCTCAGGCGGCTGCGCACCGGCACGCTTTCGAAGTTGCGGCTTTCTTCCAGCAACTTCATGAAGCGCCGCCGGTCGCGCGGCTCGATCGCCACCAGCGTGGCCAGCTCGTCCAGCGTGGCCTGGACATCGCCGACCTGCGACGGGGTGATCTCCAGCGTATAGGTGGCGTAGTTGCGCGCCAGCACGGCGCCGTTGCGATCGACGATGGAGCCGCGGTTGGGCACCTTCGGCAGCAACGCGATGCGGTTGTCCTCGGCGCGCGTCAGGTAGTAGTCGTGGCGCACCACCTGCAGGTAATAGAAACGCGCGCCGAGCAGGCCCAGGCAGACACACACGAACAACATCGCGACCACCACGCGCAGGCGGAAGCGGGCGAGTTCCTGGGCGGGCGCGCGAAACTCCGTCATCCGCCGCGGGCCTCAGATCGGCCGGTTGTCATCGCGGTCCACCGGCTGGTACTGCGGCAACAGCAGCAGCATCGACAACGGCGCCCACAGCACGGTGCTGCTCAGGCTCGAAAGGAAGTACGACCAGCCCGGGAACTCGGCGCCCGCCAGCAGGCGGACCACCAGCATCAGCACCTGGATGAACAGGAACAAGGGCAGGAAATGGATTGCCTGCAACGCCAGCGGAAACCACAGCACCCGCCGCGCCGCGCCGTTGGCGAGATAGGCCAGCACCACATAGGCCAGCGCATGCTGGCCCATTGCCGCCCCCTGGCCGACATCGACCAGCAGGCCGAGCACGAAGCCCGCCCCCATGCCGATGCGCTGCGGCTCGCGCACGCACCAGATCGCCAGCACCAGCGCGACCCAGTCGGGAATCCCCGGCACCCGTCCGGTCGGGATGTATTCGAGCCCGAGCGCGACGAGCAGGCTGAGATAGACGAACCACAGCTTGACCGGCAGCAGGATGCGGCTGGAACGATTGGTCGGCTGCATGCTTCAGCGTTCCTTCGGATCCGGCGCCGGCGGCGGCGGATAGGCGGTGCGGCCGATCACCAGTACCTGCACGCTGGTCTCGATGGCCGCCAGCGGCTCGCAGTCGATACGGGCGAAAGCGTCGGACACGCGGTCGACCCCGGTCACTTGCGCCACCGGCAGGCCGGGCACGAAGATACCGTCCAGGCCGGACGTGACGAGCTGGTCGCCCTCGCGGATATCGGCGTCCGCCAGCACGAAGCGCATCTCCAGCCGGCCGCGGCCGGTGCCGAACAACACGCCGCGCACGCCATTGCGCACCACGCTCACCGGAATCGACTGGTTGCGGTCGGTGAGCAGCGTGACTTCGGACTGCACCGGATGAACGCGCGTGACTTGGCCGACCACGCCTTTCGCGTCCACCACCGCCAGCCCGGCCTCGACGCCCTGCTGCGCGCCCCGGTCGAGGATGACCTTGCGCGCGAAAGGGTCCGGCGCGTTGTACAGGATGTCGGCGGCGATGCTCTCGACCCCGACCCTGCGCGACATGCCGAGCAGTTCGCGCAACTGGGCATTCTCCTGCTCGAGCAGCTCGAAGCGCAGCAGGCGCTCGCCCGACGTGAGCCGCTGCCGGCGCAGATCGGCGTTCTCGAGCTGGACCTCGACCAGCGTGGCGAAGTAGCGAGAGGCGTTGCGCACGAAGTCGGCGGGCGTGGCGGCGGCCATCTGCAGCGGGTAGGTCACCACCGACAGAGCGTTGCGCATCACTTCCAGGTAGCGGAAGCGCAGATCGGCCACCAGCAGCACCAGGCAGACGGCCACGAACACGGACAGGCGCGCGATGGGCGCCAATCCGCGCTTGAAGATCGGGGGAGGCTGATGGCCGACGAGAGACATCCGGAAAACCAGGGGCCGTCAGGTTGAAGAGGATGACGAACGCGCGCCCCGGCCTGCAGGCCGGGGCGGCGAATCACTCGGAAGTGAAGATCGCCGCGAGCTTGTCCATCTTATCGAGCGCCATGCCGCAGCCGCGCGCGACGCAGGTCAGCGGCTCTTCGGCGACGACGACCGGCAACCCGGTCTCTTCCATCAGCAGGCGGTCGAGGTCGCGCACCAGCGCGCCGCCGCCGGTCAGCATCATGCCGCGCTCGGCGATGTCGGCGCCGAGTTCGGGCGGCGTCTGCTCCAGGCCGATCTTGACCGCGGACACGATCTGGTTGAGCGGCTCGGTCAGCGCTTCGAGAATTTCGTTGGACGACACCGTGAAGCTGCGCGGAATGCCCTCGGCCAGGTTGCGGCCCTTGACCTCCATCTCGCGCACCTCGGAGCCGGGGAAGGCGGAGCCGATTTCCTTCTTGATTTTCTCGGCGGTGGTCTCGCCGATCAGCATGCCGTAGTTGCGGCGGATGTAATTGACGATGGCCTCGTCGAACTTGTCGCCGCCGACGCGGATGCTGCCCGAGTAGACGATGCCGCCCAGCGAGATCACGCCGACCTCGGTGGTGCCGCCGCCGATGTCCACCACCATCGAGCCGGTCGCATCCGACACCGGCAGTCCGGCGCCGATCGCGGCGGCCATCGGCTCTTCGATCAGGAACACCTGCGATGCGCCGGCAGCCAGCGCGGCGTCGCGGATCGCGCGGCGCTCGACCTGGGTGGAACCGCAGGGCACGCAGATGATGATGCGCGGCGACGGCGACAGCAGGCGCGAATCGTGCACCTTCTTGATGAACTGCTTGATCATCTGCTCGGTGACGACGAAATCGGCGATCACGCCATCCTTCATCGGCCGGATGGCGGTGATGTTGCCGGGCGTCTTGCCCAGCATCTGCTTGGCGGTGTGGCCGACGGCCTGGATCGAGCGCTTGGCATTGGGGCCGCCCTCGGTACGGATCGCCACCACCGAGGGTTCGTCGAGCACGATGCCCTTGCCGCGCACGTAGATCAGCGTGTTGGCGGTGCCGAGGTCGATCGCGAGATCGTTGGAGAAATAGGAACGCAGGAAACCGAACATGAGGCCTTCCGAAACCGGTGGAGTGGTTGAGCCGCGCGTACCGTACGAAATGGCTCGCATGCGGCAACGCGAACGCCCCGCCCGCGACCGCCAAGCGGTGTAGCCCCGGGCGGGGCAAAGACGATTATGATAACCTACAAACCTTTGTGGATTCAGCAGGTTTTGTTACCTCATGTCGCTGTCCAATGAACAAGTCGGGCACCTCGCCCGCCTCGCCCGCATCACCCTTTCCAACGCCGAAATCGACGCCACGCGCGACAAGCTCAACGGCATCTTCGGCCTCATCGAGCAGATGCAGGCGGTCGACACCGCCGGCGTCGAACCCATGAGCCATCCGCAGGAACTCGCCACCCGCCTGCGCGACGACGCCGTCACCGAGCCCGACCGGCGCGCGGCCTTCCAGCGGATCGCGCCGCAGACCGAGGCCGGGCTCTACCTGGTACCGAAAGTCATCGAATGATCCGCGGCGCGGCACCGCTGCCCGCGCCCTTACCTGGCTTGCCGAACACATGATCCACGCCTCCCTTCCGGAACTGCGCCGCGCGCTCGACGCCCGCCAGATTTCCAGCGTCGAACTCGCGACCCTGTTCCTCGACCGCATCGACGCGCTCAACCCCGCGCTCAACGCCTTCATCACCGTCGACCGCGAAGGCGCGCTGGCCGCGGCCCGCGCCGCTGACGAACGCATCGCCGCCGGCCAGGCCGGCGCGCTGACCGGCATCCCGCTCGCGCACAAGGACGTGTTCTGCACCGAAGGCGTACTGACCACCTGCGGCTCGAAGATGCTGTCGAACTTCGTCAGCCCCTACGACGCCCACGTCGTCGGCTTGCTGAAAGCGGCCGGCGCGGTCGGCCTGGGCAAGGCCAACATGGACGAGTTCGCGATGGGTTCGTCCAACGAAAGCTCGTTCTACGGCCCGGTGAAGAACCCGTGGCAGCTCGCACACGTGCCGGGCGGCTCGTCCGGCGGCTCGGCCGCGGCGGTGGCCGCGCGCCTGGCACCGATCGCCACCGGCACCGACACCGGCGGCTCGGTGCGCCAGCCGGCGGCCTTCTGCGGCATCACCGGCATCAAGCCCACCTACGGCCTGGTGAGCCGCTACGGCATGATCGCCTACGCCTCCTCGCTCGACCAGGGCGGCGCCTTCGGCGCCAGCGCCGAGGACTGCGCGCTGCTGCTGTCGGCGATGGCCGGCTTCGACCCGCGCGACTCGACCAGCCTCGAACGCCCGGCCGAGGACTACACCGCCGCGCTCGCCGCGCCGGCTTCGGCGCGGCCGCTCGAAGGCCTGCGCATCGGCCTGCCGCGCGAGTTCTTCGCCGAAGGCATGGCCGGCGACGTGCGTGCCGCGGTCGAAGCCGCGCTCGTGCAATACCGCGCGCTCGGCGCCACCACGGTCGAGGTTTCGCTGCCCAACGCGAAGCTGGCGATTCCCGCCTACTACGTGATCGCGCCGGCCGAATGCTCCAGCAACCTCAGCCGCTTCGACGGCGTGCGCTACGGCCATCGTGCGGCCGAGTACGGCGACCTCGCCGACATGTACGGCAAGAGCCGCGCCGAAGGCTTCGGCGCCGAGGTCAAGCGCCGCATCCTGGTCGGCACCTATGTGCTGTCGCACGGCTACTACGACGCCTACTACCTGCAGGCGCAGCGCCTGCGCCGCCTGATCGCGCAGGACTTCCAGGTCGCGCTGCAGCAATGCGACCTCATTGCCGGCCCAACCACGCCCACCACCGCCTGGGCGCTGGGCCAGATGGCCGACGACCCGGTGCAGATGTACCTGTCGGACATCTACACCATCGCCGTCAACCTCGCCGGCCTGCCCGGCCTGTCGCAGCCTTGCGGCTTCGGCGCGGACGGCCTGCCGGTGGGCCTGCAACTGGTGGGCGACTACTTCGGCGAAACCCGCCTGCTGAACGCCGCCTACCGCTTCCAGCAGGCCACCGACTGGCACGCCCGCCGGCCGGCGATCGCCGCCTGAGCGCCGATGCGCACCACGCCACGGCACCCGCTCCGCGCCGGCTTGGCCGTAGTCGCGGCCAGCCTGCTCGCGTCCTGCGCCACGCCGCCCTGGCCCGCCGCGCCGCCCTGGCCCGCCGC
>NZ_AMXE01000111.1 GCF_000310205.1 Thauera linaloolentis 47Lol = DSM 12138 | reverse complement strand
TTCGTCGTCGAGGCCCGCGGCCGCGCCGCGCCGGGCGGCGGGCTGCCGCGCGTGCGCGGCGCCGAAACGGTGTCGCTGCTGCAGTATTGGCAAGGGCCGCCGGGCCTGGCGCATTCGGCGGTGCAGAGCTGCGGGGACGGCTGGGCGTGGATGGCGGCGCTGGCCGACGGCCGGCGCTACCTGCAACTGACGCTGGACGTGCGCAGTGCCGCGCTGCCGCCGAAGAAGGCGCTGGCCGGATACTGCGCCGCGCGCCTGCGCGAGATCGCCGCCGCCGAACCCTTCCTGCGCGACGCCGAGCCGGTCGGCGAACCGCATGCGCGGACCAGCACGCCGGTGCTCAACGAAGTGCTGGCCGGCGGCGACTGGATCCGCGTCGGCGACGCGGCGATGGCGGTCGATCCCTTGTCGGGCAACGGTATCTTCCAGGCCTTGTCGTCGGCGCTGCAGGCGCCGGCGGTGGTGGCGACGCTGCGCCACGATCCGGCGCGCGCGGCCCTGGCGCGCCAGTTCCACCAGCAGCGCATCGAGCACCTGTTCTACCGCTTCGCCCGCATCGGGCGCGATTTCTACGCCGCCGAGCACCAATGGACGGATTCGCCGTTCTGGGCGGCGCGGCGCGGCTGGCCCGATGGCGCGCCGCTGCATGCCGAGGTGACGCCGGCGTCGGTGGACATCGTCCGCCGGTCGGTGGTCGCCCATGGCAGGATCACCGAGGAAGAGGTCGTCGTCACGCCCGACCAGCCGCTGGGCGTGTGGCATCTGGAGGGCGTGGCCCTCGCCCCCTTGCTGAGGGCGCTGAGGGCGGCGCCGGCGCGCCCCGCCGAGAGCGTTCTGCAGGGGCTGGACGGCCTCGACGGTGAGGCCGCGGCACGAATCGCGGGCTGGATGCGTGCGCAGGGATGGATTTCCTGAGGCCCGGATTGCCGATTTGGGCTAATGGGTGAATAAATTTATTGAATATCAACCGGCGCGGCGCAGGGTTTCCGACGGAAGCTCGCCGAACATGGCCTTGTATTCGGCCGAGAAGTGCGACAGGTGCCAGAAACCCCAGCGCGCCGCGATGTCGGCCACGGTCGTGCGTTCGCTGCCGGCGGTCTGCTTCAGGGCGCGGCGCACGGCGTTGAGGCGGATCGCGCGCAGGAACTTCACCGGGTTCAGGTTGAGCACGTCCTGGAAGCTGTATTGCAGCGTGCGGCGCGACACGCCGAGCTTCACGCACAGGTCGGCGACGGTGATCGGCTCGTCGATGTGCGTCTCCATGTACTCGCGCGCCCGCGCGACGACGAACTGGCGCGCCCTACAGGACGGCGCGAGGCTGGGCGAGGCCGGTGCCGGCGGCAGCGTGTCGAGCAGCGTGGCGAACAGCGCCTGTTCCATGGCCGTGCGCATCTGCGCGTGGCGCAGCAGGTCCGGCGTGGCGCGCAGGCTGGCCATCATGGTCGACAGCAGGGCGCCGAAATCCGCCATCTGCTGCGGGCTGGCCGGCACCGTCGTGCGCCCGGCGAGTTCGGCTTCGAGGTCGCGGTGCTCCACCTGCAGCGCATAGGTGTTGAGTGCCGCAGTATCCGCCGTACAGGCGACGATCTCGAGCCGGCGCGGGGTGCGGAAATCGAGCTCGTCGCTGCCGCCGAGCGTCAGCATCGAGTCTTCGGAATAGGTTTCGCCGCCGAACCAGCCCGTGCCCTCGATGGCGATCGGCACCGCGACGGTGCGCGAACCCGGCCAGGCGATGCCGGCCTGATGCACCGACTGGTTGAGCGCCTCGCGGAACAACTGCACGTTGCCGAAGCAGAACTCCTCGAACTCTCCGGCGAAAAGCCCGGCGCTGAGCTGGTCGTACTGCTGCTGCCAGTTCGTCAGGCAGGCCGCGTGCTCGTCGGCGTCCAGCGTGTCGCGCAGCGTGTAGGAAAAGGGCGGGTTTGCGGGGGGATCACAGGGCGGGGCTGCACTGCGCGTTTCCACGGGTCCGGCAGCCGCGCTCATTGCCCCCGCCTCCCCGGCGCGTGCAGCGTGGCGAACATGTCTCATCCTCACTCGATCGATGTGCGATCGTTTTTTTCGTTATGTGCCCCGTTTCCGGGGTTCGAAGGCATGCGCGGTCTTCGCTCGCGCGCCTCTTGGTCCAGCATGGCACGCAGGGTCGTGTTGTGCAAGCCGGGGCGCGGCGCCGGCCTTGCCGTTTTGGGCTAACGCAGATCGCCTTGCCGCGCCTAGGATTTGCCCAGCCCCCGCGTGATGCCGACAGCGATCGGACAGGCGGGTGGTAGATGTCGATGTTGCGCAGGCCCTCGCAGAAGGGCCGGGAGGGCGGCCCCGTGCCGCGCTCCGGCAGAGAGGAGACTCAGGATCGGATCGCCTTTCGCGGACCGGCCGGCATTCGTCCTCGGCCTGTGCAGCATGGCAGCGCCCTCCGCGCAGCAAGCGGCCGAGCCGCGGTGCCGGAGGGGGCTTCATCCACGGGTACCAAGAGGAGACCGGTCTTGAAGATCAAGAGAATTGCCGCCGCGATGAGCGGCGTGGCTGCAGTCGGCCTTGCGCTGGCGTCCTCGCCGGCCGCCGCCGCTGCTTCCGCCGAAGCCGTGCTGCGCACGAAGTGCCAGACCTGTCACACCGAAACCGATGCGGGCTTCAGCCGCATCGCCGACCAGCGCAAGTCGCCCGAAGGCTGGCTGATGTCGATCGCCCGCATGCAGATCGTGCATGGCCTGAAGATCACCGACGAGGAGCGCCGCGCGGTCGTCAAGCATCTGGCCGACAGCCAGGGGCTGGCGCCGTCCGAGACAGAGGGCGCGCGCTATGTCCTCGAACGCCGGCTGAACACCATGGAGGCGTTCGAATCCGAGCAGTTCACGCAGATGTGCGCGCGCTGCCACTCCGGCGCGCGCGTGCTGCTGCAGCGCCGCCCGGCGTCGGAATGGGAGCATCTGGTGCATTTCCACCTCGGCCAGTACCCCACCGCCGAGTTCCAGGCCTTCGGCCGCGACCGCGACTGGCTGGGCATCGCGCTGAAGGAAATGGTGCCCGAGCTGGCCGCCAAGCTGCCGCTGCAGTCCGAAGCCTGGAAGGCGTGGCAGATGCGTGCGCCGCAGGCGGTCGAGGGCGTATGGAGCCTGAGCGGCCACATGACCGGCCGGGGCGGCTTCTCGGGCGTGATGAAGGTGTCGGCCGGCAAGGGCAAGGACATCCACGCCCTGAGCTTCGAAGGCCGCTGGGACGACGGCAAGCCGATGGCGGGCAAGGGGCAGGCGCTGATCTACACCGGCTACGAATGGCGCGCCGATCTGGTCGTCGACGGCACGCCGATGCGCCAGGTGTTTGCGCTGGAGGACGGCGTGCTGCGCGGGCGGATGTTCCTGCGCGACCACGACGAGGTCGGCGCCGACGTCGTCGCCAGCCTGCAGGGCGATGGCAAGCCGCGCGTGCTGGCCGTGCATCCGGCCTACCTGAAGGCGGGCGAGGAGGGCGAGCTGCGCATCGTCGGCTCGAACCTCGCGGGCGAGATCGGCCTGCCGCAGGGCGTGAGCCTGCTGCAGACGGTGCAGCGTTCGGCCAATGAGGTGGTGCTGCGCGTGCGTGCGGACGCGGCGGCGCGCGGCGTGCAACCGGTGGCGGTGGGCGCGGCCAGCGGCGGCAGCCTGGCGGTGTACGGCAGCATCGCCGGGATCAAGGTGCTGCCGGCCTACGCGGTGGCGCGCATCGGCGGCAACGGCGCCTCGACCGCCAAGGTCGAGGCCCGCTTCGACGCCGAGGCCTGGGACGCGGGGCCGGACGGCAAGCCGGGCACCGGCGACGACTTCCGCATCGGCGTGGTGCCGGCCAAATGGTCGGTGGCGCCGTTCGACGAGGTCGCGGTGCGCGACGAGGATGTGAAGTTCGCCGGGCTGATGGACGAGGCCACCGGTGTCTTCGTGCCGGGCGACGCCGGCCCCAACCCGGTGCGGCGGATGTCGGCGAACAACGTCGGCAACCTGAAGGTGGTGGCCGAGGTGATGCAGGGCGGCGAGGCGCTGCGCGGCGAAGGGCAGTTGATCGTTGCGCCGCAGCGCTGGAACAACCCGCCGATTCCCTGATCGGCCGCATTCGACGTTCCGGCGGGCCCCGGCCCGCCGCCCGCAATCCCGACGACAAAGGAGGCTCCCATGGGCGCCGTCTTGAATCTGGTGCAGCACAACCTGCACGAGCTGCGCGTCGACGACACGCGCATGCTGTTCCACATCCCGAGCAGTTCGCTGTTCGCGCTCGACCCGCTGACCGAGGCATTGATCGACCGCATCCGCCGCCAGAGCCTGACCGCCGAGGCGCTGATCGACGGCCTGCGCACCGAGTTCGACGCCGACGACGTGGCCGGGGCGATCCGCGACCTGGTGGCGCTGGAGCTGGTCGACGACGGCCGCCCTGCCGGCGCTGCTGCCGCCGCGCACGTGTTCGAGCGCTTTCCGCTGACCACGGTGGTGCTCAACGTCAATACCGGCTGCAACCTGAGCTGCACCTACTGCTACAAGGAAGACCTCGACAAGCCGTCCGCCGGTCGCAAGATGGCCTTCGACACCGCGCGCGACTCGATCGAGCTGCTGCTGCGCGAATCGCCCGACGAGCCGCGCTACAACGTGGTCTTCTTCGGTGGCGAGCCGCTCAGCAACCTGCCGCTGATCAAGGAGGTGGTGGCCTACTGCGAGGAACGCTTCGCTGCCCTGGGCAAGCAGGTCGATTTCGTCATGACGACGAACGCCACGCTGCTCTCCAACGACACCATCGATTGGCTCGACGCCCACCGCTTCGGCCTGTCGATCAGCATCGACGGCCCCAAGGCGATCCACGACCGCAACCGGCTCACGGTCGGCGGCCAGGGCACCTACGAGACCGTGCGGCGCAAGGCCGAGCGTCTGCTGTCGCGCTACAGCTCGCGGCCGGTCGGCGCGCGCGTGACGCTGACGCACGGCACCACCGAGGTCGAGCGCATCTGGGACCACCTGTTCAACGAGCTGGGCTTCGCCGAGGTCGGCTTCGCGCCGGTGACCTCGGGCGACGTCAGCACCTTCAACCTGAGCAACGAGGAAGTGGCCGAGGTCTTCGACGGCATGAAGCGGCTCGGCCGGCGCTACCTGGAGGCGGCGCTGGAGGGGCGCAACATCGGCTTCTCGAACATGCACCAGTTGATCACCGACATGCACGAAGGCCACAAGAAGCTGCTGCCCTGCGGCGCCGGGCTGAAGATGCTGGCGGTCGACCACAAGGGCGAGCTGAACCTGTGCCACCGCTTCACCGGCTCCGAACTGCCGACTTTCGGCAACGTCAGGGACGGCATCGAGCGCGAGCAACTGGGCGACTTCCTGTCGCAGCGCCTGGACCGGACCGGCACCGGCTGCGCGAGCTGCCGCATCCGCAACCTGTGCTCGGGCGGCTGCTACCACGAGAGCTACGCACGCTACGGCGACGCCACGCATCCTACCTATCACTACTGCGATCTGATGCGCGACTGGGTGGATTTCGGCATCGAAGTCTACAGCCGCATCATGGCCGGCAACCCGGCCTTCATCGAACAGCACATTACCCCGAGGAGGGCGTCATGAAACATCTGAAGGCAATCAACAACAAGGCGAAGCTGCTGGAGCAGGCCGTGGGCGAGGACCGCGTCGAGGAAGTGGTGGCGATGAGCGCGATCGCCGGCTGCACCGCGACCGTGGACCCCGGCTGGGAAGTCGATGCCTTCGGCGGCGTGGCCTCGCTGTGCCAGCCGATGGAGTCCGATCTGTACGGCTGCGCCGACCCCTGCTGGTGGCCCGCCCAGGTGCCGGACACGATGGTCACCTACCCGGACTGGAACAAGGATGCGGCCAACACCCGCGAAGACTGGCGCAACCTCGGCTCGGTGTTCCCGGGCGACAAGCTGTAAGGGGGCAGACATGAAGAAGACGACGATCGGCGGCGCGCTGTGCCGCAGCCTGGCCCTGGCCGCCTGTGTCGCCGGCGGCGCGACGCCGGCCGCGGCGGCCAACGAGTCGCTGGCCCTGAAGACGGGCAGCGAGTACCTGATGGTGGCGAACTACCCGAACAACCTGAACGTGGTCGACGTGGCGGCGGCGAGCGTCTACAAGACCTGCACCCTGCCCGACGCCTTCGGCCCTGGCCTGACGCAGATCTCGCCCGACCGGCGCACCGCCTACATCCTCAACAACCGTTTCGGCACGATCTACGGCGTCGAGCTGGATACCTGCAAGCTCACGTTCCGCGCCGAGATGTCGCTCGCCGACAACGAGCGCGCGAAGTCCATCGCCTCCTTCACCGTCAGCGCCGACGGCAAGGAACTGTATGCGGTGCAGAATCCGACCACGATCAACCGCGACCACTACCGCGTCGGCGAGCCGCGCTTCGCCGTCTATGACACCGGCGCCGGGCTGAATGCCCGCCCGGTGCGCGTGTTCCCCGCGCCGCGCCAGTCCACCATCATGCAGGCGGCGCCCGACGGCACGCTCTACCTCGCCGGGCAGAACCTGTACACGGTGGACGTGAAGACCGGCGACATGAAGGTGAAGCTGCCGATCCGCGACTGGAACCGCAGCACCCATGCGCCGCTCGACGTGCTCTACGTGTGGCCGGTGCAGACGCCGCAGCGCGACTTCACCATCCTCTACACCACGGCCGCATACCAGGACGGCACGCAGGACATGGCGACGGCCGAGTTCCAGTACGGCTACCTCAACGTCAACCTGAAGACCGGCGAGGCCGAAGCGCGCGAGTTCGGGCCGCTCACCGAGATCTACTTCACCGGGCTGCGCTCGCCGAAGGACCGCAACGTCATCTACGGCCTGCTGCACCGGCTGGCGAAGTACGACATCGCGCAGCAGAAGCTGGTGCACGCGGTGGAACTGGACCACACCTACTACACCTTGCTCACCAACCAGGACGGCAGCCGGCTCTACCTCACCGGCACCTTCAACGACATCGCCATCTACGACGCGGATTCGCTGACCAAGCTCGGCAACGTGCAACTGCCGGGCGGCGACATGTCGCTCGGCACGGGCCAGGTGTTCGTGCGCTGAGGGGCCGGCCCCGTTCCCGCGGCGGGACGGGGCGTGCGCGGCCTGCCCGCCGCACGGCTTCACCACCGATAAGAAAATGATCGAGGAGACGATGGAATGCGCATTCTGATGAACGTGGCGGCCGCGCTGGCCGCCGGGCTGGCCACCCTGGGGCCGGCCCATGCCTGGGAGCTCTACCAGGGCGAACGGGGCTCGCTGGGGCTCAAGGTCGACGCCATGGCGGGCGCCTTTTCCACTCGCGAGGACTATCTCGGCGAAGGCGGCCGGAAGTGGCGGGAAGCCTTCGTCCATGGCGTGCTGGTCGGCAGCACCCGCGCCGGCGACGGCGAGCTGTATGGCGGCCTGGGCGCCATCGCCCAGGGCACCTGGGGCGACGGCGACGCCGGCGGCTACACGACCGGGCGCGAGCGCGACGTCGACCTGGAGGATGCCTACCTCGGCTGGCGCAGCGCGGGCGGCGTGTTCGACTTCTCGTTCGGGCGCCAGCAGTTCCAGCTCGGCGACGGCTTCCTGATCGCCGCCGACCGCGTCAACCTCGGCAAGGGGCTGGAAGGGCCGGGCATCCGCGTCGACCGCGGCGGCGCCTATTACCTGGCGGCGAAGAAGAGCTTCGGCAACACCGCGATCCTGCGCGTCGACCCCGCCGGCCCGTGGCGCGGCGATGCGTTCTGGCTCAAGTCGAACAACCCCTACCAGCAGGACACCGAGCTGGGCGGGCTGAACCTCGAATATGTGTCCGAGACGCACGGCACGCTCGGCCTGAGCTGGATGAAGGTGCTCGGCGTCGACCGCGGCGCCGGGCTGGGCGCCTTCGACCAGCGTGACGGCATGCGCATCGCCAACCTGCGCGGCCAGGGCAGCCTGGGTGTCGACAACCTGTTCGTGGCCTTCGAGTACGTCGATCAGCGCGGCGGCGACACCGCGGTCAAGAACGACGCCGACGCCTGGTTCGTCGAGGGTGGCTGGACCTTCGCCGACGTCGCCTGGAGCCCGACGCTGAACTACCGCCATGCGCGCTTCTCGGCCGACAAGGCCTCGACCGATCGCAACGAAGCCTTCGATCCGCTGTTCTTCGGCCTCAGCCGCGGGCTGGGCACCTGGTTCCAGGGCGAGGTCGCGGCCAACTACGCCGGGCCGGCCAACAGCGGCAACAAGGTCGACCGCCTGGAGCTGACGCTGGCGCCGCGCGAGGACCTGTCGGTCACGCTGCAGTACTGGGACATCCGCTCGATCGGCGACGCGGCCGACCTGGACGGGCGCGAGATCGACCTGTTCGCGTTCTGGCAGATCAACGACAACGTCACCTTCGTGCCGCTGCTCGGCCTCTACGAGCCGCGCGGCAAGGACGTGAAGAGCCTGCAGGGCAACGACAGGCGCAACGTGTATCTGCAAGCGGTGCTGATCTTCAACTACTGATCTGACCACACACGAAAGGAGACGAGACATGCAGGACTACATGGACACTCTGAAGGCGCCGGTGAGCGAGGCGACGCGGCGGTTTCTGTC
>NZ_AMXE01000110.1 GCF_000310205.1 Thauera linaloolentis 47Lol = DSM 12138 | reverse complement strand
GCGAGCAACCCCGCCAGCGCCACGAGCGCGGCCATCCTGCCCGGCGTGCCGCGCGGCAGCAATGCGCCGGCCGCCGCGGCCATCGCCAGCGTGCCGAGCCACATCGGCGGCGCGGGCTGGCGCCAGTAGCCGGGCTCGAAGGCGGCGAGCCATTCGACGAAGACCATCATCAGGGCCGTCGCCTGATGCCCCCACTGCAACAGGAAATCCAGCGGCAGCAGCGCGGCGAGCAAAGCGAAGGGCGTGATGATGAAGTTGACCAGCGGAATCGCCACCGCATTCGCCAGGGGCGACAACAGCGGCAGCGACTGGAACAGCATCACCAGCAGGGGCAGGAGCGCAAGGCTGATGCCGAGCTGGACGCGCAGCGCCGCGCGCCAGCCCCCGACCGCATCGCGCCGCCCTCCCAGCATGAAGCCGATCGCCGCCACGGCCCCGAAGGACAGCCAGAAGCCCGCCGACAGGCAGGCCCAGGGGTCAAGCACCAGCACGGCGAGCAAGGCGAGCGCCAGCACGCGCGAAGGCAGGATGAAGCGTCCCCGGTACAAGGCGACGGCAACCACGAACAGCATGATCAGCGCGCGCTGCACCGGAATGCCCAGCCCCGCCAACAGCGCGTAGCCGGTGCCTGCCAGCACCGCCGCCAGCGCCTGCGCCCTGCGCACCGGGCAGCGCAGGACCAGCCCCGGAATCCTTCGCCAGATCCAGCCGAGGCTGCCGCCGGCGATCGCCGCTGCGAGCGTGATGTGCATGCCCGATATGGCCACCAGATGCGCCACGCCGGTGCGGCGGAACACCTCCCACTGCCCTGGCGGAATCCCGCGCTGCTCCCCGATCACCAGCGCCACCAGGATGCCGGCATAGGGCGCATCGCCGAGCACGGCGGCAAAGCGTTCGCGCACCGCGTCGCGCAATCGGTGCACGACATCCATCGGCCCGGCCGCGTCCGCATCCAGCCTTTGCGCACCGCCCCGCACGTAGCCGGTCGCGCGCAGGCCGCGCTCCAGCAGCCAGGCCTCGTAATCGAAGCCCCCCGGATTATGGAAGCCATGGGGGCGCTTGAGCCGTACCGTGAAACGCCAGCGCTCTCCCGGCTTCACGACCGGCGGCGCCTGGGTTGTGCCTCGCGCCCGGTACCACGACAGGAGCAGCTTTCCAGGCACGCCCTCCACCTCGCCATCCGGCTCGAAATGGAAGCGCACGCCCTCGTCCAGCGGCTGCGGCAGGCCGGCGACGAAACCGGTGAGCCCGATATCCACACCTTCGAGTTCGCCGCGCAATTCGTCCGCAAGCCGCCAGTCCGCGCGCAGTGCCGCCCAGCCGAAGCCCAGGATGAAGGCGAGCCCGGCCAGCGCAAGCCCTCGCGCCAGGCGACGCATGGCGCTTGCGCGGCCCGCCGCGACGTGCTCCCGGCGGGCACGGAACAGCAGCAGCACCAGTGCGAGGCCGGCACCGGGCAGGCCGAGCATGGCGGCATCGGGCAGGCTTTCGCGCCCCTGAAGCAGGACGACGCCCGCAGCGAAGCACAGGACAAGCGCTCTCATGGCGGGCAATGATGCCATCCACATCATGACAAACGCAATTCCAGGACATCATCCGAGCCCCCACTGCGGCCCGCCCCCGTGCCATCGGGACCGTGCGACCCGGCGCAGCACCGAACCGCTGCGCGCCGCCCACGGTCCACTGCTACACTTTCGCGCCTCGGACACCATGCGCAAACGACTCAAGACCCTCCTGCCCGACCATGAAGCCATCCGCGGCAGCCGCTGGCTGAGGCCTTTCTCGTCCACGCTGCTGCATCCCCGGCTGTGGCATCTCAATCGCCACTCCGCGGCGGGCGCGGTGGCCGTGGGCTTTTTCTGCGGCCTCATCCCCGGCCCGCTGCAGATGCTCGGCGCCGCCATCCTGTGCGTGCTGTTCAGGGTGAATCTGCCGCTGGCCCTGCTGACCACGCTGTATACCAACCCACTGACGATCGTGCCGCTGTACGTGCTGGCCTTCGGCCTCGGCAGTCTCGTGCTGGGCGGAAACGGCGCCGATTTCACCGCCCCACCCGAACTGGAAGGCGTGAATCTCGCCGCCTGGGTTCCCGCCCTCATCGACTGGATGGCGGGCCTGGGCAAGCCGCTGGCGCTCGGGCTCGTGCTGCTCGCCGCCGTGCTGTCGCTCGCCGGCTACGTCGCGGTCAAGTGGAGCTGGCGGGTGTGGCTGATCCGGCAGTGGCGCAGGCGCCAGGCCGCCAGCCCGCGGCGGTGAACGCATGACGGGCCCGAAGGCCCGTCGTCGTCGCAGACGCGCCGCCTCTGCTCAGACCTGGAAGCGCCCCACCTGCTGGCGCAGCGTCACGGCCAGATTCTCCAGCACTTCCGCAGTGGTCGTGGTCTGAAGCGCGGCCACACTGTTGTCGCCGGCCATGGCCGCGATGCGCTCGACGTTCTGTGCGATCTCGTTGCTGGCCAGGCTCTGTTCGTTCAGCGCCACCGATATCTCGCGCACGGCGTCCAGCACCTGCTGGGCGCCGGTATTGATCTGAGCCATCGACTCACCGGCCCGGTTGCTGAGCGCCACCCCGCCGCGCACGCGCTGCACGCCTTGCTGCATGGTATCGACCGCGCGCGTGGTGCCCTGCTGGATGGCCTGCACCATGTTCGCGATCTCCTGCGTGGCGAGCGAGGTGCGTTCGGCCAGCTTGCGGACCTCGTCGGCGACCACGGCAAAACCGCGCCCGGTCTCGCCCGCCCGCGCGGCCTCGATCGCGGCATTGAGCGCCAGCAGGTTGGTCTGGTCGGCGATGTCGCGGATCGAATCGACGATCGTCGTGATCTGGCGCGACTTCTCGCCCAGTTCGGCGATCGCCTCGCCGGAACGGTCGACCGCCTCGGCAATGCGTTCCATTTCCTCGACCGACTTGCGCATCACCGCGCCGCCCTCTTCCGACAGGCGCCCCGAGGCCTCGGCCAGATGCTGCGCCGTACCCGCGTGGCGGGAGATTTCCTCCACGCTGACCGTCATCTCCTCGACCGCCACGGCCACACCGGACGCCGACTCGCTCTGGGTTTCGGAACCGTCGGAGACACGCCGGGCCGACCCCGAAAGCTCGCCCGCCGAACTGCCGAGCTGGGCCGCGCCCTGCTGAATCTCGCGGATCAGCAACGCAACCTCGTCGGCCATGGCATTGAACTGCTTCGCCACCTCGGCCAGTTCGTCGCGTGCCGAGAACTCGACGCGGCCGCGATAGTCTCCGGCGGCAAAACGCTGGGCGCCCGTCGACAATTCGCGCACCGAGCGCAGGATGGCGAGATAGACGCCGATGAAGAGATAGCCCGCGACCAGCATCGCCACGACGGACAGCACGACCTGCTGCTGCAGCCGCCCGGACAGGCGGTCGAGCCTGTCCTGCAGCAGAAGCCCGGTCTGGGGACGCAGGATCTCGTCGAAGTTGCGTACCGCGGTATCGATCGCCCGCGTGACGAGCTCGAAGTAAGCCGGCGCCGCGAGCGTGAATTGCTGATCGACGATGTCACGCATCGCGGCCGTGCGCACCTCGCCCACCGCCGTTGCGATCTCGCCACTCATGCGTTCGAGCGCCCCCGCGAGCCCGGCATTCGCCTTGCCTGCGCGCGCCAGGCGATCGATCAGATCCGCTTCGGTACGGTCGATTTCGGCGAGCAGCGCGATCACCCCGTGCTCATCGCCGCGCAACAGTTCGTGGCGGGCGACGATGTTGGTGCCGCGCGCACGGAGCTGGCCCAGGCGCTCGCTCAGTTCGGGCAGTGAGCTCAGCAGCGGCTCGATCAGGTTCGCGGTGGCAGCCTCGGGATCGAGCGCCAGGCCCGACGCGTCACCGACGTCGCCAAGCCAGCGCAGCAGCCTGGCGATGACCTCGGTATGGGCACGGAAGCTGTCCGCGCCGGAAAGCTGCGTCGCCGTCCTGGCCAGGCGGTCCAGCTCGGCCCTGACGGACAGCCACGGGGACTTCAGGGGTTGCCACAGCGGGTCGGCCTCGATCGCGTGGTCGAGCTTGGTCATGGCCGCCTGCAGTTCCATCGCCTTCGCCTCGCGCCTGGGCACCATCTCGGCGCTGCCGCCGAGCACGCCCGCGCTCAGCCCGCGGTGCTGCTGGGTGAGCAGCACCACGCCGAAACCCGCATCGAACAGCGTCAGCCCCGCGATTTCGCGCTCTGCCACCTGCATGTTCTCGTGCAGGCTGACGTAGATCTGCGTCAGCAGCGCCAGCGCCGCGGTGGAGCAGACGAAGAGTATCAGCGCGAACTTGAGGGGATAGCTCAAGCGGTCGAGCAAGCGTACTGCGGGCAGGAAGAGCGTTTTCATCTTTTCGACCCGCCGTCGGGCGGGCTCCATTCATCACGCCCGCAGCTTATCGGCAAGAAGCTCCGCAACTTTATGACGCTCATCAAACGGGGGAGCCGCCTCCCCGCTAATCAGCCTATAAGTGTGACGCAGGTCTCAGGCCAGACGGCCGTCGCCGAGGCGCAAGGTGCGCTGGGCCCGCGCGGCCAGGGTTTCGTCATGGGTCACGATGACGAAGCTCGTCGCCAGGCGCTCGTTGAGCGACAGCATCAGCTCGAACACGGTTTCGGCGGTGCGCCGGTCGAGGTTGCCGGTCGGCTCGTCGGCCAGGACGCAGGCGGGCTGCGTCACCAGCGCGCGCGCGATCGCCGCGCGCTGGCGCTCGCCGCCCGAAAGCTCGCCCGGCGCATGGTCCAGACGATGCCCCAGGCCGACTTCGCGCAGCATGGCCGCGGCCTGCTCGTCCGCCTGCGCCTTGTCGACGCGCCGGATGTAGAGCGGCATGGCGACGTTCTCCAGCGCGGAAAATTCCGGCAGCAGGTGGTGGAACTGGTAGACGAAGCCCAGCGCGGCATTGCGCAGCCGCCCGCGCTCGCGCTCGGACAAGGCGGAGAAATCGCGCCCCATCAGCTGCACCGCCCCCGCGCTGGGCATATCCAGCCCGCCCAGCAGGTGCAGCAGCGTGCTCTTGCCGGAGCCGGAAGCGCCGACGATCGCCACGCGCTCGCCGCGCCCGACAGCGAGGCTCACGCCGTCGAGCACCGCCACCGCGTCGGCGCCCTCGCGGAAATGCTTGGACAGGCCATCGCAGGCCAGTACCGGCTCGCCCGACCTGATCACGGAATCACTCATAGCGCAGCGCCTCCGCCGGATTCACCCGCGACGCGCGCCAGCTCGGGTACAGCGCCGCCAGCAGCGTCAACACGAAGGACACCGAGACGATGCTGATCACGTCGGCCGGCAGCACCTTCGAGGGCAGTTCGTTGATGTAGTAGATTTCCTTGTTCCACAGCGTCGCGCCCGTCACCGCCTCCAGCGCCGGGATGACGACGTCGAGGTTGTTGGCGATCGCCAGCCCGCCGGCCACGCCGGCCAGCAGGCCGACCAGGCCGATGATCGAGCCCTGCAGCACGAAGATGCCCATGATCGAAGCCGGGCTGGCGCCCAGCGTGCGCAGGATGGCGATGTCGGCGTATTTTTCCTGCACCGCCATCACCAGCGTCGACACGATGTTGAAGGCCGCCACCGCGACGATCAGGAACAGGATCAGCGTCATCATGGTCTTTTCCAGCGCCACGGCGCGGAAGAAGTTCGCATGGCTGCGCGTCCAGTCACTCACCATCAGGCCCGGCTCGGTGATCTGCATCGCCAGTTCGCGGGCCACGCGCGGCGCGGCGAACAGGTCGTCGAGCTTGAGGCGCACGCCGCTCACCGCGTCGCCCAGCCGATACAGCGCCTGCGCATCCGCGACGTGCACCAGCGCCAGGCCGGAATCGTACTCGTACATGCCGGCCTCGAACACGCCGACCAGCTCGAACTGCTTCACTCGCGGCAGCACGGCCGCGGGCGTCACCAGCCCTTGCGGCGCGATCAGCGTGATCTTGTCGCCGAGCTGCACGCGCAGAGCTTGCGCCAGGTCGCGGCCGAGCACGATGCCGAAGCGCCCTGGCTGCAGCGCGTCGAAACTGCCTGCCTTCATGTAGCTGCCGAAGTCCGCGACCTTGTCTTCCTCGCCCGGAATCACTCCGCGCACGATGGTGCCGCGCACGCCCTCGCTGAACGACAGCATGCCCTGCTCCTGCACGTAGGGCGCGGCAGCCAGCACGGCCGGGTGGCGCGTGGCCTCGTCGGCGACCTGCTGCCAGCCATGCAAACCACTGTCGAGGCTTTGCACCTGCACGTGCGAGGCCACGCCGAGGATGCGCGAGCGCAATTCCTCCTGGAAGCCGTTCATCACCGACAGGACCACGATCAGCGCCGCGACGCCGAGCGCGATGCCGAACATCGACACCAGGGAAATGAACGAAATGAAGCGGTTGCGCCCCTGCGCCCGCTTGCGCGAGCGCGTGTAGCGCAGACCGACGAGGAATTCGTAGGGCATCGGGCAGAACACCATCCGTCACAGGTTGAAGGAAGCCCGGCATTGTGCCCGCGGATGCGCGGATGCGCGATACCCAAGCGCATGCAGATGTAAGCCCCCGCAGTCCCCGGGCGCCCTTGCCGGCCATCCTTGCCCGCCCCCCTTTCGTCGCGTCCCTCCACCCCGGCCCGCGCCGCCTCTGGCAGCGGGCCCTGATTCGTGGAAGACTGGCTGTCGCCGACATTGCCACGCCCTTCCAGCACATGCAGCCCAACGCGCACGCCCCGCGAGGGGGTCGCCCCGACACCCTGCTCGACAGCCATGTGGCTGCCTGGCTGGCGCTCGCAATCGGCCTGGCGCTGAGCATCGGCCTGTGGCAGTTCTTCAACAACCATTTCGCCAACCGCGCCCAGGAGCAATTCGCCAACCGCGCGGAAGCGGCAAGAAACGTGCTGCTGTCGCGCATGGACGCCTACACCCAGGTGCTGCGCGGAGGTGCCGCCCTGTTCGCGGCGAGCACGGCCGTCAGCCGCGAAGAATGGCACGACTACGTCGCCTCGCTCAACCTCGCCGACTCGCTGCCCGGCATCCAGGGCACGGGTTTTGCCGAAATGGTGCCGGCCGCGCAATTGCAGGAGCACCTCGCCGCCGTCCGCGCCGCAGGCTTTCCCGATTACCGCATCCACCCTCCCGGCGAGCGCGCCCTCTACGCCAGCATCCTGTACCTCGAACCCTTCAGCGGCCGCAACCTGCAGGCCTTCGGCTACGACATGTACGCCGACCCCGTGCGCCGCGAAGCGATGCAGCGTGCATGCGACACCGGCCGCCCGGCCCTGTCGGGCAAGACCACCCTGGTTCAGGAAACCAGCACGGACGTGCAGCCCGGCTTCCTGATCTACCTTCCGGTCTATCGCGGCGGGCGGACGCCGAACGGCGTCGATGAGCGCCGTGCCGCGCTGCGGGGTTTCGTGTACAGCCCCTTCCGCAGCGACGACATGATGCGCAGCATCTTCGCCACCGACCTGGCCGATACCGGCATCGAGCTCTTCGACGGCAGCATTTCGGCCGGGAACCTGCTGTACGCCTCCGGCACCCCATCCGGCGACGCACGCCACGTCGTCGTGCACCCCATCGAGATCGCCGGCCGCCAATGGCTTGCCCGCTTCAGCAGCACACGGGCCTTCGAAACCGCCAACTTCAGCGCGGAGCCGGACCTGATCCTCATCGGCGGCCTCGCGCTCAGCCTGATGCTGTTCTCCGTCATCAGCATCAACGCGCGCCACCGCCAGCGCCTGTACGCCGCGGCCACCCGGCTGGCACAGACGCGGGACGAGTTCCGCACCCTGGTGGAGAACATCCCCGGTGTCGTGTTCCGCTGCGAGATCGAAGCCCCCTGGGTGGTGATGCACGTCAGCCAGAACATCGCGGCGCTGACCGGCGCCACGCCGGACGAATTCACCTCCGGCCACGCCTCCTTCGGCGACTTCATCCTGCCGGAAGATCGCCAGCGCATCGAATCCGCGATCGAGGCCGCATACCAGCAGCACACCGCCTATGAGGTGGAATACCGGATGCGGGCACGCGACGGGCGGATACACTGGGTCAGCGAGCGCGGGCGGATCTATGTGACCGAGGACGGCAGCGCGCTCTGGCTGGACGGCGTCATCATCGACGTCACCGAACGCAAGGCCGCCGAGGACGCCATCCGCAACCTCGCCTTCGTCGACACGCTGACCCACCTTCCCAACCGCCGCTTCCTGCTCGACCGGCTGCGCCAGGGGCTGGCGGGGAGCCGGCGGCACGGCCGCCATGGCGCGCTGCTGTTCGTAGACCTGGACCACTTCAAACAGGTCAACGACACCTATGGCCACGAAGCCGGCGACAAGCTGCTGTGCGAAGTCGCCCGCCGGCTGAAGCAGTGCGTGCGCGAAGGCGATACCGTGGCCCGCCTGGGCGGCGACGAGTTCGTCGTGCTGCTGGAAGAACTCGGCGACAACGGCGGCGAAGCCTGCGAGAAAGGCGCCCTGATCGCCGAGAAGATCCGCTCGGCGATCAACGCCCCCTTCGAACTCGGCGACGCCCGCCACACCTGCACGCCCAGTATCGGCGTGACCGGCTACGGCCCCGGTGATGAAAGCGCCGAAGCGCTGCTGCGCCGCGCCGACGCCGCCATGTACTGTGCCAAGGCAAGCGGCCGCAACCGCTGCGAGGCGATCGACGGCGCGGAAGGCTGACGGCCAGGGCCGTTGCGGGACCGGAACACGGCGGGTGAACCAGGCCTAGCCCGAACGGCGCCCACCCCGGCGCGCATCGCCCAGCGAAGGTGCGGCCGCGCCTTGTGCCCTGCGGCCACCCGCCGCCAAGGCCGGCCCACCGGCCTTGGCCCCTCCCCGGGCACGCGGCGGCGCCTCGCCCCGGCC
>NZ_AMXE01000109.1 GCF_000310205.1 Thauera linaloolentis 47Lol = DSM 12138 | reverse complement strand
GCGCGGAGCGAATCCACCGGCCAGGCGGCGACACCGCAGTCGGCGGCCCGGCAGGCGGTGCGTGCCGGCACGGCCAGCTTCGTGGCCGCCACCGCCAAGGCGGCGTCCGCGGCGCCAGGCTGGTCCCGCCGCTGGTGGCTGGGCGCACTGCTGCTGGCGGCGCTGTACGGCCTGCACCTGATCGTCGCCGGCCAGCCCTGGGGCATCGTGTACGGCATCGGCGTCTGGGGCGCGAAGATCGCGTCCGCGCTGGGCTGGAGCCCCGTCGGCGACCCCTTCTGGGGGATCGATCCGCATGCCGCCCGGCTGGCGGAGCCGCTGCTGGCCGACGTCACTTCGGTGACCAACCTCGGCCTGATCTATGGCGCGCTGGCCGCGTCGCGCTGGAACGGCCCGGCGGATTTCAGGCTGCCGTCCAACCGCCGCCTGATCGCCGCCTGCGCCGCTGGCCTGGTGATGGGCTACAGCTCGCGCATGGCCTTCGGCTGCAACGTCGGCGCCTACCTCGGCGGCATCGCCTCGGCCAGCCTGCACGGCTGGGTGTGGTTCGCGCTCGCCTTCGCCGGCTCGATCCTTGGCGTGCGCATCCGCCGGCGCATCGGCGGCTGAGGAGGAAGGAACATGGAAAGCAAGAAACTCTTCCGCCTCGTCAGCGCCGCGTTCTGGCTGCTCGTGCTGGCACTGGTGGCGCTGGATACCCTCCACACCCGCGGCGTGCGCCTCGAACCGCCGCCGATCGCCCTCGGCAGCGGACAGGCCGCCTCGGGCGGGCATTGTTCCGGACGCTGAGCAAGCGAGCCCCCGTTCCGGCGCAGCAGGAACGGGGGCTCGGCCCGTGCGGCGCCTGCCGGGCCGACGGGGCTCACTGCCCGCCACGTTCCTCGCGCGCGATCGCGGACAGCTCGCGCAGATACCACGCGGCATAGCCGTAGCCGGCGGCGGCGACGAGCGCGGTGAAGATCAGGCTGCCTTCGAAGGGCAGGCCTGCCAGCACGTTGGTGACGACGACGAAGCTCAGATACAGGGCGGCGACCATGCCGCCAAGAATGCGGATCAGGGCGAAAGTCTTGCGTTGCTTGAGGGTAGGCTGGGCCATGGCGGCGGGCGCGGTGCGCGTGAAATCGGAACACGGCGCAGGGTAACGGATTCGGGCGCGGCTGGCATCACCGGCGCATGGCCGCGATAATCCCGCCCACACGCCCGCCAGGATCGTCCCGATGCCCGCAGCCCCCGCTGAATCCGCCTCCGCCCCCTCCCTCGAGCCCGCCGCCGCATCGCCGCTGCCCGGCGCCCTGCTGTTCGCCCTCGTCTTCGTCGAAGGCTTCGTGTCGCTCGGCGCCGAGATCGTCGCCCTGCGCCGGCTGGTGCCGCACGTGGGCAGCGCGATCACCGTCACCGCGCCAACGATCGGCTTCTTCCTGCTCGCGCTCGCGCTCGGCTACCAGACCGGCGGGCGCGTCGCCGGCGACTACCTGGCGCGGGTGCGGCACAACTTCCTCATCGCCGCGGCGCTGATCGCCGTCGGCCTCGCCGGACCGGCGGTCGAACTGCTGTTCGCCCACCTGCGGCCGGCGCCGCTGGCCTGGTTCGTGCTGATCGGCGGCATCCTGTGCCCGGTGGCCTGGCTGCTCGGGCAGACGGTGCCCATCCTGACCAACCTGCTGCGCCATGCGCGCGCGGGCGAGCGCAGCGGCGCGGCACTGTACTGGTCCACGCTGGGCTCCTTCCTCGGCGCGGTGACGCTGTCGGTGCTCGTGATGCAGTGGCTGGGCGTGGGCGCCGCGGTGCTGATCTGCAGCGCCCTGCTGCTGGCGCTGGTGCCGGTGCTCAGCGAGGCCGGCCATGCCCGCCACTACGCCATGCTGCTGTCCGCCCTCGTCGCCGGCGCGGCGCTGATGGCCAACCTGGTCATGCCGCAGCAGACCGAGACCGCCTACGCCACCTACCGCGTGGCGCCGACCACGCTCGACGGCTTCGACAACCCCCGCGTGTTCTGGGTGAACAACTCCGCCGCCTCGATCATCGACAACGCCGAACCGCCGCATTACGCGCGCTACATCCAGCGCCTGCGCGCGCTGCTGCTCGACGAACTGGCCTTTCGCGACCGCCGCGTGCTGGTGCTCGGCGCCGGCGGCTTCACGCTGTCGCACGCGGAACCGCTCAACCACTACACCTATGTCGACATCGATCCGGCGGTGAAGGACATCGCCGAGCGCGACTTCCTGCGTGCGCCGATCCGCGGCGAATTCGTCGCCGCCGATGCGCGTGCCTTCGTGCGCGACACCACGACGCGCTACGACGCGGTGGTGGTGGACGTCTACAGCGCGCTCACCAGCATTCCGGCCCACCTCGTGACGCGTGAATTCTGGCGCACGACGCGGCAGGCGCTGGCGGAAGACGGCTACCTGCTCGCCAACCTGATCCTCGACGGCAAGCTGGCCACCCCCTATGCGCGTAACCTGCTGGCGAGCATCCAGACCGAATACGGCCCGTGCGCGGTCGAGGTGCTGTTCCACGACCGGCCATTGTCCAACGTGCTGGTGCAATGCCACGCCGCCACGCCGCCGCTGCCGGGCGAGCCGTATACCGACGAGCGCAACCGCGCCGACCTGGACGTGCTGCGCTCGCACTGACGCGCAGGGCGCCTCAGGCCGCCGGCAGGAAAGCGGCGAAGGCCGCCGGCAGGGGCGCGTTCTCCAGGCTGCGCTGGGTGAACAGGAAGCGGCCGTCGCAGACGAAACCGAGATCGGCCCAGTCGACCGCGTTGAGCGCATCGCGGAAGGCCGCGACGTCGGCATCCGCCCGGTGCGGAAACACCGCCATGACCGCGCCATCGTAGTCGGTACAGTCGTGGACGAAGAAAGGCCGCGCAACGCGCGTCTTGCCGTTCACATACACCCGCGGCCGGGCGCTGCGATGGTGCATGCGGCCCCACATCCACCAGTTCGACTCGTCGAAGCGCGCCACCTTGCGCTGCAGCAGGCGGGCCTTGTGCGGCAGCAGCGCCGCGGGCGGCGGCTCGCCCGGCTCGGGCCAGATCATGCGCCGCGTGCGCCCGGTGCTGACGGTGGACGAGCAGACGAATTCGCGGTTGCCCTGCGCGGCGTCGACATACAGCGCGTCGGCGCCGGACACCGCGCCGACCTTGACGGAGGCCACGTCCGACAGCCGCAGCGGATAGTCCTCGCGGGCGAACATCAGGTGCCCGGCGCTTTCGACGAAATGGCGCGGCGCCCACGCCGGCGCCGCAAGCGCGTCATCGAGCGCGTCGTCGACGCCGATCTCGCAATAGCGCATCGCGTGATCGCGGCGGCCTTTCTCGAAGCGCCAGATCAGGCAGTTCGGCAGGGCACCGGGGAACACCCGCGCATCGCCCAGTTCGATCGCGTCGGTGATACTGCCGGCCTCCGCCAGCAGGCGGTTGAGCTTCACCGCCGAAGTCGCCTTCAGGAAATCGCGCGGCGTGATGAAGATCAGTTCGCCGCCCGGTTCGAGGTGGTGCAGGCACTTTTCGATGAAGAACAGGTACAGGTTCGAGCGCCGGTCCAGGCTGTGCCCGTGGCGGCCGCGCGCGATCAGCTCGCGTGTCGGCGCCGGAATGTCCTGGAAGCGGACGTAGGGCGGGTTGCCGATGATGGTGCCGAAGCGCTCGTGCTCCGGATAGGCGAAGAAATCGAGCACCCTCGCGCCGGGCGGGCAATGGTCCGGGTCCAGCTCCAGCCCCACCGCGCCGGGCAGGTGGCGCAGAAAGGCGCCGTCGCCGCAGGACGGCTCCAGCACCCGCCCGGTATTGCGGCGCAACGCCAGCATGGCGCGCACCACCGGCTCCGGGGTGAACACCTGGCCGAGCGCGGCAATGTCGCGCAGGCCGAGACCGAGTTGTGCGGAACGGGGCGGGAGCGGGGGATCGGCTGACATGGGCGGCGATGTTACCAAGGCGGCCGCGGGACGGGGAAAAATGAAGGCCGGCCGCGGCAGGCAGGCCTGCCCCGCGACCGGAGGCCTCCTCCCGTGCCGCATCTGCGGCCGCCGCCTATACTGAACCGAGCGGCGGGCACGCCGCCGCGCACCCGCTCCCGCACGAGGCCAGCCACATGGACATCCGCATCCAGCGCATCTACGATCCGCCGTCGCCCGCCGACGGCTGCCGGGTACTGGTCGACCGCCTGTGGCCGCGCGGCATCGCCAAGGAAGCGGCGGCGCTCGACCACTGGCTGCGCGATCTCGCCCCATCCACCGAGCTGCGCCGCTGGTTCGGCCACGACCCCGCGCGCTGGAACGAATTCCGCCGCCGCTATGCGGAAGAGCTCCGTACCGGCGCGGCCGCCGCCGCGCTGGACGGGCTGCGCGCGCTGGCCGCCAGCCAGCCGGTGCTCACGCTGCTCTACGCCGCGCACGATGGCACGCACAACAATGCCGCCGCGCTGCGCGAACACCTGCTGGCGGCGCCTGCCGACGGCGCCACGCCGCCGGCAGGCCCGGCCTGACCCCGCCCGCGGGCAGCCTCAGCGCCACATGTCACGCATTTTCGCGGCGAGATCGATCGCGGCCTGGCGCGAAGCCGGCGAGCCCTGCTGCCCGGGTGGCGGAGGCGGCCAGCTGATCTGCTCGAAGTGGCCCAGCAGGCGGTTCGGAATGAAGCGGCTGCGCCCGCCATACACGTGGCGGTCGCCCATGCCCGCCTGCTGGGTGACGTAGAAGCGCTGCGGCACGACGAGGTCGAGCACGTCCTTCGCCCGCGTCATCGCGACGTAGAGCAGGCGGCGCTCTTCCTCGATCTCGGCGCTGTTGCGCGTGGCGATGTCGGACGGAATGCAGCCGTCGACGACGTTGAGCACGCTGACCGCGTCCCACTCCTGGCCCTTGGCCGAATGCATCGTCGACAACACCAGGTAGTCCTCGTCGAGCAGCGGCATGGCGGCCTCGCCGCTGGTGGCGCTGGGCGGGTCGAGCGTGAGTTCGGTCAGGAAGCGCTGGCGGTCCGGGCTGGTCGCGGCGATGCGCGCAAGCTGCTGGATGTCGGCCTGGCGCACCGTGAAGTCGTCGTACAGGCGCGGCATCTGCGCCTCGTACCAGCGGCAGATGCGCTCGAAATCGGCCGGCCAGCGCGGGCTTTTGCCCAGGCCGTCAAGCAGCGCGGCGAACGCCAGCCAGCCAGCGCGCGCGGCTTCCGGCACCGGCTGCTCGGCCAGCAGCGCGCAGCCCGCGGGCGCGGCGCACACGTTGCCGAGCACGCGGCCGGCGGTCTTCGGCCCGATGCCGGCCAGCAGCTGGATGGCACGGAAGCCCGAAACGCGGTCACGCGGGTTTTCCGCCCAGCGCAGCACGGCCAGCACGTCCTTGACGTGGGCGGCTTCGAGAAACCTGAGGCCGCCGAACTTCACGAACGGCACGTTGCGCCGGGTCAGTTCGAGTTCCAGCCTCATGCTGTGCGCCGAGGCGCGGAACAGCACCGCCTGCCGCTTGAGCCTCAGGCCTTCCTCGCGCCGCGCCAGCGCCATGTCGACGATGAAGGCGGCCTGGTCGGCATCGTCCCTGACCGACACGATGCGCGGGCGCCGGCCACCATCGCGCGCGGACCACAGGTTCTTGGTGAAGCGCTCGGCGGCGAGCGCGATCACCGCGTTGGCGGCGTCCAGGACGGGCCGCGTGGAGCGGTAGTTCTGCTCCAGCGTGACGATGCGCGCCGGTGGCGCGAAGGCGGCGGGAAAGTCGAGGATGTTGCGCACCGTCGCGCCGCGAAAGGCGTAGATCGACTGCGCGTCGTCGCCGACCACGGTGAGGCCGCGGCCGTCGGGCTTCATCGCCAGCAGGATCGCGGCCTGCAGATGGTTGGTGTCCTGGTATTCGTCGACCAGCACGTGGTCGAACAGGCCGCCGATCTCCGCACCGAGGCCGGGTTCGGCCACCATCTGCGCCCAATACAGCAGCAGGTCGTCGTAGTCGAGCACCTGCTGCGCCTGCTTGGCCTCGACATAGGCGCGGAACAGGCGCTTGAGCTCATCCTCCCACTCGGCGCACCACGGAAAGCCCGTCCGCAGCACCTCGGCCAGCGGCGCGCGCGTATTCACCGCCGCCGAGTAGATCGCCAGGCAGGTGCCCTTTTGCGGAAAGCGCCGCTGCTGCGCGGACAGGCCGACCTCGTGGCGCACCAGGTTCATCAGGTCGCCCGAGTCCTCGCGGTCGTGGATCGTGAAGCCGGGGTCGAGCCCGATGCGGCCGGCATGGTCGCGCAGCAGGCGCGCGCCGATGGCGTGGAAGGTGCCGGACCAGTGCAGCCCGGCCTGCCCCGCCCCGTGCCTGGACGCGGCCGCCTGCGACAGGATGCGCCCGACCCGCCGCCCCATCTCGTCGGCCGCGCGGCGCGAGAAGGTGAGCAGCAGGATGCGCCCGGGGTCGGCGCCGCTGGCGATGAGGTGGGCCACGCGATGCGCGAGCGTGTTGGTCTTGCCCGAACCGGCACCGGCGATGACCAGCAGCGGCGGCGCCGGCCGGGCGCCCTGCCCCGCGTCGATGCCATGCTCCACCGCCTCGCGCTGCGCCGGATTGAGGCCGCCCGGCGCAGCGGCGGAAGCGGGTTCCGCGCCGGGCGGGAGCGGGGAGTGCATGCTGGATGAAAGCGCGGTATCGACTGGCATGGCTGTAATTATATTCAGCCGCTGAGCCTGCCGATAGCCTGCGCGCCGGGCACTGCGGCGCCCGCGGCGACCCGGCGGGCGCGGCCGCCGCCACGCCCGATCACCGGCCTGGCGAAACACGGGCCGGCAAACTATCCTGCAAGCGTCCGGGGGCGCTGCATCCGGTGCCGGCCCGGCTTCGAGGAGACCGCCATGGGCAAGCGCGCGCTGTGCATCGGCATCAACGACTACCCCGGCACCGGCAGCGACCTGAGCGGCTGCGTGAACGACGCCCATGACTGGGCCGCCACCCTTCAGTCGCACGGCTTCGGCGTCACCCTGCTGCTCGACGCCCAGGCCACCCTGGCCGCCATGAGCGGCGCGATCGAGGCCCTGGTCGCCGGCGCGCAGAAGAACGACACCCTGGTCTTCACCTATTCCGGCCACGGCACCTGGGTGGCGGACGAGGACGGCGACGAAGCGGACGGACGCGACGAGGCACTGTGCCCGTGGGACATCGCCACCCGCGGTCCGCTGCTGGACGACCGCATCCGCGACATCTTCGACCGCCGCGGCGCGGGCGTGCGCCTGCTGCTGATCTCGGACAGCTGCCATTCGGGCTCGGTGACGCGCGGCGACGACAGCGACCTCGACGCCGGCGGCCCCCGCGCCCGCTTCCTGCCGCCGGAAGCCTGGATGCGGCCCGGCGACCTGCCCGGCGCGGCGCGCGCGGCCTCGCTCGGCCTGATAGGCGGCATGCGCCGCGCCGGGGGCGACCTGCTGCTGTCCGGCTGCCGCGACGAAGAATACAGCTGGGACACGTCCTTCGCCGGCAGGCCCAACGGCGCCTTCACCTTCTACGCGCTCAAGACCCTGCGCGAGAAGAAACCCCGGACCTACGAGCAATGGCACGCAGAGATCCGCACATACATGCCGACCAACCGGCTGCCGCAGGAGCCGCAGATCTTCGGCACCCGCACGGCGCGCAGGATGCCGATCTTCGAATGACGCCGCGGCCGGCGCCAGCCGGCGAAGCGCTCAGTTCCCCCTCATCTGCCGCGCCACCAAGGCCGGATTGTCGCCCTGGTAGGCGGCCTTGATCACGTCCCAGGCTTCCTCGGCGGTCTCGGCATAGTGGAACAGGTTCTTGTCGTCGGGGCCGATCACGCCGTGCTCCACCAGCACGTCGAAGTCGATCAGTTTCTGCCAGAACGCCCGCCCGATCAGCACGATCGGACGCCGGCGGATCTTGCCCGTCTGCGTCAGCGTCAGCACCTCGAACAGCTCGTCCAGCGTGCCCAGGCCACCCGGAAAGCTGACCAGCGCCACCGCGCGCATCAGGAAATGCATCTTGCGGACAGCGAAGTAATGGAACTGGAAGCACAGCTCAGGCGTGATGTAGGGGTTGGGCGCTTCCTCGAAGGGCAGGAAGATGCTCATGCCCATGCTGCGCCCGCCCGCCTCGTGGGCGCCGCGGTTGCCCGCCTCCATGATGCCCGGCCCGCCGCCGGTGGCGACGATGACCGGCTCGCCCAGCGCATCGGACTCGCGCGTCACCAGATCGGCGAAGCGGCGCGCCTCCTCGTACCAGCGCGCGTTCTGCACCATGCGCCCGGCCCTGCGGATCGCCTCGTCGTCCCCGCTGGCGACCGCTTCCGCCAGCATCGCCTCCGCCACCTCGGGCGCCTTGAAGCGCGCGCTGCCGAACACGACCACGGTCGACTCCACACCCTGCTCCTGCTGGATCAGCTCGGGCTTGAGCAGTTCGAGCTGCAGCCGCACCGGCCGCAACTCCTCGCGCAGCAGGAAATCGGTGTCCGTGAAGGCCATGCGGAACGAACTGCCCGGACCGTCATAACGGCCATGCGGCTGCACGGCCCGGGCTTCATCCTCGGCGGAAGGGAAGTTGCGTGCACGGATCGGGGACTTGTCGGTCATGAAGGCATCCATCTGATATCGGGGCCGTCATGATCGCATCCCGGCGTTGCACTTAGCGAGTACCCGCGACCGTGCCTCCACCGCCATTGCGGCGGTCACGGCCGCGCGGCGGCACGCGGCTTCAACTGCGCGGCAAGAAAACGCCACACCATGCGCGACGCGTCCGGCCCGCGCGCATCGCTGAACATCTGGCGCGAATCTCCGCCGCTCCAGGCGTGGCCCAGCTCATCGACCTCGACGAGCCGGGCGACCAGGCGGCGTCCCACGCGGTAATCGGTGAGCGTCATCGGATGGCGCGCACCGCGCTGCATGCGGCGCGGCGCGGCGGCCCGCGCCCCCGCGGCGGCGGCCCATTGTTCCGCC
>NZ_AMXE01000108.1 GCF_000310205.1 Thauera linaloolentis 47Lol = DSM 12138 | reverse complement strand
GCACGCGCATGCCTGCCGCCCGCCACGCGCGCCGCCGCGTCCGGTCGCCGGCATCCGCCCCCTTGCCGCGCCCCGGCGCGGCCGCAACGCACCCTTCCCGCACTTTTCCGGTAGAGCCGCATGATGCCAACGACAATCCAGCTGATCGGCGCGATCCTGTTCGCCATCGCCATCCTGCACACCTTTTCCACCAAGTTCTTCGAGCACCTGGCCCACACCCGGCCGGCCCACGCCGGGCTGTGGCACCTGCTCGGCGAGGTCGAGGCCGTGTTCGGCTTCTGGGCCATCGTGCTGATCGTGTTCATGGGCTTCACCGCCGGCCTGGACGAAGCCGTCGCATATCTCGATACGCGCAACTACACCGAGCCGATGTTCGTCTTCGCCATCATGGTGGTGGCGGCGAGCAAGCCGGTGATGCAGTTCGCCTCGGCCCTGGTGCGCATGATCGCGCGTGTCGTGCCGCTGCCCGAGCCGGTCGCGACCTACTTCACCATCCTGGCGGCCGTGCCGCTGCTCGGCTCCTTCATCACCGAACCGGCGGCGATGACGCTGGCCGCGCTGATGCTGCGCGAGCGCTACTACGGCCAGGGCATCTCCCGCCATCTGATGTACGTCACCCTCGGCGCCCTGTTCGTCAATGTGTCGATCGGCGGCACACTGACCAACTTCGCCGCGCCACCGGTGCTGATGGTGGCCTCCACCTGGGGCTGGGACTCGCTCTACATGCTGTCGCATTTCGGCTGGAAGTCGGCGATCGCGGTGTCCATCAACGCCGCGGCGGCAACGCTGATCTTCCACCGCGAACTGGCCGCGCTGACGCTGCCCGCCGCGCGCGCGGCGGCCGACGACGTGCCCGCGCCAATGATCGGCATCCACCTGTTCATGCTGTTCCTGATCGTCGCCTTCGCCCACCATCCGCCGATCTTCCTCGGCGTGTTCCTGATGTTCATGGGCCTGGCGACCGCCTACCCGCGCTTCCAGGAGCGCCTGATCCTGCGCGAGGGGTTGATGGTGGCCTTCTTCCTCGCCGGCCTGGTGGTGCTCGGCGGACAACAGGCCTGGTGGCTGCAGGCGGTGCTGACGAAGATGGACGCGACCACGGTGTACTTCGGCGCCACCGCGCTGACCGCGATCACCGACAACGCCGCGCTGACCTATCTCGCCTCGCTGGTCGAGGGCCTCAGCGACGAGTTCAAGCATGCCGTGGTGGCGGGCGCAGTCACCGGCGGCGGCCTCACCGTGATCGCCAACGCGCCCAACCCGGCGGGCATGTCGATCCTGCGCCGCGACTTCAACCAGGGCGTGGTGAACCCCCTCGGCCTGTTCGTCGCCGCGGTGCCGCCGACCCTGGTCGCTATCCTGGCCTTCCGCGTGCTGTAGCCCTGCCACCGCTGCGGGCATGCTTTCCGGCAGGCCGTGGGGCCCGCACTGCCGTCCGTCCGTGCGGCGGGCGGCAGTGCGCTGCGTGAGGCGCATGCCACTATCCGGAAACGGGAAAACAAATAGAATGCCCGGTTGCAAAAAAGCAGAAACCGACAAAAACGATGATTCCCCCCAGAAATCTTGCCCGTACCCTCCTGCTGACCCCCGCGCTGGTTGCAATCGGAGCGTACTGGTACTTCCTGCTGGACAGCCACCGCCAGATCAGGGAAGCAACGCTCGCCAGGACTGAAACGGTCGCCCAGCAACTGGCGAACGGGCTGGCCGCGCAGATGGCCTCGGTCGTCCGCAACATCGACTTCGTCTCGGACATTCTGCGCCAGGATTACGTCAGCGACAAAAGCGCGTTCGCGGTCTCCGTGCAAGGCGCGTTCCGGGCCTTTCCGGAACACACCCTGCTGCAGGTCGCGGTCATAGACCGCAACGGCTACCTCGCCTACTCCAGCCTCGGCATGCAGGAGAAGGTGTTCCTCGGCGACAGGGAGCACTTCCGCATCCACGCCGAGCACCCGGACACGGACCGCGCCTTCTTCGGCAAGCCGCTGCTCGGGCGCGTCTCCGGCTCGTGGTCGATCCAGTTCTCCCGCCCGGTCAGGCGCGACGGCGCGTTCGACGGTGTCCTGGTGCTGTCCATTTCGCCCGAATACCTGTCGCACGCGCTGGAGCAACTCGGCCTCGGCGAGCACGACAGCGCCGCGCTGATCCGCGAGGACGGCAGCTACCTGGCGACCAATCGCGACATCGACTTCTTCATCGGCGAGACGGTGAAAGGCTCGCCCCCGTACCTGGCGCCGGACGCGCCGGCGCGGGGCAGCTTCCGCGACGGAGCAACGCACGCACCGCTCGGCAGGATCTCCGCCTGGCGCCACCTGAAGGATTCGGACCAGCTCATGGTGCACGTCGGCATCGCCGAACAGGACGTCCTGGCGCCGGTCGAAGACGAAGCCGCCGCCAGCCGCAAGGCCAACCTCGCCGGCACGCTGCTGTTCCTGTTCCTGCTCGCGGTCATCATGCGCCAGTGGCGCAGGCTGGAGCACCAGCACATGCGCCTGCAGCGCAACGAGAAGCTGTACCGGAGCTTCTTCGAGAAGCACTCGTCGATCAAGCTGCTGGTGGACCCGCGCGATGGAAGCATCCGCTTCGCCAACGACGCCGCCGCTGCGTTCTACGGATACGCGCGAAGCACGCTGGAGAGCATGCGCATCACCGACCTCAACAGCCTGCCCGCCGACGAGGTCAGGGCAAGCATCGGCGAGGCGACAAGCAAGCGCTCGAACCGCTTCGTCTTCAAGCACCGCCTGGCCGGCGGAGCGCTGCGGGACGTCGAGGTCTATTCCTGCCCGCTCGAGATGGATGGCACCACGCTGCTGTACTCCATCATTCACGACATCACCGAACGCCAGCAGCTCGAGATCCGCCTGAAGGACAGCGAAGAGCGCTACCGGCGGGTGTTCGCCACGGTTCCCAGCGGCATGATGCTGCTCGACGGCGAGGGCGACATCGTGCTCTGGAACGACGCCGCGCTGACCATACTGGGCGTGGATGCGGCCGGGCTGCAGCGCCGGGCGGTGAAGCTCTTCAAGCGCGACGGCCAGCCCGTGGCGATCGAGGACTACCCGTCGCGGCGCGCCCTGCGCGAGCCGGCGGCGCACGCGCTGTACTATGCCGAACTCGAGAACGGCGGCAAGCGCTGGATTTCCGTGCATACCTCGCAACTGCCCCCCGACGCGCAAGGCCGCTCCGGCGCGGTCGTGTCCTACACCGACGTCAGCAAACTGATCGAGCTGGAGGAATCGCTGCTGATCAGCCAGTCGGTGTTCGAATCCACCACCGAGGCCATCGTCGTCGCGGATGCGGACAGCCGCGTCATCCGGGTCAATCCGGCCTTCACCCGGATGACCGGATACGACGCCGAGGAAGTCATCGGCAAGCGCCCCGTGGTGCTGTCCTCGGGGCAGCAGGACGAAGCGTTCTGGCAGGCCATGTGCCAGTCGCTCAACGCCAAGGGAAGCTGGGAAGGCGAAATCACCGACCGCCACAAGAACGGCCAGTTGTTCATCGAAAAGCTGAAGATCAGCGCCCTCACCCATCCGGACGGCATCCACTCGCGCTACGTCGCGCTGTGCTCGGACATCACCAGCCAGAAGGAGCAGGAGGCGCAAGTGTGGCACCGCGCGCACCACGATGCCCTGACCGGGCTGCCCAACCGGAACCTGTTCCTGGACCGCCTCGGCCAGGCGATCACGCGCGCCCAGCGCCGGCGCGAATCCGTCGGCCTGCTGTTCATCGACCTCGACCGCTTCAAGCCGGTCAACGACACCTGGGGACACCAGGCCGGCGACCTGCTGCTATGTCAGGTCGCCGCCCGCATCGGCACCGGGCTGCGGGACGAAGACACCCTCGCCCGCATCGGCGGCGACGAGTTCGTCGTCCTGCTGCCGCAGGTGGCCTCGATGGACGGCTGCCGGAACGTCGCGGCGAAGATCCTGGCGAATCTCGAAACCCCGTTCGAACTCGGCATGGCGACCCTCTCGATCTCGGCCAGCATCGGCATCGCGATCAGCCACGAAGGCGACTGCAGCGCCGAGGCCCTGCTGCACTCGGCCGACGTCCTCATGTACAAGGCCAAGCAGGAACGCAACAGCTTCGCGTCCGCCTGAACGCGGGGCGGGGGCCCTCAGCCATACACCGGGAAGCGGCGGCACAGCGCCGCCACCCGGGCACGCACATGCGCCGCCACCGCATCGGCAGTGCCGTTTTCCAGCGCGTCCAGCACGTCGCACAGCCAGCCGGCCAGTTGCTCGCACTCGGCGGCGCCGAAGCCGCGCGTGGTGACGGCCGGCGTGCCGATGCGCAGCCCCGAGGTGACGAAGGGCGGGCGCGGGTCGTCGGGCACCGCGTTCTTGTTCGCCGTGATGTGGGCGGCACTCAGCACCGCGTCGGCGTCCCTGCCGGTGTAGGGCTGGCCCGAGAAATCGAGCAGCATCATGTGGTTGTCGGTGCCGCCGGACACGATGCGGTGGCCGCGCCGCTGGATGAGCGCCGCCATCGCCCGCGCGTTGGCTACCACCTGGCGCTGGTAGGCCTTGAATTCCGGCGCCAGCGCTTCCTTGAAGGCCACCGCCTTGGCCGCGATCACGTGCATCAGCGGGCCGCCCTGGATGCCGGGAAACACGGCGGAATCGAGCTTCCGACAGAAATCCGCGCCCTGCCCCTGCGCCAGGATGATGCCGCCGCGCGGGCCGCGCAGCGTCTTGTGGGTGGTGCTGGTCACCACATGGGCGTGCGGCAGCGGGTTCGGGTACTCGCCCGCCGCCACCAGGCCGGCGACGTGGGCCATGTCCACCCAGAAGATCGCGCCCGCCTCGTCGGCGATGGCGCGCATGCGCGCCCAGTCCTTGTACCGCGAATAGGCCGAAAAGCCGCCGATCAGCAGCTTCGGCCGGGTTTCCAGCGCGATGCGCTCCATCTCGTCGTAGTCGATCAGCCCGGTTTCGGGGTCGAGGCCATAGGGCACGATCCGGTAGTGCCGGCCGGAGAAGTTGGACGGGTTGCCGTGGGTCAGGTGGCCACCCTGGGCCAGGTTCATGCCCATCACGGTGTCGCCGGGCGCGGCCAGCGCCAGGAACACCGCGGCGTTGGCCTGGGCGCCGGCATGCGGCTGCACGTTGGCGTAGTCGCAGCCGAACAGCGCCTTGGCGCGCTCGACCGCCAGCCGCTCGGCCACGTCCACATGTTCGCAGCCGCTGTAGTAGCGCTTGCCGGGATAGCCTTCGGCGTACTTGTTGGTGAACACCGAGTTCTGCACCGCCATCACCAGCGGGCTGGCGTAGTTCTCCGAGGCGATCAGTTCGGCGTGGTCTTCCTGGCGGCCTTCCTCGCCGCGCAGCGCGGCAGCCAGTTCCGGATCGAAGCCGGCCAGGGTCGTGGAGGGGTCGTACATGGTGCGATTCCTATGTTTGGTCGATGTCGAGCAGGCGCGCGACGCGCGCCGCGATGTCGTCGATCTGCGCCTCGCTGCAGATCAGCGGCGGCAGCAGGCGGAGGGTGTTGCCCCGCGTCACGGTGATGAGCAGGCGCTGTTGTTCCAGCGCGCGGCCCACCAGTCCGGCGCAGGGGTGGTCCAGCTCGATGCCGATCATCAGCCCCTGGCCGCGGATGGCGAGCACATCGGGATGGCCGTGCAGCGCCGCGCGCAGCGCGGCCAGCAGGCGCCGGCCGAGCACGGCGGCACGCTGCGGAAGCTGCTCGCGCGCCATCACGTCGATCACGGCGCAGCCCACCCGGCAGGCCAGCGGATTGCCGCCGAAGGTCGAGCCGTGCCCGCCGGGCGAGAACAGCGCCGCCGCCGGCCCGCGCGCCAGGCAGGCGCCGATCGGAAAGCCATTGCCCAGCCCCTTCGCCAGCGTCACCACGTCGGGCACGACGCCCGCATGGCGGTAGCCGAACCAGGCGCCGGTGCGCCCCATGCCGGTCTGCACTTCGTCGGCCATCAGCAGCCAGCCGTGGCGGTCGCACAGCGCGCGCAGTTCGCGCAGATACGCGGCGCCGGCCGCGCGCACGCCGCCTTCGCCCTGCACCGTCTCGACCAGCACGGCAACGATGTCCGGCGCTTCCGCGGCCGCCCGCCGCACGGCCCCGATGTCGTCGTACGGCACGCGCACGAACCCGGGCATCAAGGGCTCGAAGCCGCGCTGCGCCGCCGGGTTGCCGGTGGCCGCCAGGGTGGCGAGCGTGCGGCCGTGGAAGCCGTTGTCCATCACCAGCACCTGCGGCTGCGCCACCCGGGCGCGGCGGGCATGCAGGCGGGCGAGCTTGAGCGCGGCCTCGTTGGCCTCCGCCCCCGAGTTGCAGAAGAAGGCCCGCTCCATGCCCGCCAGCGCGCACAGCCGCTCGCCGAGGCGCTCCTGCCAGTCGATACGGAACAGGTTGGAGGTGTGCAGCAGCAACCCGGCCTGTTCGGCGATCGCGGCGGCGATGTCCGGGTGGGCATGGCCGAGGCTGGTGACGGCCACGCCCGCCATCGCATCCAGGTATTCGACGCCGTCCGCGTCCCACAGGCTCGCGCCGCTGCCGCGCACGAAGGCGACCGGCTGGCGGGCGTAGGCCTGCATCAGATGGGATGAGGTATCCGTCATGCGTCCCGCCCTCCGCTTTCCTGCGACCCGGACGCCCCGGAGCCGGGCCAGTAGTGGCTGTCCGGCAGCGCGCGCGCGCCGAAGATGGCCTGCCCCACGCGAACCACGGTGGCACCTTCCTCGACGGCGATCTCGAAGTCGCCCGACATGCCCATCGACAGTTTGTCCAGACCGACGCCGTCGGGCACGATCTGGCGCAGCCGGTCGCGCAGCGTGCGCAGCAGCACGAAGCACTGCCGCACCCGTTCGGCCTCGCTGGAGAACAGCGCCAGCGTCATCAGCCCGCGCACGCGCAGCGCCGGAAAGGCCGGCAGCGCCCACAGGAAGGCCGCGACCTCGGACGGCGGCAGGCCGTACTTGCTCGGTTCGCCCGAGGTGTTGACCTGCACGAACACGTCCAGCGCGCGCCCCTCGGCCTGCAGCCGGCGCTCCAGCGCCTCGGCCACGCGCAGGCTGTCCAGCGCCTGGAACTCGCTCGCGAAGCGCGCCACCAGCCTGGCCTTGTTGGTCTGCAGATGGCCGATCACCGACCAGCGCAGGTCCGGCAGGTCGGCCATCGCCTCCCACTTGCGCTGCGCCTCCTGCACCTTGTTCTCGCCCAGCATGCGGCAGCCCGCTGCGTAGGCCAGGCGGATGTCGGCCTCGGGCCGGGTTTTGCTGACCGGCAGCAGGCGCACGCCCGCCGGGTCGCGTCCCGCGCGGCGGCAGGCGGCGGCGATGCGCGCCTGCACGGCGGCGAGGTTGTGGCGCAGGTCTTCGACCGTCCCGGCCTGCGGGTAGCGGCCGTGCCGGTCGTGGCGGGTGGGGGTGGCGGGGGGCACCCCGCCCGTGGCGGATGGATCGTGCATCAATTCGCCTCTCCTTTGCCGATCGCGGCATGCAGGGTCCGCCACGGCGCCCGCGGCAGCCGGCCATTGAGCACCGCATGCGCCAGCAGGCCGACCACCAGCCCCCAGAACGCGCCGCCGATGCCGAACATCGTGATGTTGGCGGCGGCAGCCAGGAAGGTGATCAACGAGGCTTCGCGGGTCCTGGCATCGGCCAGCGCGCTGGCCAGGCTGCCGCCGATGGTGCCCAGCAGGGCCAGCCCCGCGAGCGTGGTGATGAAAGTCGGCGGAAAGGCCATGAACACGGCGGCGAGCGTGACGCCGAAAACACCGACGAGGATGTAGAGCACGCCCGCCGCGACGCCGGCGATCCAGCGCCTGGACGGGTCCTCGTGCGCCTCCCTGCCGGTGCAGATCGCCGCCGTGATCGCCGCGATGTTGAACGCATGGGAGCCGAACGGCGCCATCAGCAGCGAGCCCAGCCCGGTGACCGCCACGATGGGGTTGGCGCTGGTGCGAAAGCCGTCGTTGCGCAGCACCAGCATGCCGGGCATGTACTGGCCGGTCAGCGTGATCAGGAACAGCGGCAGCGCGACGCTGAGCAGGGCATTGAGCGAGAACGCCGGCATCGTGAACACCGGCGCGGCGAGCTTCAGCTCAAGCCCCGACAGGTCGACGCGCGCCTGCAGCAGCAGGAAGGCCAGCCCCAGCGCCAGGATGCCCACCACTGCATAGCGCGCGCTGAAGCGCTTGAGCACCGTGTAGGCCACGATCAGCAGGCCCGCCAGCAGCGGGTCGATGCTCATGCCGCCGAAGGCCTTGATGCCGAACTGCAGCAGGATGCCCGCCAGCAGCCCGGCGGCCACGCCGGGCGGAATCAGGCGGATGACGCGCTCGAACCAGCCCGACAGCCCCAGCGCGACGAAGGCGGCGGCGGACACCAGATAGGCGCCCACCGCCTCGGCATACGGCGTGGTGGCCAGGGCCACGACGAGGAAGGCGGCAGCCGGCGTGGACCAGGCGGTGATGATCGGCTCGCGCGTCATCCAGCTCAGCAGCACGCCCGTCACGCCCACGCCGATCGAGATCGACCACACCCACGAGGCCGTCAGCGCCGGATCGAGGCCGGCCACGCTGGCGGCCTGGAACACCAGGATGAAGGTGCCGCCGTAGTTGACGATGACCGAGATCAGGCCCGCGACCACGGGGTGGACGAAATCGCCGAAGCGGATGGCGGAAGAAGGTGTGGATGAAGACATGGCCTGCCTGCGGCTCCCTGGTCGATGAAGTTTTGACGCGGATGGAAAGCTGCTTTATATCTCGTCAATGGCTTGCCATATCCTTCCACTTTATCGACCGTGAGCAGACCACTTGTTCAAGCATGCCCAACTCGAATCCGTCAAAGCCTGGATCGGTGACCCGGCGCATCGCGCCCTGCCCCTGCATGCGCGCATCCAGCGCGCCATCCGCCAGTTGATCCTCGACGGCGCGCTCGACATGGGCAGGCCGCTGCCCGCGTCGCGTGCGCTGGCGGCATCGCTGGGGGTGTCCCGCGATACGGTGGAGTCGGCCTACGGCCAACTGCACGCGGAGGGCTTCATCGAGCGGCGCGTCGGCAGCGGCAGCCTCGTCTCGGGCAAGCTGCAGCGCGTGCCGCGCACCGGGTCGCGGCCCGGTGCGGTGCCCGCCCCCCAGGCCGGCCCGCGCCTCAGCCAGCGCG
>NZ_AMXE01000107.1 GCF_000310205.1 Thauera linaloolentis 47Lol = DSM 12138 | reverse complement strand
AAGGCTACGGCGCCAACTGCATCTACGTCACCGACTCGGCCGGGCACCTGCTGCCCGACACGGTCAAGGCGCGCCTCAGTGCCGTGCGCGAAGCGCTGAAACCGGAAACGGAACTGGGTTTTCATGGCCACCACAACCTGGCGATGGGGGTGGCCAACAGCCTGGCGGCGCTCGAAGCGGGGGCCACGCGGATCGACGCGGCGGCGGCGGGCCTGGGTGCGGGGGCGGGGAACACGCCGATGGAAGTGTTCATCGCGGTGTGCGATCTGATGGGGATCGAGACCGGGGTGGACGTGTTCAGGATCCAGGACGTGGCCGAGGACCTCGTGGTGCCGATCATGGACTTCCCGATCCGCATCGACCGCGATGCGCTGACGCTGGGCTACGCGGGGGTGTATGGCTCCTTCCTGCTGTTCGCCAAGCGTGCCGAGAAGAAGTACGGCGTGCCGGCGCGCGAAATCCTGGTGGAGATGGGCCGGCGCGGCATGGTCGGCGGACAGGAGGACATGATCGAGGATACGGCCATGAACCTCGCAAGGGCGAAGGGGGTTGCGGCATGAAACTGTCACGCGAAACCATCGAGCAACTCGCCATCCACCTCGAAACCTGCGAGCTGGAGGCGAAGGACACGCCCAAGATCACCGACGATCACCCCGACATGGACTGGGATGACGCCTACGCCATCCAGGACGAGATCAAGCGCCGCAAGGTGGCGCGCGGCTGCCGGATCATCGGCCTCAAGGCCGGGCTGACCTCGCACGCCAAGATGAAGCAGATGGGCGTCGAGACGCCGGTGTTCGGCTTCCTGGCGGACTATTTCAGCGTGCCCGAGGGCGGCGAGATCGACACCGCGAAGCTGATCCATCCCAAGGTCGAGCCCGAGATCGCCTTCGTCACCAAGGCGCCGCTGCGCGGGCCGGGCTGCCACATCGGCACGGTGCTGGCCGCGACCGATTTCGTCATCCCGGCCATCGAGGTCATCGACAGCCGCTACCGCGACTTCAAGTTCGATCTCAAGAGCGTGGTCGCCGACAACTGCTCGTCGAGCCGCTTCGTCGTCGGCGGCAGGATGGGCGATGCCGCCGATCTGGACCTGCGCACCACCGGCATCGTGCTGGAAAAGAACGGCGAGCCGGTGGCCTTCGGTGCCGGCGCGGCGGTGCTGGGCCATCCGGCCGCGGCGGTGGCGATGCTGGCCAACATGCTGGGCGAGCGCGGCGAGGACATCCCCGCCGGCACGCTGATCCTGTCCGGCGGCATCACCGAAGCGGTGGCGGTGCAGCCGGGCGACGACGTCACGCTGCGGGTGCAGGGACTCGGTTCGGTGTCGGTCCGCTTCAAATGATCCCGCGCAGCGGCGGGCCAGGCCTGCCGCTCCAATCCCCCCCGACCACGGAGAGCAGAACCATGCCATTTGCCCAGATCTACATGATCGAAGGCCGCAGCGAAGAGCAGAAGCGCGCGGTGATCGAGAAAGTCACCCAGGCGCTGGTCGATGCAGTCGGCGCGCCGAAGGAGAACGTGCGCGTCTGGATCCACGACGTGCCCAAGGAAAACTGGGGCATCGCCGGCGCCACGGCCAAGGATCTGGGGCGCTGACGATGACCGTTGCCCGACGCTCCGGCGCGGGGCATGCTCGGTCGTGCCGATGAAACAGCCTGGGGATCCGCTGCGATGAACGATCCGACAAACGAAACCGCTCCGTCCGTCACACGCATCGCGCGCCGCCGCGCGCTCCCAGGGCGCGAGGCGGAATACGAATCGCGGGTGCGCGCGATGCTGGCCCGGATGCGCTCCTTCAAGGGCTTTCTGGGCGGTGACATCATTCCGCCCGAGCAGGCCGGGGGCGATTACCAGATCGTGACCCACTTCGCCTCGGAGGCCGACCTCGACGTCTGGGAGCACAGCGAAGCGCGGGCCCAATGCCTCGGTCGCCTGCGCGAAGTCGCCGAGGGCGAACCCGCGTTCCGCGTCCTGAGCGGGCTCGAGGCCTGGTTCCAGCCCGCGGTCGTGCCCGCCAGCATGCACCCGCCGCGCGCGCGCATGGCGCTCGTCACCTGGCTGGGCATCTTCCCGACCGTGTCGTTCTTCCTGTGGCTGGTGGCGCCCTGGCTGCAGGCGCTGCCTTTCCTGCTGCGCACTGCGGTCCTGACCGCATTGATCGTGGCCACGATGACCTGGGTGGTGATGCCGCGCCTGACCCGCTTGCTGCACGGCTTCCTGAACCTGGGGCGGCCGCGCTGATTTGCGGCCTCTCCAGGCCCGCTCAGCGCGGAATGCGCGCCACGTGCAGCAGGTTGGTGCCGCCGCTGCGGCCGAAGGGCATGCCGGCGATGACGACGACGACATCGCCGGCCCTGGCGAATGCGTTGCTGACCGCGGCGGTCGCGGCATGCTCGACCATTTCGGTGACGTCATGCACCTCCTCGAACGGGACCGGGTGCACGCCCCATGCCAGCGCCAGCCGGCGCGCCGTCGCCAGTTGCGGCGTCAGTGCGAGGATGGGGGCCACCGGGCGTTCGCGGCTGGCGCGCAGGGCGCTGAAGCCCGAGGTGGTGTAGGCCACGGTGGCGGCCGGTTCGAGCAGGCCGGCGACGCGGCGCAGGGCGCAGCAGATCGCGTCCGGCGTGTTCGCCCCGGCGGGCGTATGGCTGGTTTCGAGGCCGGCGCGCCAGGCGGGGTCGTGTTCCACCTCGCAGATGATGCGGTGCATGATGTCCACCGCCTCGACCGGGTACTGGCCCGAGGCCGATTCGGCCGACAGCATCACCGCGTCGGCACCGTCGTAGATCGCGGTGGCGACGTCCGAGGCTTCGGCGCGCGTGGGCACCGGCGAGTTGATCATCGATTCCAGCATCTGCGTGGCCACCACCACCGGCTTGCCGGCGGCGCGGGCGGCGCGCACGATGCGCCGCTGCAGCACCGGCACCTGCTGCGGCGGCAGTTCGACGCCGAGGTCGCCGCGCGCCACCATGATGCCGTCGGCCAGCGCGACGATGGGATCGAGCTGGTCGATGGCGGCGGGCTTTTCCAGCTTGGCCATGATCCAGGCGCGGTCGCCGATGATCTCGCGCGCTTCGCGCAGGTCCTCGGCGCGCTGCACGAAGGACAGCGCCACCCAGTCGACGCCCAGCGCCAGGCCGAAGTCGAGGTCGATGCGGTCCTTGGCGGTCAGCGGCGAGATCGGCAGCACAACGCCGGGCACGTTGACGCCCTTGCGGTCGGACAGCACGCCGCCGACCAGCACCGTGGTGTCGGCGAAATCGGGGCCGAAGGCATCGACGCGCAGGCGCAGCTTGCCGTCGTCCAGCAGCAGTTCGGTGCCGGCTTCGAGCGCGGCGAAGATCTCGGGGTGGGGCAGGTTGGCGCGCGCGGCGTCGCCCGCGGCGGAGTCGAGGTCGAGGCGGAAGCCGGCCCCGGCGGCCAGCGTGACCTTGCCTTCGGCAAAGCGGCCGACGCGCAGCTTGGGGCCTTGCAGGTCCATCAGCACGCCGATCGGGCGGCCGATTTCCTGCTCGATCTCGCGGATTGTCCGCAGCCGTTCGGCGTGGTCGTCGTGGCTGCCGTGGCTGAAGTTGAGGCGGAAGACGTCGGCGCCGGCCTCGGCCAGCGCGCGGATCTGTTCGCGGCTGGAACTGGCGGGGCCGAGGGTGGCGAGGATGCGGGCGCTGCGTTCGCGTTTCATGCCGGGTTCTCCTGGTGTGCGGTGAGCGCGAGGGCGGCGACGCCCGCGCGGGCGACCTGCGCGTCCTCGCCGGCCTTGACGCCGGACACGCCGACGGCGCCGATGAGCTTGCCGCCGGCGACGATCGGTTCGCCGCCTTCGAGCGGCACCACCGGCATCGCCAGCGCGGCGAAGCGGCCATTGTTGACCATGTCCTCGAAGGCCTTGCTCGGCTTGCCGCTCAGCACGCAGGTGCGCGCCTTCTCGGGGGCGACGGCGGCGCTCATCAGCGGCGCGCCATCCATGCGCTGAAGCCACAGGGCGTGGCCGCCGGCGTCGCAGATCGCGATGCTGACCGCCCAGCCCTTGGCGCGGGCCTCGGCCTCGGCGGCGGCGGCAATGCGCCTGGCGTCATCCAGGCTCAGGAGGTAGGTGGGTTCCATGTTCAGCGCTCGCCGATGTCGGTGAAACGGATCCACTGCGCGCCCTTCCACAGCACGGTGCGGCCCATTTCGTAGAGTTGGTCGCCGCCTTCGACCACGGTCAGGAAGTGGTTGCCGGCGAGCTGCCCCATCTTGCTGGCGAAGCTGCTGCTGCCGTAGGCGAACAGGATCTCGGTTTCGGAGAAGCCGCCCGGGTACAGCAGGATGTCGCCGCGCGAAGGGTGGCTGGTGTGGTTCTCGAAGCCGAGGCCGGTATCGAACTCACCCAGCGGCACCCACACGGCTTCGCCGCTCCAGCGCGAGTGGATGACCTGGTTCGAGAACGGCAGCAGTTCGAGGAAGGCGGCGCAGGTCTTGGGCGCGGCGGCTTCCTCCAGGCGGGCGACGAAGCGGAACGATCCGACTTCGATGGCAAGGTGGCGCATCGTGATCTCCTTCGGTGGGTGGGCGACGGACGGTCGAGGGGAGGGAGAAGGTCCGTCGCCCGGGTGCCGGTCGATGCCGGCACTTCATGATTATCGGGGTTGGGGTTGGGGTTGGCGTGGGCGGACCGGCGAGCCGGCCGCCCTGGACCGCATCATTGTCCAATCTCGAAATTGGCCATCTTCTCCAGCGCGCGCACCATGGCCGAGTGGTCCCAGGCCTTGCCGCCGTGCGCGGCGCAGGCGTTGAACAGCTCCTGCGCCGAGGCGGTGTTGGGCAGCGACACGCCGAGCTGGCGGGCGGTGGTCAGCGCCAGGTTCAGGTCTTTCTGGTGCAGTTCGATGCGGAAGCCGGGGTCGAAGCTGCGCTTGACCATGCGTTCGCCATGCACTTCGAGGATGCGCGAGTTGGCGAAGCCGCCCATCAGCGCCTGGCGCACCTTGGCGGGGTCGGCGCCGGCCTTGGCGGCCAGCAGCAGTGCCTCGCCGACGGCCTCGATGTTCAGCGCGACGATGATCTGGTTGGCGACCTTGGTGATCTGGCCGTCGCCATTGCCGCCGACCAGGGTGATGTTCTTGCCCATCAGCTCGAACACCGGTCTGAGCTTGCCGAAGGCCGCTTCGCTGCCGCCGACCATGATCGTCAGGCTGGCGGCCTTGGCGCCGACCTCGCCGCCCGATACCGGTGCATCGAGGTATTCGCAGCCGAGCGCGTTGATGCGCTTGGCGAAGTCCTTGGTCGCGACCGGCGAGATCGAGCTCATGTCGACCACGATCTTGCCCGCGGACAGGCCGGCGGCGACGCCTTCGGGGTTGAACAGCGCATCCTCGACGTGCGGCGTGTCCGGCACCATGGTGATGATGATGTCGGCCTGGCGCGCCACTTCGGCGCCGTTGGCGCAGGGCCTGGCGCCCGCTTCGAGCAGGCTGGCGGGGATGTCGCCGCGGGTGTGGGCGTAGACGGTGTGGCCGCCCTTGATGAGATGGCCGGCCATGGGGCTGCCCATGATGCCGAGGCCGATGAAGCCGATGTTGGCCATGATGTTGTCTCCTTGGGTTGGGTGTGGTCGTGGTGTGCGCGCGTCAGCCCGCCAGCGCCTTCAGCCAGCCCAGGCCCTCGCGGGTGCCGGCGGCGGGCTTGTATTCGCAGCCGATCCAGCCGTCGTAGCCGAGGCGGTCGATGAAGCGGAACAGCCAGGCGTAGTTGATCTCGCCCGTGCCCGGTTCGTTGCGGCCGGGGTTGTCGGCGATCTGCATGTGGGCGATGCGCGGCAGGTGGCGGGCGATGGTGCTGGCCAGTTCGCCCTCCATGCGCTGCATGTGGTAGATGTCGTGCTGCAGGAACAGGTTGTCCGAGCCCACTTCGTCGATCAGCGCGATCGCCTGCGCGGTGCCATTGACGTGGAAGCCGGGGATGTCGAAGGTGTTGATCGGCTCGATCAGCAGGCGGATGCCGGCCTCGCCCAGCTTGCCGGCGGCGAAGCGCAGGTTGGCGACCAGGGTCTCGTGCACCTGGCCGGCATCGGCGCCGGCCGGCGTGATGCCGGCCAGGCAGTTGATCTGCCCGCAGCCGAGCGCGCCGGCGTATTCGATGGCGCGGCCGACGCCGTCCTGGAACTCGCCCACGCGGTCCGGGTGGCAGGCGATGCCGCGCTCGCCGCCGTCCCAGTTGCCCGCCGGCAGGTTGTGCAGTACCTGGGCCAGGCCATGCCGGTCGAGGCGCTCGGCGAGCTCGTTCTTGTCGAGGGCGTAGGGGAAGAGGAACTCCACGCCCTTGAAGCCGGCTTCCGCCGCCGCCTGGAAGCGGTCGAGGAAAGGCAGTTCGTTGAACAGCATGGTCAGGTTGGCGTTGAACTTCGGCATGTCGGCTTCTCCGGTCGTTGGTTGCGGGCGGGCGCTCAGTCGAGCATCGAGATCGCGGTCGGGGCGTCCTCGCCGCGCTCGGCGAGTTCCTCGAATTCATTGACGGCGTTGATCTCGGTTCCCATCGCGATGTTGGTCACGCGCTCGAGGATGATCTCGACCACCACGGGCACGCGGAATTCTTTCATCCATTGCCGCGCCTGGGCAAAGGCGGGCTGGATGTCTTCGGCCTTGCGCACGCGGATCGCCTTGCAGCCCAGGCCTTCGACCACGGCGACGTGGTCGACGCCATAGCCTTCGGTCTCCGGCGCGTTGATGTTCTCGAACGCGAGCTGCACGCAGTAGTCCATGTCGAAGCCGCGCTGCGCCTGGCGGATCAGGCCGAGATAGGCGTTGTTCACCAGCACGTGGATGTAGGGCAGCTTGAACTGCGCGCCCACCGCCAGCTCCTCGATCATGAACTGGAAGTCGTAGTCGCCCGAGATCGCCACCACATTGCGTTCCGGGTCGGCGGCGCACACGCCCAGCGCGGCCGGGATGGTCCAGCCCAGCGGGCCGGCCTGGCCGCAGTTGATCCAGTGGCGCGGCTTGTACACGTGCAGGAACTGCGCGGCGGCGATCTGCGACAGGCCGATCGTGCTGACGTAGCAGGTGTCCTTGCCGAAAGCCTGGTTCATTTCTTCGTACACGCGCTGCGGCTTCATCGGCGTGTTGTCGAAATGCGTCTTGCGCTGCAGCGTGCGTTTGCGCTGCTGGCAGTCGGCCACCCAGGCGCCGCGGTCGCGCAGCGTGCCGGCGGCTTTCATCTCGCGCGCCACTTCCAGCAGGCGGTCGAGCGCGGCGCCGGCGTCCGACACGATGCCGTAGTCGGGGCCGAACACGCGGCCGATCTGGGTCGGCTCGATGTCGATGTGCACGAACTTGCGGCCCTCGGTATACACCTCGACCGAGCCGGTGTGGCGGTTGGCCCAGCGATTGCCGATGCCGATCACGAAGTCGGCGGCCAGCATCGTCGCGTTGCCGTAGCGGTGCGAGGTCTGCAGCCCGACCATGCCTGCCATCAGCGGATGGTCGTCGGCAATGCTGCCCCAGCCCATCAGCGTCGGGATCACCGGCACGCCGGTGAGTTCGGCGAATTCCTGCAGGCGGGTGGCGGCATCGGCGTTATGCACGCCGCCGCCGGCGACGATCAGCGGGCGTTCGGCGGCGTTGAGCATCTCCATCGCCTTCTCGGCCTGGGCGCGGGTGGCGGCGGGCTTGTAGGCGGGCAGCGGCTCGTAGGTGTCGATGTCGAACTCGATTTCGGCCATCTGCACGTCGAAGGGCAGGTCGATCAGCACCGGCCCGGGGCGGCCCGAGCGCATGATGCTGAAGGCCTGCTGGAACACGCGCGGCACCAGCGCCGGCTCGCGCACGGTGACCGCCCACTTGGTCACCGTCTTGGCGATCGATTCGATGTCCACCGCCTGGAAGTCTTCCTTGTACAGCCGGGCGCGCGGCGCCTGGCCGGTGATGCACAGGATGGGGATCGAGTCGGCCGAGGCCGAGTACAGGCCGGTGATCATGTCGGTGCCGGCCGGGCCCGAGGTGCCGATGCACACGCCGATGTTGCCGGCCTTGGCGCGGGTGTAGCCCTCGGCCATGTGCGAGGCGCCTTCGACGTGGCGGCCGAGGACGTGGTTGAAGCCGCCGTTCTTCTTCATCGCCGAGTACAGCGGGTTGATCGCGGCGCCGGGCACGCCGAACACGGTGCTCACGCCTTCCTTGCGCATCACCGCTGCTGCGGCATCGACTGCTCTCATGCGGGCCATTTCACTGTCTCCTTCCGGGGATGTTGGACGAATCCGATGGCTGCAGGATAAGCAGTCCGCGGCGAAGACTGAATGGGTGTATAAATCGTTTCTGTCGATACTTCAGGTATTGAATGCAATGGACCGCCATACCGAAATCCGCAGCTTCGCGCTCGTTGCCGAAAAAGGCAGCTTCGCCGCCGCCGCCCTGGTCGAAGGGGTCACGCCGGTCATCATGGGGCGCCGCCTCGACGGCCTGGAACGGCGCCTCGGCGTGAAGCTGATGCACCGCTCCACCCGCGGCCTGACGCTGACCGACCTCGGTGAGCAGTTCCTGGAGCAATGCCGGCAACTGCTGCGCGAGTTCGACGAGATCGAGCACGGCATCAGCGCCGGGCGCAACGTAGTGCGTGGGCACCTGGTGGTGTCGGCGCCGGCCGCCTTCGGGCGGCGGCACGTGGCGCCGCATGCGCTGGGCTTTCGCGCCCTGCATCCGGAATTGAAGATGTCCTTCAACTTCACCGACAGCGTGGTCGACCTGGTGCGCGAGGGCTACGACATGTCGATCCGCATCGGCGAGGTTGCCGACCCCAACTACGTGCCGGTGCGGCTGTATCCCAACCGCCGCGTGGTGTGCGGCACGCCGGACTACTTCGAGCGCCACGGCGTGCCGCGCCAGCCGGAAGACCTCGTGCGCCACAACAGCCTGGCCTTCAACCTCGCCGGCGGCCAGCAGCGCGGCTGGAGCTTCGTGCGCGACGGCAAGCTGTTCGCCGTCCGCGTCGAGGGCGACCTGGCCTGCAACGACGGCGAACTGCTGTTCGACTGGGTGAAGCAGGGCCTGGGCGTGGGCTGGCGCTCGACCTGGGAGATCCAGGCCGAACTGCGGCGGGGTGAACTGGTGACGGTGCTCGATGACTTCGCCGCGCCGAGCTACGACATCCAGGCGGTGTACCCGCAGCAGCGCTATCTGCCGGCCAAGGTGCGGCATTTCATCGATTACCTGAAGGCGGTCTACAACCGGTCGGGGTATTGGGAAGGAGAGGGGGAAGACACGGCGCGGGGCGTGGAAGGCGGGCGATGAGGCCCGCGCCGGCGCGGGAGAAGGCGGGCGCCGCCGGGCCGCGGACGGCGATGGCCGCCGCGCGGCAGG
>NZ_AMXE01000106.1 GCF_000310205.1 Thauera linaloolentis 47Lol = DSM 12138 | reverse complement strand
GGCGCACGGTCGAGGCGCCGCTCGCGCTGGCCGCCGCCCTGCGCCGCGAGGCCGCGCCCGGCCGCTGCCTGCTGGTGGACTGCCTCACCCTGTGGCTCGCCAACCTGCTGGCGGATGCCGTCACCCTGCCTCCCGGCGCCGATGCCGACGCGCTGCCCGCGTTCCGCACCGAGCGCGACGCGCTGCTCGCCACGCTGCCCGTCCTGCCGGGGCGCATCATCCTTGTCGCCAACGAAGTCGGCCTCGGCCTGGTGCCGGAGACGCCGCTCGGCCGCCTGTTCCGCGACGAGGCCGGACGGCTGAACCAGGCCGTGGCGGCGCTGTGCCCGCGCGTGGTGTTCGTCGCCGCCGGCCTGCCGCTGGTGCTGAAGGAAGGCTGGACTGCAAGCCGACGGACACACCGGGAGATTGCCATGGACCTGCCTGCGGAAAAACACGTGATGACGGTGGACGAATTCCTCGCCTGGGAGGCGGACCAGCCGGAGCGCTGGGAATTCTTCAACGGCGAGGCGTTCATGATGGCCGGGGGGTCGGATGTGCATAACCTGATCTGCGGCAATGCCTACATGGCCTTGCGCAACAGCCTGCACGGCACCCCCTGCTCGGTGTTCATGTCAGACGTCCGCCTGCGCCTGGCCGAAGCCGGCGATCTCTTTTACTCGGACGTTTTCGTCACCTGCTCGGACGCCGACCGCGCCCGCCGCCAGGTCAAGGAAGACCCGGTGCTGATCGCCGAGGTGCTGTCGCCCTCGACCGAAGCCTACGACCGCGGCGGCAAGTTCGCCGCCTACCGCCGCTTCGCCGGGCTCAAGACCGTACTGTTCCTGTCGCAGGACCGTGCCCACGCCGAATGCTATTCCCGCACTGCGGAAGGCGGCTGGCTGCTGACCGAGGCCAGCGGCGACAGCGCCGGCCTCGCCCTGCCCGCCTTCGGTTTCGCGCTGCCGCTCGCCGAACTGTACCGCGACCTGCCCGCCGATCCCGCCTGAGCGCCGCCGGCACCACACGCTGGCGGGCCGCACGCCCTAGCCGTCCTGTCCGCCGATCCTGCGAATGCGCTCCGCGGTCGGCGGATGGGTGGAGAGATAGCGCCACCAGTCCTCGCCATGGCAGTCGCCGCCGCCGGCTGCGGCCGCCTCGCGGGCGCAATCGTCGGCGTGGCGGCGATCGAGCCGTGCCAGCAGATCACCGAGCACGGCGGGCGACAGCCCGTGCTGCCGCAGCACGGCGGCGGCATGGCGGTCGGCCTCGAACTCGAAGTCGCGCGAATAGCCGAGTTCGGTCAGGATCACGGGAATCGCCGCGATCACCGACGATATCGACGAAATGTCGCCGGTCAACACCGTCGCCGCCAACCCCAGGGTCGAGCCCTGGATCGCATGACGCAGCGCATGGCGATGCTCGACATGGCCGATCTCGTGGGCGAGCACGCCGATTAGTTCCTCGTCGCTGCCCGCCAGCCGCACCAGTTGATCGGTGAACACCAGCGTGCCCGATGGCAGCGCCAGCGCATTCGGCCCCACGCTGGCGGCCGCATCGCGAAACTCCACCCTCAGCGGCATGCCGCCGCCCGCACTGCGCAGGAAGGGTTCGAAACGCGCGCGCAGCCGCGCCTGCTCTTCGGCGGGCAAGGCGCTGGGCTTGAGCAGCCGGCCATCGAGCAGTTCGAGCACGCCGTCGCCCAGCCGCGCGGCCATGCCGGGCGGCACCGCATGCGCGGCGGTCTCGGCCAGCGCCGGAATGCCATGGCGCACCACGCCCCAGGCGAAAGCCAGCGTCACCGCCAGGCCGATGAGCACGTAGCGCAGCCGCGACTCCAGCCGGTGCGCCAGGCCGTGCCGCGGCCGCAGCGGCAGCAGCAAGGCATCGACCGCAGCGTTGTCGGCGGTCTCGAACGCGCCGCCGTCGGCAAAGCGCACGAAACGCGGGGTATCGCCGATGCGCGAACTCACCTGCAACGCAGCCACGGCCTGTGGTCCGGCAAGCACCTCGCCGCCGATGGCCTCGATGCGCACGCCGCCGGCATCGGAACGCAGCACTGCGCGCACCCGCGCCGAGCCGCCCGGCGCGAAGTAGGCGCCGGCGATTCCGCCCGCCTGCGTCACAGGCCGATATCCACGTCGAACAGGTCCGCGACCTCGCCGCCGGTGGACGACACCGCGTCGCGCTGCGCGGCGACGAAACCGTCGAGCTCGTCCTCCGCGACGAAATCGATGTGCCCGGCCGCATAGCGCGCGTTGCGCACCCTGGCCCAGGGGTAGAACAGGCCGAGCGTCAGCACCATGCCCAGCGCATTGCCGAGCATCAGCATCAGGTAGGACCCGAACGCGTAGCGGGCCACGAAGCGATGTCCGTCGAGCGCGCTGCCGCCGAACACCAGGTTGGTGAAGGCGGTCTTGGACCATGCGAACAGCCCGAGATAGACGAGTGCCGCCGCAAGCATGCCCAGCGGCGGGAACAGCATGCCGAGCAGGAAGCTGCTGCCGCCGCCCACCGCCCCTGCCAGCAACAGTAGCAGGAACAAGCGGTAGAACGGACGCGCCCCGGTTTCGAAACCGAACCGGCTGGTGCCGTAGCGTGAATTGTCGATCACGAAGCGCTGCTGGCGCTGCATCGCCAGCGGCATCAGCAGGCCCAGCGTCAGCACGCCGGCAAGCGGCCACAGCAGCAAGGCCTTGACCGCTTCACCCACCCTGCCGTCGAAGCCGAAACGCACCCCGCGCCAGGCACTGTGACGATTGCGGAAGGCCAGCGAACGCACCACGATCCACGGCGTGGCAAGAATCAGCAGCAGCATCAGCGCGGCCCCGAGAAGCGGCACCAGGCTGTCGGCGACGGCGTAGGCCGCGAACAGGGCGAAGGCGATCAGCCGTCCCTTCAGGATCTGCATCGGCGTGGCCAGGTATTCGAAGCTGCTGCCGTCGAGGCTGGTATTGCCATAGAAGTAGCGCTGCGTGCGCACCTTGGCCCAGGCCGAATAGACGCCCAGGGTGACGATCGACAGCAGCACGTTGACGATCCAGATGCGGAAAAACTCGAAGCCCTTGCCGCTGAACGCGAAAGGCAGCACCCTCGGCCCGCCGCCGGCGATGGCGGCGGATGCGGCGGCCACCGGCGGCACCGGCACGCCACTGTCGAGCGCGCCCTCGAACACTCCCGTATGAACCGCTTCCGTCATTCCTGCCCTCCCGGCATGCATGCTTCGAGTCGCGCTGCGCCGGCACCGGGCATCGCATGAAAGGTTTTCGCCCTGGGGCGGCCCGGCGGGAGGGAAGGCCCCCACGCTCCGCCGCTGCGCGGGTCGCTGCCCCCGAGGGGGACTTTTTTTGCCTTGGGGCGGCTCGGCGGCACAAAACCCGGCAGCGATGATATATGCAATGACAAACAAATGAAACGGCAATCACCAGGGCAATTGCGGCATCGCAGCATGGCAAGTGGGGAGTGCCGCGGCTAGCACGATCTGCTACCTTTCGTCTCACGCTCGCGGCTTGCCACCGCCACACCCGAAGGACAGCACCCACGATTCCAGCCATGCAGATCCACATCATTCCACCCAGCCAGGCCCTCGCCCCGGCACTGCAACACAAGATCGACCGCAAGACCAAGCCCCTCGGCGCGCTCGGCCGCCTGGAAGCACTCGCATTGCAGATCGGATTGGTACAGCAGACGCTGACGCCCGAACTGCGCCAGCCCCACCTCGTCGTCTTCGCCGGCGACCACGGCGCGGCCCGGGCCGGTGTGTCGGCCTATCCGCAGGACGTGACCTGGCAGATGGTGGAGAACTTCCTCGCCGGCGGCGCGGCGATCAACGTCTTCAGCCGGCAGATGGGGCTGGGGCTGAGCGTGATCGATGCCGGCGTCAATCACGACTTCGGCAAGCGCGCCGGCCTGATCGACGCCAAGATCGCTCCGGGCACGGCAAACTATCTCGACCAGCCGGCGATGAGCACCGAACAGTGCGACGCCGCCCTGCGGCGCGGGCGCGAGATCGCCCATGCCCTGGCGGACAACGGCTGCAACTGTGTCGGCTTCGGCGAGATGGGCATCGGCAACACGGCGGCGGCCTCGCTGCTGACGACCTGCCTCATCGGCGCCGAGCATGGCGCGGACCTCTATACCGTCACCGGCCGCGGCACGGGCCTCGACGACACGGGCCTCGCGCACAAGCGCGAGCTGCTGAAGGCGGCGCTGCATCGCGGCGGCTGGCCGACCGACCCGCTGTTGGCGCTGGCCGAGTACGGCGGCTTCGAGATCGCGATGATGGCCGGCGCCATGCTCGGCGCCGCCGAACGGCGCATGCTGCTCGTCATCGATGGCTTCATCGTCACCTCGGCGCTGCTCGCCGCGCACGCCATCAACCCCAACGTGCTGCCCTACTGCGTGTTCGCCCACCGTTCGCTCGAGCCGGGCCACCGCGTCCAGCTCGGCTACCTGATGGCCGAGCCGCTGGTGGAGTTGGACCTGCGCCTGGGCGAAGGCACGGGCGCAGCGCTGGCTTGGCCGCTGATACAGGCCGCGGCGAACTTCCTCAACGACATGGCGAGCTTCGAGTCGGCCGGCGTCAGCGGACAGGACGAACAGGGCTGACGGCGCCGATGCGCTACCAGCTCGAACTGTTCCTGACCGCGCTCGGCTTCTTCACCCGCCTGCCGGTGCCCGCCTGGGTGCCGTGGTCGGCCGACCGCCTGCGGCACGCGGCGCGCTACCTCGCGCTGGTCGGCTGGGTGGTGGGCCTGGCCGGCGCGGCGGGATACCTCGCCTTTTCGTGGCTGCTGCCCCCGGCCCTGGCCATCATCCTGTCGATGGCGCTCACGGTGCGCATCACCGGCGCCTTCCACGAGGACGGCTTCGCCGACACCTGCGACGGCCTCGGCGGCGGCTGGGACAAGGCGCAGGTGCTGGCGATCATGAAAGACTCGCGCATCGGCAGCTACGGCGCCATCGGCGTCGCGCTGCTGCTGCTGGCGAAGGCCGCTGCGCTGCTGGAACTGGCGAAGACCGGCACCTTTGGCGCCGACGGCCTGCCGGCCGGCATCGTCGCGGCCCTCCTCGTCGCCCATCCGCTGTCGCGCCTCGCTGCCACCAGCCTCGTCCACCTGCTGCCCTATGCGCGCGCCGACGGCAGCGGCAAATCGGCCCCCGTGGCGCAGCGCCTGACACCGGCGGGGCTCGCCATCGCCGGCGCCTGCGGGCTGCTTCCCCTGGCCCTGCTGACGCCGACCGAAGCGCTCGCTGCGGTCGCCGCCACCGCAGCCGTCACCGCCTGGTGCGCGCGCCTGTTCATGCGCCGGCTCGGCGGCCATACCGGCGACCTGCTCGGCGCCACCCAGCAACTGGCCGAACTGGCCTGCTATGCCGGCCTGCTGGCCGCGCCCCGGCTCGCCTCGCTGATCGCCCCGGCCGGCGCATAGGACACCACCCGACGATGGAACTCCACCTCATCCGCCACCCTCGCCCGGCGATCGAGCCCGGCATCTGCTACGGCCAGCTCGACATCGGCATCGCCGAATCCGCCGCCGAGGTCGCCGCACGGCTGCGCCCGCTGCTGCCGCAACGCTTCGACCTGCATGCCAGCCCGCTCGTCCGCGCCCGGATGCTCGCCGACCAATTCGCCACTCCGCTCGCCCCCCTCCGCCTCGACGCGCGCCTGAAGGAGATCCACTTCGGCGCCTGGGAAGGGCAGGCCTTCAGCACCATCGGCGCGGCCATCGACGATTGGGCCGCCGACCCGCTCGGCTTCCGCGCCCCCGGTGGCGAATCGGCGCGCGAAATGACGGCGCGGGTGCTGCACTGGCTGGACGAACTGCAGGCCTCGGCCCCCGCCGCGCCGGTCGTGGTGGTCGCCCACGGCGGCCCCCTGCGCGTGCTTGCCGGCCATCTGCTCGGCCTGCCGCCGGAACGCTGGCTGGGGCTGGACTTCGGCTGCGGACAGGCAACACGGCTGGACGTCGAGGACTGGGGCGTGGCCCTGCGCTGGTTCAACCGCTGAGCCCGCGGGCGGGCGCGGGCCACCTCGCCCGTGGCGGCGCAGTGGCCGTTCTCGCAGCACGGGGCGGCTTCGTGGGATAATTCCGCCCCTGAATCCTTGCCCCAGCCGCGCCATGCCGACCTCCCTGCCCGATTTTTCCCGTGGCCGCCTCGTGATCGTCGGCGACGTCATGCTCGACCGCTACTGGCACGGCTCCACCAACCGCATCTCGCCCGAGGCGCCGGTGCCGGTGGTGAAGGTCGAGGCGGACGAATTCCGCGCGGGCGGCGCCGGCAACGTCGCGCTCAACGCCGCCGTGCTGGGCGGCAACACCGAACTGGTGGCGCTGGTCGGGCGCGACGAGGCGGCGCAGCGCCTGCGCGACAAGCTCGAAGCCGGCCGCGTCGTCTGCCGCCTGCTCGAGGCCCCGCAGCACCCGACGATCACCAAGCTGCGCATCATCAGCCGTCACCAGCAGCTGATCCGGCTCGATTTCGAGGACAGCTTCGCCGCGCTGGAGTCGGCCGGTATCGAGCAGGCCTTCCAGCACACCCTGCCCGGCGCCGGCGCGGTCGTGCTGTCGGACTACGGCAAGGGCACGCTGGCCCAGGTCGGCGGCCTGGTCCGCATCGCGCGCGGCCAGGGCACGCCGGTAGTGGTCGACCCCAAGGGCACGGACTTCGGCCGCTACCGCGGCGCCACCGTCATCACCCCCAACATGAGCGAATTCGAAGCCGTGGTGGGCCACTGCGCCGACGAGGCCACGCTGCGCGAACGCGGCGAGGCCTTGCGTGAATCGCTCGCCCTCGACGCGGTGCTGATCACCCGCTCAGAGCGCGGCATGACGCTGCTGCAGGCCGGCCAGGCGCCGCTCGACCTGCCGACCCGCGCACGCGACGTGTTCGACGTCACCGGCGCGGGCGACACGGTGGTCGCGGTGCTGGGCGCGGGCCTGGCCTGCGGCCTGGCGCTGGCCGAGGCGACCGCGGTGGCCAACGTCGCCGCCGGCATCGTCGTCGGCAAGCTCGGCACCGCCACCGTCAGCCCCGAAGAACTGGCCGCGGCGCTGCGCAACGCCGCACAGGCGGCCTGACCCCGAACCAGACAGAGGATACCCACATGATCATCGTCACCGGCGGCGCCGGCTTCATCGGCAGCAACATCGTCCATGGCCTCAACGCGCGCGGCATCCGCGACATCCTGGTGGTCGACGACCTCACCGATGGCCGCAAATGCCTGAACCTGTCGGACGCCGACATCCTCGACTACCTGGACAAGGACGATTTCCTCGCCCGCATCCAGGCCGGCGAACGCTTCGGCGCCGTGGAGGCGGTGTTCCACGAAGGCGCGTGCTCGTCCACCACCGAGTGGGACGGCCGCTTCGTCATGAAGGTCAACTACGAATACACCAAAGCGCTGCTGGCGTGGTGCGTGGCCGCCAGGGTGCCGCTCATCTACGCCTCGTCGGCCTCGGTATACGGCATGGGCCCGGTGTTCCGCGAAGCGCGCGAGTTCGAGCAGCCGCTCAACATGTACGCCTATTCCAAGTTCCTGTTCGACTGCCATCTGCGCCCGCAGCTGGCCGGCATCGGCAGCCAGGTGGTCGGCCTGCGCTACTTCAACGTCTACGGCCCGCGCGAGCAGCACAAGGGCAGCATGGCGAGCGTGGCCTTCCACTTCCACAACCAGCTCGCCGAATCGGGCCGCGTGCGCCTGTTCGGAGGCAGCGACGGCTATGGCCCCGGCGAGCAGCGGCGCGATTTCATCCACGTGGACGACATCGTCGCGGTCAACCTGTGGCTGCTCGACAGCCCGCAGGTGTCGGGCATCTTCAACCTCGGCACCGGCCGCGCGCAGAGCTTCAACGACGTCGCCCACGCCGCCACCCGCTGGCACCGGGCGCAGGGCCGCGAAGGCGGCGGTATCGACTACATCGCCTTCCCCGACCATCTCAAGGGCCGCTACCAGAGCTTCACCGAAGCCGACATGGGCGCGCTGCGCGCAGCCGGCTACGACCGCCCGTTCATGGACGTCGAGACCGGCGTGCCGGCCTACCTCGACTGGCTGGCCCGGCACGGCTGAACGGCGGCCGCGACCCATGTCATCCAGCGCACGCAGAATCCTCGTCGTCGGCCCGTCGTGGGTCGGCGACATGGTCATGGCGCAGAGCCTGTTCAAGGCGCTCAAGCTGCGCGGCGCGTGCGACATCGACGTGCTCGCGCCGGGCTGGTCGCTGCCCATCCTCGAACGCATGCCCGAGGTCCGGCGCGGCGTGGTGATGCCGCTCGGCCACGGCGAATTCGGCCTGGGCAAGCGCCGCACGCTGGGCAAGTCGCTGGCGGGCGAGGGCTATGATCAGGCGATCGTGCTGCCGGGCTCGCTGAAATCGGCCCTCGTGCCCTTCTTCGCCGGCATCCCTCGGCGCACCGGCTTTCGCGGCGAGATGCGCTACGGCCTGCTCAACGACCTGCGCCCGCTCGACAAGGCCGCACTGCCGATGACGGTACAGCGCTTCGCCGCGCTCGCCGCGCCGGCCGGCACGCCGCTGCCCGCCCCCTTTCCCATGCCACGCCTGATCGCGCAGGCGGACAACCAGCCCCGCCTGCGCGAAGCGCACGCGCTGCCCGCCGGGGTTCCGGCCGTGGCCTTCATGCCCGGCGCCGAATACGGCCCGGCCAAGCAATGGTCGATTCCGCACTTCGCCGCGCTCGCGCGCAGCCTGGCCGAACAAGGCTTCCAGGTCTGGGTGCTGGGCTCGAACAAGGACCGCGAAGCCGGCGAGGCCATCGCCGCCGGCAACCCGGCGGTGCGCAACCTGGCCGGCCTCACCGCACTGGGCGATGCGGTGGACCTGCTGGCGATGAGCGCCGCCGCCGTCACCAACGATTCCGGTCTGATGCACGTGGCGGCGGCGCTGGACGTGCCGCTGGTGGCGATCTACGGCTCGTCCAGCCCGGAACACACGCCGCCGCTGTCGCAACGTGTCTCGATCCAGACCCTGCGGCTGGACTGTTCGCCCTGTTTCAAGCGCGTCTGCCCACTGGGCCACACCCGCTGCCTGACCGACATCGCACCCAAGCGCGTGCTGGCGGCGCTGGGCGAGCTCGGCCTGCCCTGTTCGGCGCCCGCCAGCGAACGCAGCGCTGCGGCTGTCATCCCTCTTGTTCCCTCCTCTCTTCCCGGAGCCTGACGCGGCGATGCGGGTCCTCATCGTCAAGACCTCCTCGCTCGGCGACGTCATCCACACCCTGCCCGCGCTGACCGACGCCGTGCGCGCCCTCCCCGGCATCCGCTTCGACTGGGTGGTGGAAGAAGCCTTTGCCGAGATCCCGCGCTGGCATCCGGCGGTCGACGCGGTGATTCCGGTTGCCGTTCGGCGCTGGCGCAAGCACCCGCTGCAGGCGCGGCGCAGCGGCGAGTGGGCGGCGTTCCGCACGGCAATCGGCGCGCGGCCATACGATGCGGTGATCGACGCCCAGGGCCTGCTCAAGAGCGCCTGGCTGGCGCGCCACGCGCGCGGCCCGCTGCATGGGCTGGACCGGCGCTCGGCGCGCGAACCGCTGGCGAGCCTGTTCTACCGCCATCGCCACTGCGTGGCCTGGGGCCGGCATGCGGTGCTGCGCGTGCGCGAACTGTTCGCCCGGGCACTGGGCTATGCGCTACCCGCCGATGCTGCTGCCGGCTTCGGCAACGGCGCACCCGCCGCCGACCCCTACGGGCTGGATCGGGCACGAGTGATGGCGGGAAGCGGCGACGCAAGGAATACGGGTATCTCCGCGGCCGGCGCCCCTTACCTCGTTTTCCTGCACGGCACGACCTGGGACACCAAGCACTGGCCGGAAACCTACTGGCACCAGCTCGCCGAGCGCGCCTGCGCGGCGGGCTGGCAGGTGCGCCTGCCGTGGGGCAGCGCCGCCGAACACGAACGCGCCGAACGCATCGCCGCCGGCCTGCCCGGCGCGCAGGTGCTGCCGCGCCTGACGCTGGCCGGCGTCGCCGCCGAGACT
>NZ_AMXE01000105.1 GCF_000310205.1 Thauera linaloolentis 47Lol = DSM 12138 | reverse complement strand
CCCGCCCAGGCGCCATCGCCGGGGCCGGGCCGGCCGCCGGCCGCCATTGCCCCCCGGGGGCGGCGGTCGACGGGAAAGCGGATGCGCGGGTGCCCGCCGGCGCGGATTCAGTCACGGCGCACCAGCATCAGGCAGGCCAGCGGCGGCAGTGTCAGCGTCAGCGAATGCGGCTGCCCCTGCCAGGGCAGGGCTTCGCTGGCACGGGGCGGGTTGCCCACGCCCGAGCCCCAATAGACCGCCGCGTCGGTGTTGATGAGTTCGTGCCAGGTGCCGGCCTGCGGCACGCCGATGCGCCAGTGCTCGCGCACCACCGGGGTGAAGTTGCACACCACGAGCACGCGCCGGCCGTCGCGCGCCCGGCGCTCGAAGGCGAGCAGCGAGTGTTCTGCGTCGTCGTGGCTGATCCAGCCGAAGCCCTCGGGCGAGACGTCCTGCTCGTAGAGCGCGGGGTGGCCGCGCAGGACGAGGTTGAGGTCGCGCACCAGGCGCTGCATGCCGGCGTGCGGAGCGTGGGCGGCGAGGTGCCAGGGCAGCGATTCATCGGCATTCCATTCCTGCCACGGGGCGAATTCGCAGCCCATGAACAGCAGCTTCTTGCCTGGATGGCCCCACATGAAGCCGTACAGCAGGCGCAGGTTGGCGAACTTCTGCCAGTCGTCGCCGGGCATCTTCGCCAGCAGCGCGCCCTTGCCGTGCACCACTTCGTCGTGCGACAGCGGCAGCACGAAGTTCTCGGTGAAGGCGTAGACGAGCGAGAAGCGGATGCGGTCGTGGTGGTATTTGCGGTGCACCGGATCCTGCGCCATATAGGCCAGCACGTCGTTCATCCAGCCCATGTTCCACTTGTAGTGGAAGCCCAGGCCGCCCGACTGCAGGTCGGGCGAGGGCGGACGGCTGACTTGCGGGAAGGCGGTGGATTCCTCGGCCAGCGTGATCGCCTCGGGGCGTTCGCTGCCGACGAGGTGGTTCATGCGGCGCAGGAACTCGATGGCTTCGAGGTTTTCGCGGCCGCCGTGGCGGTTGGGCAGCCATTCGCCCGCCTTGCGGCTGTAGTCGCGGTACAGCATCGAGGCCACTGCGTCCACGCGCAGGCCGTCGATGCCGAAGCGCTCGATCCAGTACAGCGCATTGCCGCTCAGGTAGTTGCGCACCTCGGTGCGGCCGTAGTTGTAGATGAGGGTGTTCCAGTCCTGGTGGAAGCCTTCGCGCGGATCGGCGTGCTCGTAGAGATGGCTGCCGTCGAAGCGCGCCAGTCCGTGGCTGTCGGCCGGGAAGTGGGCGGGCACCCAGTCGAGGATGATGCCGATGCCGGCCGCGTGCGCGGCTGCGGTGAAGGCGCGGAAATCTTCCGGCGTGCCGAAGCGCGAGGTGGGTGCGTACAGGCCGGTGGGCTGGTAGCCCCATGAGCCGTCGAAGGGATGTTCCTGGATCGGCAGCAGCTCGATGTGGGTGAAACCGAGTCCGGCGGCGTAGGGAACGAGCCGTTCGGCCAGGGTGCGGTAGCCCAGCCAGGCGCCGTCATCCCCGCGCTGCCAGGAGCCGAGATGCACCTCGTAGATGCTGATCGGCGCGTCGAGCGCGTTGGCCCGGCGGCGGCCCTCGTCGATCGCCGCGCCCGGCAGCAGGCACTGGACGACCGAGGCGGTGCGGGGGCGGACTTCGGCGCGGAAGGCGAACGGGTCGGCCTTGGCGCGGATGGCGCCGTCGCCGCCCAGGATCTCGTATTTGTACAGGTCGCCCGGCCCGGCGTGGGGGATGAAGATCTCCCACACGCCGCATTCGCGCCGCAGGCGCATCATGTGGCGGCGGCCGTCCCAGTTGTTGAAGCTGCCGACCACCGACACCCGGCGCGCGCCCGGCGCCCACACCGCAAAGCGCGTGCCGGCGACCTGATCGACCACGACGGGGTGGGCGCCGAGCCATTCATACGGGCGGCGGTGCGTGCCTTCGGCCAGCAGCCAGACATCCAGTTCGGGCAACTGGGGGCCGAAGCGGTAGGCATCGTCGATGATGCCGGCATGGTCCGCGCCATCGCCGTTGCCGGCCCAGGCTACTCGCAGGCGGTAGGCGAAGGGCTTGCGGCGGCGGGGAATGACGGCGGCGAACAGCGGCGTGGCGTCCTGACGTCGGAGGGCGGCAACACGGCGGCCGAGCGCATCGACGACTTCGACCGTGCGCGCGTCCGGCAGCAGCGCGCGGACCACGATGCGGCCTTCGATTTCGTGCATGCCCAGCACCGCGAAGGGGTCGCCGTGCGTGCACAGGAGCAGGGCGTCGAGTTCCGCCCGAGCCAAGCCCGGGGACGGCCCGGCATCTGCCGGCATCCGCCTGGCACCCGCGTCGTTGCTGTCATTTGGCATGGTGGCCGCTTACGTTCGTCATCCACACGAATCCTGACACAAAGTCCGCCGGCAGCGGCGCGCAAGACGCCCCGGTTTGATCCAGGGCAACAAAGGGCGCGCCTGCCGCCTTCAGTCTCCGCCTTGCCGCACCGCGCACGCCCGATAGCGGGCGATGAGGCCGGCCGTGCTGGCGTCGTGCGCATGGAGGTCGGCGGGGGCGGCGAGGTCGTCGAGCACGCGCGCCGCGAGCTGCTTGCCCAGCTCGACGCCCCACTGGTCGAAGGAGTTCAGCCCCCACACCACGCCCTGCACGAAGGTGCGGTGCTCGTAGAGGGCGATCAGCGCGCCCAGCGTGTACGGGTCCAGGCGCGCCATCAGCAAGGCGTTGCTGGGGCGGTTGCCGGGAAAGACGCGGTGCGGGAGCAGCGCGCGGATGCGTTCGCCGGCCATTCCGGCGGCACGCATCTCGGCTTCCGCTTCGGCGGCCGATTTGCCGCGCATCAGCGCCTCCGCCTGTGCGACCAGGTTGGCGAAGGCGATGCGGTGGTGCTGCTCGAAACCGCGCTCCGCTTCCAGCACGCCGATGAAGTCGGTGGGCACCAGTTGCGTGCCCTGGTGCAGCATCTGGAAGTAGGCGTGCTGGCCGTTGATGCCGGATTCGCCCCAGATCACCGGGCTGGTCTGGCAGCCCGCCGGGCTGCCGTCCAGCTTTACCGATTTGCCGTTCGATTCCATGTCGAGCTGTTGCAGGAAGGCGGGCAGGCGGTGCAGGCGCTGGTGGTAGGGGGCGATGAGCTGGCTGGGGGCGCCGAGGAAGTCGATGTTCCAGATGCCGGTCAGCGCCAGGATGACCGGCAGGTTGCGTTCGAAGGGCGCCTCGCGGAAGTGCAGGTCCATGGCGCGCGCGCCGGCGAGCAGCGCGTCGAAGCCCGCCGCGCCGATTTGCAGCACGATCGGCAGGCCGATGGCGCTCCACAGCGAGTAGCGTCCGCCCACCCAGTCCCAGAAGCCGAACATGTTGGCGGGGTCGATGCCGAAGCTGGTGACGGCGCCGGGATGGGTGGATACGGCGGCGAAGTGGCGGGCGATCACGGTTTCGTCGCCGCTGCGTTCGATCAGCCAGCGGCGCGCGGTGTGGGCGTTGGCCAGCGTCTCCTGGGTGGTGAAGGTCTTGGAGGCGACGATGAACAGCGTGGTGCCGGGATCGGCCGCGCACAGCACGTCGCCGATCTGCACGCCGTCCACGTTCGATACGAAATGCATCCGCAGGCGCGGATGGGCACAGGGCTTCAGCGCCTCGCACACCATCAGCGGGCCGAGGTCGGAGCCGCCGATGCCGATGTGGACGACGTCGGTGATGGCGCGTCCGTCGTAGCCGCGCCAGGCGCCGTCGCGCACGGCTTCGGCGAAGCGGTAGCAGCGTTCGCGCACCGCGGCGATGTCGGCGACGACGTTGCGGCCGTCCACCATCACGCACTCATCCGCCGGGCGGCGCAGCGCGGTGTGCAGCACCGCGCGTCCTTCGCTGCGGTTGATGCGTTCGCCGTCGAACATCGCGGCGCGGCGCGCGTCCAGCCCGGCTTCGCGCGCCAGCTCGAAGAGCAGGGCGAGGGTGTCGCCGGTGACGCGGTTCTTGGAATAGTCGAGGAACAGGCCGCAGGCCTCGGCCTGCATGCGCGCGGCCCGGGCGGGGTCGGACGCGAACAGTTGCGCCAGGTGGCGTTCGCCGATCTCGCCGCGGTGGGCGAGCAGCGCCTGCCAGGTGGAGTCGGGGCCGGGGGGCGGGCTGGAGTGCGGGGTCGGGTTGCTCATCGTCGGTCGGTCGAAAAGGCAGCGCGGGCAGGCGCCGGCTGACAGGCATCATTGTGCCCCTTCCGCCGCCTCGTGGCCTACTCGGATGGGGTTGGCCAGCGCCGCGGCGGCGCCGCGGAGCGCAGCGTAGGGCGTGGCGATGACAAAGGTCGGGATGCTGGCGAGGTAGCCCGAAAAGCGCCCCTTGTCCTCGAAGCGCCGGCGGAAGGCCGAGCGTGCGAAGAAGCCGCCGAGCTGCGGAATGATTCCGCCGCCCAGGTACACGCCGCCGCGCGCACCGAGCGTGAGGGCGAGATCGGCGGTGACGGTGCCGAGCATGGCGCAGAAGTGGTGCAGGGCTTCGGCGCAATACGGGCAGGCGCCCGACATGGCGCGCGCGCTGACCTCCGCGCCCGGCAGCGGCATGGCGCGCTGGCCGGCCAGTGCGCGCACGGCATCGTGCAAGGACGCGAGGCCGGGGCCGGACAGTACGCGCTCGGCCGAAACGTGGCCGTGGTGCCGGCGGAACCAGTCGATGAGTGCGGCTTCGCGATGGTCGCGCGCGGCCAGCGTGACGTGGCCGCCTTCGCTCTGCAGCGGTACGTGGTCGCCGCCGGCGGCGACGAGGCCCGAGACGCCCAGCCCCGTCCCTGGCCCGATCAGGCCGATGGCGTGCCCGTCCAGCGCCGAGCCCCCACCAACGGGATGGCGCTCTTCCGGCCTCAGCAGCGGCAGCGACAGCGCGAGTGCGGTGAAGTCGTTGAGCAGCAGCAGGCGCTCCAGCCCGAGCGAGCGGCGCAGCGCGTCGGCCGAAAAGCGCCAAGGGTGGTTGGTCATCGCCACGTCGTCGCCGGTGACGGGGTTGGCGATGCCGAAGGCGGCGGTGCGCGGGCAGGGCACGGATAGCTGGCCGAGATAGTGCCGGATCGCGCCGGCCGGGCCGTCGAATGCCGAACAGGGCAGGACGAGGATCGCGCCGACGGCGCCGGCTCCGTCCGCGATGCCGAAGCGGGCATGGGTGCCGCCGATGTCGCCGACGAGCCGCGCTTGCGCCGCCGGCGGTGTTTGCCTGACAGTATCCAAGTTGGGGGGCGAAAGTTGCATGAATGGCTTCAATCATGAAACGGCGCGGGGATTCTGTCCAACTCGGCGCGCCCCGGCCAAGCGGCTCGCGGCGCATGCTCCGCGGGCCTGGCCGGCGGCTTCGTTCTTCCTGGTCCGATCAAGATTCCTGCAGGCGTTTTCATGAGCTTCGTCCGACACAGCGGCATCCTGTTGCACCCGACTTCCTTGCCCGGCCCCCATGGCGCGGGAGACCTCGGGCCGTCCGCCCGCCATTTCGTCGACTGGCTGGCCACGGGCCGCCAGAGTCTCTGGCAGGTCCTGCCGCTCGGCGGCGTCGGTCCGGGGAACTCGCCCTACATGAGCCCTTCGGCCTTCGCCGGCAACGAGCTGCTGATCGACCTGGAGCAGTTGCAGCAGCGCGGCTGGCTCGATGCGGACGATCTGCGCCCCGATCCGGCCTTCAGCGCGGAGCGGGTCGATTACGCGCGGGTGGCGGCATACCGGCTGCCGCGCCTGAAGTGCGCCGCAAGCCGCTTCCTTGCCCATGGCGATGCGGCAGAACACGCCCGTTTTGCCGGCTTCTGCCGGCGGATGAGCGGCTGGCTCGACGATTACGCGCTGTTCATGGCGCTCGACGAGCAGCATCGCGGCAGCGGATCGGTGTGGCAGGACTGGGAGCCCGCCCTGGCGCGCCGCGAACCTGGCGCGCTGCGGGCCGCGGCGCAGCGCCTCGCCGCCGAATGCGCCGCGTGGCGCTTCTGCCAGTGGTGCTTCCACGAGCAGTGGGCGCGGCTCAAGGCCTATGCCAACGCACGCGGGGTCAGGATCGTCGGCGACATGCCGATCTTCGTGTCGCCGCACAGCGCGGACGTGTGGGCCCGTCCGGATCTGTTCCAGCTCGACGAGGCGCTCCGGCCCAGTGCGGTGGCTGGAGTCCCGCCCGACTACTTCAGCGAGACCGGGCAGCACTGGGGGAATCCGCTTTACCGCTGGCCGGCCCATGTCGCCGAGGGCTATCGCTGGTGGGCGGCGCGCGTGCGCCACACGCTCGCGCAGTGTGACCTCGTGCGCATCGATCACTTCCGCGGCTTCGAGTCCTACTGGGCGATTCCGGCCAGCGCCGGATCGGCGGTCGAGGGCGCGTGGCAGCCCGGCCCCGGCATCGCATTCTTTTCCGCGCTGTACACTGCGCTCGATGCCGTCGCGGGCGAAGGCCTGCCGATCATCGCCGAGGACCTCGGCATCATCACGCCCGCCGTCGATGCCTTGCGCAAGGCCGCGGGCCTGCCGGGCATGCGCATCCTGCAGTTCGCCTTCGACGGCGATGCGCCCGACCCGGCGGCCAACCCCTATCTGCCGCACAACTTCGACCCCGACACGGTGGTCTACACCGGCACGCACGACAACGACACCACCCGGGGCTGGTGGCAGGCCCTGCCGGAGACAACGCGGGACCATGCCCGGCGCTATCTCGCCGTCAGCGGGCAAGCCATCCATTGGGACCTGATCCGCGCCGCCTCCGCCTCCGTCGCGCGGATGGCGATCGTGCCGATGCAGGATGTGCTCGGGCTGGACGGCAGTGCGCGCATGAACCGGCCGGGAGTGGCCGAAGGGTCGTGGACATGGCGCTTCCACTGGGGGCAGGTCGAGGCCTGGCACGCGGGGGCGCTGGCGGAATTGGCACGGCTCCATGGCCGCGTGCCCGCCGGACCGGCGCATGCCTGAGCCGGCATGCCGAGTCCGGCGGGGGCGCTGATATACTCGCGCCATTCTTCGTCCGAAACCCGGTTTGCCCGGCATGCCATTCAATATCCCCAATTCCCTGACTTGGGCCCGCATCGCGCTGATCCCGATCTTCGTGGGCGTGTTCTACCTGCCCGACAGCCTGATGTCCGTGCAGAACAAGAACCTGGTCGCGACCGTGCTGTTCACGGTCGCCGCGGTCACCGACTGGTTCGACGGCTATCTTGCGCGCGCGCTCGGCCAGACTTCGGCTTTCGGAGCCTTTCTCGATCCCGTCGCCGACAAGCTGATGGTCGCCGCCGCGCTGATCCTGTTGGTCGATCTGTCTCGTGTCGATTCGATCATCGCCGTCATCATCATCGGGCGCGAGATCACCATCTCCGCGCTGCGCGAATGGATGGCGCGGGTGGGCAAATCCGCGAGCGTGGCGGTCGCCTACGTCGGCAAGCTCAAGACCGCGGCACAGATGGCGGCGATTCCCCTTCTGCTGTACAACGCGCCCCTGCTGTCGATCGACATCCGCGCGCTTGGCAGCGTGCTGATCTACGTCGCTGCGGCGCTGACGCTGTGGTCGATGGGCTACTATCTGCATCGCGCGATTCCCTTGCTGACCGCCGAACAGGGCAAGTAGCGGCAAAGGGCGGGGCGATTTCCGTACTTGACAGCATGAAATCGCCACCTATAATGGCGGTCTTTCCCGAGCGGGAATAGCTCAGTTGGTAGAGCGCAACCTTGCCAAGGTTGAGGTCGCGAGTTCGAGACTCGTTTCCCGCTCCAAGCATTCAGGCGGCAGGCCAATGGTCTGCCGCGCAAGTTTCAAGGCGCGATGGCAGAGTGGTTATGCAGCGGCCTGCAAAGCCGTGTACCCCGGTTCGATTCCGAGTCGCGCCTCCAAAAAAAGCAGTGGATTCAAACATGTAGCCCGCCTAGTGCGGGCTTTTTGTTGTCCGCGATCCGCCCGCAGCGCCGGGCACGTGCGTGGCACGGCCCGGCGTTGCGGGCCGTGCCGCCTATCATGCACTGGCCGAGAATTGCGGCAGCCTGGCCTGGATGGCAGAGGCGCCGTAGGCTTGCGTCAGTTGCAGGATGCGCGCCAGTACCTGGTCGGCGTCCTGCGCCTGTGTGCCCGCGCTGCTCGACGCGGCCGTGCTCTGGCTGTCCGGGAGCGAGTCCTGCAAAGCCATCGCTTCCTTGAAGCTGACCTTGCCGTCGGCGTCGCTGTCGGCCGAGTCGAAGTGCTCGATGACGCTCGACAGCAGGCTGGCCCGTGCGGGGTCGCTGCTGCCGACCTCCTCTAGCTGGGCGGTGAGTTCTTCCAGCGAGAAGCCGCTGTCCTCGCTGCCCTGTGGAGGCAGCGGCATGCCGCCGGGCCCTTGCCCGGACCTGCCGACCTGCTCGTTCAATTGGGCGAGCAGGGAGGACAGCGCATCGCTGAACTCCTGCTCGGTGACGCTGCCGTCGCCATCGCCGTCCAGCGAACTGAACAACTCGCTGGCCGATACCGTGCCGCTCGTGGAGGATGCCGTCGCGCCGTAGCTGCTGCCCGTGCGTGACGACTGCGACTGGAATGCGCACAGCGTGCTGTAGACGCTGCTGCTTCCAATGCTGCCGATGCTCATGATGATCTCCCTGGATGGAAGGTGGTTGAGTGCGCGCCGTTCGGCGCACGCTGCAGCTATGCAAGTTCGCGGCCCGAACGGCAGGGGCGGCGCGTAAATCGAGGTAAAAGCGGGTTAACGAACATGCGCGGATATGCGTATGGATTCGCCTTGCCGCGCTTCCGATGCCGGTGCGGGACGCCAACCGCTCCGGGCCGGCAATTCCTGCCGCTCCGCCGGCTGGCTGCAGTCCGCGCAGCCGCGGGCTTGCGGACCACCGGGCGGCAGAGATTGCCGCCCGCCACGGTTCACTTGCTACGCAATTCGCCGTCGTCGCCGATCCACTCTGCCGCCTCGCGGGTCAGCCAGTCCTGGGCGCGCGCCTGATCGCGCAGCTGGGCATCCAGAAAGGCCGTGCTCAGTTCGGCGATCAGCCAGCGTTCGCGGCCGTTGCCCGCCGGCCCGCGGCCTTCGCCCCCCGGCGGAGGGCCGCCACGGCTTCCATCGGGGCCACGGCCGCCCATGCTGCCGCCACCGGGGCTCCCTCCGCCCATTCCACCCATTCCACCCATCCCTCCGCCACCACCGGGGCCCGCTCCGCCGCCGAATCCGCCGGACAGTCCATCCCCCATGCCACCGCCGGAGCCCCGCGTACCACGTTCCGCACCCCGCGCCTCGTCGGTGCCGGACAGCGTCCGCCGCGTACTCCGGGCCAGCGTCAGCAGGTACTTGTCGCCGGCGGGCAGGGCGTCGAAGCGCAGAGGGTGGGGCGCCGCACGTGCGGGTTCGAGTGGATCGTCGAGTCCGTGCGCGGTGACTAGCAGCAGGGGGGCGTGAATGGCGCCAAGGCGTGCATCCGCATCCTCTGTCGCCGCGCGGACGGGCGGCGACAGGGCGATGGCCGCGCGCAGCATGGGCAGATCCAGTGCGCTCCGAGCCGCGTCGCTCAGGCCGTCCTGCCGTTCGCCGGCGAAGGCCAATGCGGTTTGCGCGCCCAGGTCGAACCCGGCCAGCGCGACGCGCCGCCAGTCGATGCGCCCGTAGGGCGTGGCGGCGTCGCCGCCGCGCCGCGCGAGATCGTCGACAAGCCGGCGGGTGCGCAGGATGCGGCGCGACAGAGCCTGCGCGCCGAAGCGTTCGCGGGCGATGGCGGAAAAATCGCCGCGCCGTGCGGCAGCCGAAGACCATACCCCGGCATCGTCCGCGCCCTGGAAGCTCAACACTGCATGGCCGGCCCGCGCCCAGGCCTGCCGCCACGCCAGCCCCGCGCCGGCGGGCTCGCCCAGGCCGGGCAGGTAGATCACCAGCGGCGCCTGTGCGGCGCCGCGCGGCAGCAGCCATTCCAGCGCCAGTTCCTCGTCGCTGCTGCGCCAGACGTCGCGGAAGCCTTCTTCCCGGTAGGGCGCTTCCGCCAGATAGCCCGGCTTCTCCGGCTGATCGCGCGGATCATCGCCGCTGGAGCCGCCCCGGCGCGGCCGGGCGCAGGCGCTCAGCAGGGCCGCGCAGGCCAGTTGCAGGGCCAGCCGCCGCACGGGCTGGAACAGGTGCGCGCTCAAGGCCGGCGCTCCGGCGCGGGAGCATGGCGCGGCGCGCCGTCG
>NZ_AMXE01000104.1 GCF_000310205.1 Thauera linaloolentis 47Lol = DSM 12138 | reverse complement strand
CGCTGGCGGCCCCGGCGGTGGCGGGCGCCGCTCACTGGAGCGCCCTCCGGCCGCCGGTGCGATCATCTCCCCACGGGCGGAGCGCGCCGCTTTCGCGCGGCCGGGCGACGGCGCTCATGCGGCCAGCGCCTCGGCGTGGATGCTGTCGCCCATCGCCGCCAGGATCTCGCCCTTCAGTTCGCCGAAGGCAAGGCCGCTGCGTTCGCGCGGACGGGGGATGCCGACGTCGAACTCGCGCACGATGCGCCCCGGGCCGGCGTTCATGACGACGACCTTGTCGCTGAGGAAGATTGCTTCATCCACGTCGTGGGTCACCAGGATCATGGTCACGCCTTCGACCCGCCAGATGCGCTGCAGCTCTTCCTGCAGGCGCAGGCGGGTGAGCGCGTCGAGCGCGCCCAGCGGTTCGTCCAGCAGCAGGATTTCGGGCTGGCCGACCAGCCCGCGCGCGATCGCGCCGCGCTGCGCCATGCCGCCCGACAACTGGTGCGGATAGGCCTTCTCGAACCCGGTCAGGCCGACCAGGGCGATGTGCGAACGGATCGCCTCGGCGCGTTTCGCCTTGTTCCAGCCCGCGTTCTCCAGGCTCAGGGCGATGTTGTCTTCCAGCGTCAGCCAGGGCAGCAGGCGGTGGTCCTGGAACACGATGCCGCGCGACAGGCTGGTGCCGGCGACGCGTTCGCCGTGCAGCAGGATGTCGCCGCGATAGTCGCCGTCCAGGCCCGCGATCAGGCGCAGCAGGGTCGATTTGCCGCAGCCGCTCGGGCCGACGATGGACACGAAGGCGCCGGGCTCGACGCTCAGGTCGATGGCGGACAGCACGTCCAGCCGCTGCTGGCCGTTGACGACGTAGTGCTTCGAAACGTTGCGGATGTCCAGGCGCGAAGGCTCGGCCATGGCGTTTTCTCCCGATGTGGGTTGTCGGTTGGCGGGGGGCGGCGCGCGGCGCCACCACCACGGGCGTCAGCCTTCGAAGCCCTGCTTCCAGCGCAGGACGCGGCGCTGCAGTTGGTACATGCTGCGGTCGATGAGGAAGCCGACGAGGCCGATGATCACCATGCACACCAGCAACTGGTCGGTCAGCAGCAGGCCCTGGGCGCGGAAGATCAGGAAGCCCAGGCCTTCGAGCCCGCTCAGCCCCTCGGCGACCACCACCAGGGCCCAGGCCAGGCCGGCGGCGTAGCGCAGCGACACCATGACGTTGGGGATGGCCGAGGGGATGACCACCTTGCGCACCAGCTGCCAGCGGGTCAGGGTCAACGCCTGCGCCAGTTCGATGTGCGCCTTGTCCACGTTGCGGATGCCCTGCAGCGTGTTGAGGAACACCGGGAAGAACACCGACTTGGCGATGACGAGGATCTTCGCCGGTGCGCCCAGGCCCAGCCACAGCACGATCAGCGGCAGCCAGGCGATGCCGGGAATGTGGCGGATGGTGTCGAAGGTCGGCCCGAAGAAGCGCTCGACGCGCCGCGACAGCCCGGCGGCGATGCCGAGGACGACCGCGGCGAGCGCGCCGTAGATGAAGGCCTGGCCGACGATGGTGACGCTGGCGACGAAGTCCTGGGCCAGGTTCTGCTCCGTCAGCATCTTCCAGAACGCTGCCGCGACGACGCGCGGTTCGGGCAGGAACACGGGGTCGACCCAGCCGCGCGAAGAGGACACCTGCCACACGGCCAGGATCAGCGCCGGAAGGATCAGGCCGATGGGGTCGCGCCGGGCGAGGAAGGCGTGGACGCGCGAAAGGCGCGCGCGGCCGGCGCTGCCGACGGCAACCCCGCCGTCGATGGCTTCTGCTGTGCTCATGATGGTTACCTGAGGTCGGTTGCGGCGGGCGCGGCGGCCCGCCCGCGGGGCTTATCGATAGATCGAGTACTGGCCGCCGACGAAGAAGCGCTCGTCGATGAAGGCGTTGATCTGCGCCTCGCTGAGCCTGCGCTCCGACAGGATGTCGTCGCCGTTGGCGATGTGCCATTCCTGGAAGGTCTTGATCGCGTTGCGGGCGCGCTCGGCGTTCGGTTCGCCGGCCATGAATTCCCACTGCCCGGCGTGGGTGATCTGGAACTTGGCGACCTCGACCGGCACGCGGGTTTCCCGCGCCACGATCTTGGCGGCTTCGTCGACGTTGTCGAGCGTCCATGCCAGCGTGCGTTCGCGTGCCGCGAGGAAGGCCTTCACCACCTCTGGATATTTGTTGACGAATTCGCGGCGGGCGAAATAGGTGACGCGGCCGGCGTGGTTGACGTATACGCCGTCGTCCGGCGACTGGCCGATGACCTTGAGCTTGCCCGACAGCCAGGCGCCGGTGAATTGCGTCGCCGCCAGGTGCGCGGTGGTGGCGTCGGTCGCGCCCGACAGCACGGCCGAGATCGCCACTACGCCGTTGTCGATCGACTCGTAGCGCACGCGCCCCTGCTTCTCGCGCGAGTCGAGCGGCAGGCCGGCCTTGTTCAGTTGCTCGAAGGGCGAGGACCAGTAGCAGCTGATGCGGCTGCTGCCGAACTTCTTGCCGTCGAGGTCGGCCACCGTCTTGATGCTGTCGTCGTCGGCGCGCGTCAGGATCGGCGCCCGGTAGCGGTTGGAGGGCTCCGAGGCCCAGACCACGACGCCGTCGAGCCCGTTGGCGCGGTGCACCGTGGCCGGGTAGATCATGCGCTGGGCGATGGCGATCGCGCCGTTATTGACCGCGGCGGCCTCGGCGCCGAGCAGGTCGGCCGCGCCGGAGGCGATCAGGTTCACCCGCGTCGTGCCGATCTTGTCGAACTCTTCCTTGAAGAAGCCCTTGTCGCGGGCGATCACCGACCATGGCGACAACTGCAGATTGATCGCGGGCAGCGCCTCGCTGGCGGCCGTGGCCGGGGCGAGCGGCAGCAGCATGGCGCCGGCCAGCACCGCGGTGGCGATATTGCGCCTGCCGGCGATTCCTTTGCGTTGGTTGGACATTTTCATTTCTTATCTCCGCGGGGTCGTTCGAGAAAACGATTCAAGAATGGATTCCGTCCATTCCAGGACAGAGGAAAAGTCTATTGGCGTGGCATTGGACAGGGAACGATTGTTTACAGATAAGGATTTTCGAATTTCTTATTCCGGAGGAATGGCGGCGATGCTAGCGTTTGAGTCCTTGTTCACGGATCGCCCTTATTCAAGGGGGTGCAATGCTTTTTCATTTCCATTTCGATGAGGACGATCCCTCGCCCTTGCCGCCGGCCGGCGGGCGCCGGGCGGAGCGGGTCGATGCCGCCCGGCGCCGCTCCCGCTGGCAACGGGCGGCGCTGGCCATCGCGATGCTCGCGGCCGTCGCTGGCGGGCTGGCGGGGGGCTATTTCGGCGTGGCCGGACGGGCGGCGGCGTCCACCGGCCATGCCGAGGCCGCCGTCCTGTCTGCCGGCGCCAGCCTGAGGGTCGGGCTGGTCGGCAGCGCGCGGCCGACCAGCGACACGCGCGACTACACGGCCGACGGCCTCCAGGTCGGCTTCGCCGAGGAGATCGCGCGCCGCCTGGGCGTGGACGCCGAACTGGTCCCGCTGTCGTCCGCGCAGGCGCAGACCGCGATCAGCGGAGGCGAGGTCGATGTGCTGCTCGCCAAGGGGCTGCCGCCATCGCTGCCGCAGGCGGGGGTGACGGTGCTCGACACCGGCTTCGCCTCCGGCCTGAACGTGCTCATGCGCTCGGATAGCGCGATCAGGCGATGGAGCCAGTTCGAGGGGCGGACGCTGTGCGTGACCGGAGCCAATGCCGCGGCGCATGCGCTGGCGCGCGCGCTCGGCGCGCAGGCGCATGCGTTCGAGGCGCCCGCCCAGGCGCTGATCGCGATGCGCACGGGGCTGTGCGACGGCTCGGTGCACGATGCCGCGCTGCTCGATGCGCTGGGCGGCAAGGCGGAGTGGAAGAAGTTCTCGGCGACGCTCGGCGCGCGCGAACCGCTGCCGCTGCAGCTTGCGCTGAAGCCTGGCAGCCCCGCGCTCGAAGCGGCGCTGCGCGCCGCGCTGAAGGCGCTCGACCGCCCCGCCGGCTGGCGCCAGCGCATCGACAAATGGGCGGCCAACGTCGCCTTCGAGGTCTTCTTCGACCAGATCGGGCCGGACTGCCACTGATGGCGGTCCCCGCTTCCTTGCTGGCAGCGGGCTGGCTGGCCGTTCTGCTGCTGCCGGCCCTGCCCGTGCGCGGGGGCGCGGAGACGGTGTTGCCGCTGGGGGCGGCCTATCGGCAGCCGCCCGAGCATTGGCCCGCGCCGTGGATCGACGAGGGCGTGGCCTTCGCCGAGCTGGCCGCGATGCCGCCCGCCGGCCAGGGCGCCGACGCGGACGAAGCCGGCAAGGCCGCGCTCGGCGGGCAATTGTTCGGTGACCCCCGCCTGGCCGCCGACGGCGCGCCGGCCTGCGCCGGCTGCCACCATCCGGACCACGGCTGGAGCATTCCGGCGGCGGTGGCGGTGGGGCATGAAGGGCGCCGCGGAAAGCGCAATCCCCCCGCACTGCACGCCGTTGCCCGGCAGCCCTTCCTCGGCTGGGACGGCGGCGGTGCCGAACTGGCGGCGCAAGCCCTCGCCCCGCTGACGCTGGCGCACGAAATGGGCAACGCAGGCCTCGGCCCGGTGCTTGCGCGCATCCGCGGCGATGCGGACCTGAGGGCCCGGTTCCACGCGCATTACGGCGACGGCGGGGTCAGCGCGGCGGCGCTGGGCGATGCCCTTGCCGCGTTCCTGCGCACGCTGGACAGGCCGAGCCGCTTCGACCGCTTCCTGGCCGGCGACCACGGCCAGTTGTCCGATCTCGAGATCGAGGGGCTGCATCTGTTCCGCACCAAGGCGCGCTGCGCCAACTGCCATTTCGGCCCACTGCTGGCGGACGGGCGCTTTCACAACCTGGGCATATCGTTCTTCGGCGAACCTTCGCAAGACCTCGGCCGCTACCGTGTGACAGGCCGCCCCGGGGACGTCGGCGCTTTCCGTACCGCGAGCCTGCGCCACGTCGCCGGCAGCGCCCCGTACATGCACAACGGCCTGTTCCGGACGCTGGAGGGCGTCATCAACCTGTACGACCGCGGCGGCGGCGAAACCTGGGCGCGCGGCGCGGCCGAGGCCGCCCATCCCCTGTATGCGGCGGCCGCGCGCAAATCGCCGCAATTGCGCCCGCTGGGATTGACGGCGGCGGAAAAGTCCGCACTGCTGGCATTTCTGAAAACCTTATGACGAAAACGGCCGGGCGAAATCGGAAAATACAAATCCGATTAACTTCGTTCGCCGTCCGATTCTTGTTGCGTATCTTTTTCTCCATGGCATGCAGCGGATGGAAATCCCGAATCCCGTGATAAAGGCGGGAATCCGGACGGAATTGCGGGCAGTTGTCCGGCATCGAATTCGCCCCGGCCCGACTGGCATGCGCCGAATACCCCGGATTTCGCGGAGAGAAAAGATGAGAGCACTTGTGGTGGGTGCTGATCGGGTGGACGCGATCAGGAACGAACTCTTCCAGTCCGAACATCTCGGCATCACCTGCGCCGAACACTGGTCCGGCCGCCATGTGCATGAGAACCGCAAGCCGATTCCGATCGACACCCGCGTCGTCGTGGTGCTGTGCAACCGGGTCAGCCACGACCTGCTGTACAGCATCAAGCGCCAGGCGACGAGCAGGGGCCTGCCGGTCGTGTTCTGCCGGCATTCGGTGGTGGATCTGCGCGACAAGCTGTCCAGGGCGCGGATCCGCGATCATTGAGGGCTGGCGCCGGGCAGGTCGACTGGATGCCACCGAACTGGCCCGCCGGAAGCCGACCCACCTGGCGCGCGCGCCGGTGTTCTATGATTGCCGGGCGGAGGCGTGGCGAGCGTGAGCGGCGGATTTCCGCCGGCCGGCCGCGGGCCCCCGGTTGATGCGCGAGCGCGTGTTTCGGCATATTGGAGAACACCATGGCTACATCACAGTCCGGCGGGCCGGCTTCCGGCGCCGTCCAGGCGGATTCACCGACGTTGGCGCCGATCCTGGCCGTGATCGAGGCCGAGCTCCATGTGCCGGGCGACGACTGGGGCGACGCCGTGGTCGCATCGGGCGGTTTCCGTTATCTGCTCGCCCGGGAGTTCAGGCGCCAGCAGCCGGCGCTGGCGCTGCTCTACGATCTGGAGTTCGTCGCGCTGGGGGTGCGGCGGGGGAGCGTCATCTTCGACTGGAAGATCCTGGTCCGGTTGAAGCGCCGGGCCGCATCCGCGCTGGCGGAGCCGGCGACGGCGGTCGCGCTCGCCAGCGTCCTGGCCCTGCCGGGCGCGGTCAACGAGTCGATCACGTTGTGGGAGCGCCTGTTTCCACCCGTGCAGCAGCAGCTCGAGGCCGACCTGCCGCACACCCCGCCGGTACTGACCGTGATCGCCATCCGTGCGCCGGACGGCCGGGACGTGTTCTCTGCAAGAGGGGGCGAATTCGATCTCGGCGATGCCTGAGCGGCGGATGCCCGATGACCCTATGGTAATCAGGGCTTCCCCGGTGCATGCTCGGGGCGCGGGGGCCGGATCGACGGGATCGGGGCTGCCACGCACGCTCCGAGGATCCAGCGATGAATGACAGGCGCGCCCCGCTGCGGGCCCGGCTCGCGCCGCTTGCCGAACTGCTCACGATCAACCTGCGCGTCATCCGTGACGCCATGGTGTGGGTCGTGCCGCTGCTCATGGTGTCGAGCGTCGCCGCGCTGCTGGCCGCGGTGCTCGATCTGCTTGCCATCGCGCCGGCATGGCGGGAGGAACTGGCGGCGGTCAATCGTGCCCTGGGGCAGGTGCTGCCGCTTTGCCTCACGGTCGCCGTCAGCGCGATGCTGGCGATCCGCTGGCATCTTCCCCGGCCCACGCTCGTGCTGCTCAACATCGGCTACGTCACGCTGGTCCTGGGCAGCCTCGATTTCCTTTCCAGCAGCGCTGCCCATGCCTTGTCGTACATCGTCAGCATCGGCCTGCCCTTCGCGGGGGTGCCGCTCGTGGCCCATCTGTACGGCCGGCGCTGGACCCGCCTGATCACCAGCGACGTGGCCGGGCAGAACGTCAAGGCCGCGCTCAACCTGATCGTGCCGGGCATTCTCGCCGGGCTGGTGCTGGCCGGCGGGCTCGGTCTGCTGCGCGGGCTGTGGCCGGCCTCGTTCCAGCCCGTGCCCGGCTACGTGCTGGCGGGCCTCGGCAAGGGTGAGGCCGAGGCGCTGTACGTGCTGTTGAACTCCTGTCTGTGGTCGGTCGGCATCCATGGCTACCACGCCCTGGCGCCGCTGCTGGAGGCGATGGAGGCGCAGTTCTCCGCTGCGGGCAGTGTCACCTCGATGCTCGGCGCCTTCGTCTTCGTCGGCGGATCGGGCGGCACCCTGGCCCTGGCGATCGCGCTGGCGCTGGCGGGCACCAGCCGCCGCTCGCGCATCGTCGGCCTCGCCGCGCTGCCGCCGGCCTTGTTCAACGTCAACGAACTGCTGCTGTTCGGCCTGCCGATCATCCTCAACCCGCGCCTGCTGATTCCGTTCTGGCTGGCGCCGCTGGCCAACCTCGGGCTTGCCCAGCTGGCGATCGCGCTGGGCCTGCTTGCGCCGTCGGGGGCGGCCATCCCCTTCAACAGTCCGGTGATCCTAAACGCCTGGCTGGCGGCCGGCGGGGCCGGCGGCATCGTCCTGCAGCTTGCGTGCGTGGCCGCCGGCGTACTCATCTACCTGCCTTTCGTGCGGATGGCGGAACGCCCCGGGCGGGCCAGCGTGATCCATTTCCCGTGTTTCGATACCCGCTTCGTGCAATACGAGGAGGAAGCGGCGATCCTGCTCGACGACCCGGTGGGCAGCCACCTGCACAAGGACGAGGCCAGGCGGCAGCTCACGCGCCGGCTGCAGGGCCTGAGTTCGCAGGAGTTCATCCTGCATTACCAACCGCAGCTGCATCCGGCCAGCGGGCGTATCACCGGCTGCGAGGCGCTGATGCGGATCCGCAATCCCGATGGCAGCGTCACCGGCCCCGCCGCCTTCCTGCCCTGGCTGGAGCAGGCCGGCCTGATGCGCGAAATCGACCGGTGGGTGGTGGAGACGGCCTGCAAGCAGGCGCTCGCCTGGCGCGAAGCGGGCATCGAGGTCCCGATCACGGTCAATCTCAGCGCCGAGAGCCTGAGCGACCGCAAGGCGGTGGGCCATCTCGTCGACACTATCAAGCAGGTGGGGTGGGGCATCAACGTCGAGATCACGGAAGGTTCGCTCGCGCGCGACGTGGAAACGGTCCGCGGGTCGCTGGAGCAGTTGCGTTCGGCCGGCGCGCGGATTTACGTGGATGACTTCGGCACCGACTATTCGTCGCTCTGCTACCTGCACCTGTATCCGATCGATGCGATCAAGATCGACCGCAGCTTCGTGCTGGCGCTCGAGAACGGAAAGGGGCAGCGGGTGTTCGGCGGCCTGTTCGCGCTCGCCGCCAGCCTGGAGCTCGGCGTCGTCGTCGAGGGCGTGGAAACGCCTGCCCAGCTCGAGCGGGTTCCCGCGCGCGAGGATGTCACCGTGCAGGGCTGGGTCTTCAGCGCGGCGCTCGGCCCCGAGGCCTTCGCCGGTTTCGTGTCCACCCGCCACGGCGGCAGCACGGTGGCGGCGGCGGCCGAGATCGTGGCGCGTACATGAAAAGAGCCATGGATCGCGCCATGGCTCTTTTCCCTCCGCCGCCCGGCGAGACGCCGGGCGTAGTGCGGTTCAGCGCGAGGACTTCCTGCCTGAAGCCAGCCGCAGCAGCACCGCGACCAGGGTGTCGACTTCGTCGCAGGTGTTGTAGAACGCCAGCGAGGGCCGCACCGTGGCTTCCAGGCCGAAGCGGCGCAGGATGGGCTGGGCGCAGTGGTGGCCCGAGCGCACGGCGATGCCTTCCTCGTTGAGCGCGCGGCCCACTTCCTCGGTGGTGTAGCCGTTCAGCACGAAGGACAGCACGCTGGCCTTGTCCCTGGCGGTGCCGATCAGGCGGATGCCGGGGATGGTGAGCAGGCCGTGCGTCGCGTAGGCGAGCAGGTCGTGCTCGTAGCGCGCGATGTTCTCCATGCCGATGCGCTCGACGTAGTCGAGCGCCGCGCCCAGGCCGACGGCGTCGGCGATGTTGCCGGTGCCGGCCTCGAAGCGCGTCGGCGGGCCGTGGTAGATCGTCTTCTCGAAGGTGACGTCGGCGATCATGTTGCCGCCGCCCTGCCAGGGTGGCATGTCCTCCAGGATCTCGCGCTTGCCATACACCGCGCCGATGCCGGTCGGTGCGAACACCTTGTGGCCCGAGAACACGAAGAAGTCGGCGTCGATGTCCTGCACGTTCACCCGCATGTGCGACACCGACTGCGCGCCGTCGACCAGCGCCTTGGCGCCGGCCGCATGGGCCATGGCGACGATCTCCTTCACCGGCACCACGGTGCCGAGCGCGTTCGACACCTGCGTCACGGCGACGATGCGGGTGCGCGCGTTGAGCAGCTTGCCGTACTCGTCGAGCAGCACCTGGCCGCTGTCGTCCACCGGGATCACGCGCAGCTTCGCGCCCTTGGCTGCGGCGAGCTGCTGCCAGGGCACGATGTTGGCGTGGTGCTCGAGGTGCGACACGATGATCTCGTCGCCCTCGCCGACATGCTGCGCGCCCCAGGTCTTGGCGATCAGGTTGATGCCCTCGGTGGCGCCGCGCACGAAGATGATCTCCTCCGCCGAACCCGCGCCGAGGAAGCGCGCCACCTTGTCGCGCGCGCCTTCGTAGGCGTCGGTCGCGCGCGCGGCCAGTTCGTGCGCCGCGCGGTGGATGTTGGAGTTCTCGTGCTCGTAGAAGTACGCCAGGCGGTCGATGACGGCGCGCGGCTTGTGCGTGGTCGCGGCGTTGTCGAGCCAGATCAGCTGCCGGCCGTTGACGCGCTCCTGCAGGATGGGGAAGTCCCTGCGCACCGCGTGGACGTCGAACGGCGGGTGCGCGCCCTGCGCCACCGCCGGCGCGGGCTGCTCCGCCACCGGATCGAGGAAGTAGAACGCCGGGGCGGCGGCCGGCGGCGGGCTGGCGCTGCGCTGCCCGCCGTCGATGCCGTCGAGCAGGCTGCCCAGCTCCGCGTCGCCCGGAAGCCCGAACGAGCGCGCCGTGACGCGGTCTTCCCGGACCTTGCCGCCGGCCTCGGGCGCCGACGGGTAGGCGCTGGCCTCGCCGAGGAAGTAATACGGCGAGGACGGCGTTCCGGGCACGTTCGGCGCTTGCGGCGGCGCGACCACCGGCAGTGCCGCCGCGTAGGCTTCGGGCACGCCGAGCACGGGGTTGGCGGCCCGGCCCGCGGCCGGCGCCGCATCGACGGCTTCGTCCGGCGCGGCGCCCGG
>NZ_AMXE01000103.1 GCF_000310205.1 Thauera linaloolentis 47Lol = DSM 12138 | reverse complement strand
GATGCGGTTGAAGCCGGCGCGTTCCATTGCCTTGAAGCGGCGGGCATCGAAGCCGGCCGTGTCGGCGGCTGGCGTGGGGCCGGGCGCGCGTGCGGACACGTTCAGCCCCGCGCGGCGCCGAGTCTGGCGAAATCGGTCACGGCGTCGAGATAGTCGTTCCAGCGCGAAAAGCCGTGGTCGCCGCCTTCAAGCACCGTCTGGCGCGCGCCGGCATATTTGCGTACCGCGTGGCGGTAGTCGAGTACCTCGTCGCCGGTTTCGGCGAGCAGCCAGTAGCGCTCGGGCCGGGTGATGGCGGGGACGTCGAGGGCGCGCAGCACGTCGATGTGCTGCTGGGTGAATTCGAAGCGCTCGCCGGTGTAGAGATTTTCCTGGGGGCCGATGTAGGCCTCCAGCGACAGGGGCGCGACCACCGCCGGGTTGACCAGCACGGCACGCAGGTCGTGGCGCTCGGCGAGCCAGGTGGCATAGTAGCCGCCGAGCGAGCTGCCGACGACCGTCGGCTGCAGGCCGGCGCCGAGCGCCCGGTCGATGGCGGCTTCGGCCAGTGCGATCGCGTCGCGCGGCGACACCGGCAACTGCTCGCACCAGAAGAACCCGCCGAGCCCGCGTTCGGCCATGCGCGACTTCAGTGCCTGGGCCTTGACCGAGGCGGGCGCCGAGCGAAAGCCGTGCAGGTAGATGATCATCGCGCCGCTTCCGTCAGGTTTCGGACCATTCCACCCAGCCGAAGTACCAGGTCGCCAGCACGAACAGGCCGAAGGCGATGCGGTACCAGGCGAAGGCGATGAAGGTGTGGTTGGAGATGAACTTGATGAAGCTCTTCACCGCCCACATCGCCGCGACGAAGGAGGCGACGAAGCCGACCGCGAACACCGGCACGTCGTCCAGCCGCAGCAGCGCCCAGTTCTTGTACAGGTCGTAGGCCGTGGCGGCGAACATGGTCGGGATGGCGAGGAAGAAGGAGAATTCCGCCGCCGTCTTGCGCGACAGGCCGAAGACCAGGCCGCCCATGATGGTGGCGCCCGAACGCGAGGTGCCGGGGATCATCGCCAGCGCCTGGGCGAAGCCGACCTTGAGCGCGTCGCTCCAGCGCATTTCGTCCACGTCGTTGATGCGCGGGTGGTAGGCGCGCTTTTCGACGTACAGGATGATGAGGCCGCCGATCACCAGCGCCGTGGCCACCGTGAGCGGGTTGAACAGCAGGCCCTTGATGGTGGAGTGGAACATCAGCCCCAGTACCGCGGCGGGCAGGAAGGCGATGAACAGCATCCCGACGAAGCGCTGCGCGGCCGGTTGCGTGGGCAGGCCGACGGCGACCTTGATCAGGCGTTCGCGGTAGTCCCAGCACACCGCGAGGATGGCGGCCAGCTGGATGACGATCTTGAACACCTTGCTGGTGTCGTCGTTATAGCCGAGCAGGTCGCCGACGATGATGAGGTGGCCGGTGGACGACACCGGCAGGAATTCGGTGAGGCCCTCGATGATGCCGAGAACGAGTGCGATGAGGAGTAGTTCGATATCCATTGGGGATGGGGTCGGGCGGGCCTTGGGGAAGGCGGATTATAGCGCGTGGATATTGCGCCGCAGCGAAAGTTCGGAGCGCGCCTGCTTCGGGCCTGCGGCGGTCATGCATGGCCGAGAGACGAGCGGCCGGGGTGCCGCTCCGTGGCTGCGGACGGCCTGCGAATCCATCGGGAGGGCACCGCTACGGGGGCGTTCAGCGGCTGTCCCACCAGGCGAGGATGGCGTCCAGGCGCGCTTCGAGCAGCACGCCGGTGCCGCCGGTGTAGGTGTGCCAGTCGTCGGCGAAGCGGATGCCGACCGCGGTCAGTAACGGAATGCCGGCGGCCACGGCCTGCCCGATTTCGTCGCGCAGGCCGGCACCGCCCACTTCCTGGGCGCCGAACTTGTTGATCAGGACCAGATCGGGGGGGGCCGCCAATGAATCGCGCACGGCCGCCGCGGCCTCGGCAAGGGCTGCGGTGTCGAGGCTGCAGGCGTCCGAGCCGCTGCCCAGATCCTGGGTCAGCGCAAAACGGCTGCCGCTGGCGAGATCTTCGAGCTCCATCGTGTGCGGCGTGTCGTCGGTGCCGGCGATGTCGTGCTGGATCACGCCGCCGAGCCGTACGCCGCGACTGGCCAGCATGCATGCAGCCTGTGCCAGCAGGGCCTCGATCTTGTCTTCGGGCGTGTAGAGTATGGCGGCGAGTGGCTCTGCGGGCATGGCGGGCGACGCGAAAGGAAAGCGGAATTGTCTCATCCGCCCGGAGGGTCGGCCAGCCCCGAACGCAGGCCGCCCCGATCGATCGGGGCGGGAGGACGATGGCCCGCACCCGGCATATCGGAGCGCCGATGCTGCCGTGGCGGCCGGCTGCTGGGATAATGCGGCCCCTCTTCCGCAGCGCGGCGACCGCCGCTTCCAATACCGGACATGAGCGAACAACACCGACCGTCCGCGCACGACGCGGACATGCCTGCCTTCGATGATTGCCTTGGCGCCGACCGTCCCCGTCTGCGCCGGCTTGGGCGCGACCTGAGGCGCGTTCATCCGCGGCGGCCCGCCGCGGATGAACGCGCAGTGGCCCAGCGCGCCCGCCTGCAGGCCGATTTCGATGCCTTGCTGGCGCGCTCGCGCGCTGCCTTCGCCCTGCGCCGTGCCGCGCTGCCGGTGCCGGACTTCCCGCCCGAGTTGCCGGTGTCGGCGCGCCGCGGCGAGATCGCGGCGATGATGGCCGCCCACCAGGTCATCATCGTGTGTGGCGAAACGGGGTCCGGCAAGACCACGCAACTGCCCAAGATCGCGATGACCCTGGGGCGCGGCGTGGCCGGCCTGATCGGCCACACCCAGCCGCGCCGGCTGGCGGCGCGCGCTACCGCGAGCCGCATCGCGCAGGAGTTGAACAGCCCGCTCGGGCAGGCCGTCGGCTACAAGATCCGCTTCACCGACAAGACCGGCGAGCGCAGCCACGTCAAGCTGATGACCGACGGCATCCTGCTCGCCGAGACGCAGACCGATCCACTGCTGGCCGCCTACGACACGCTGATCATCGACGAGGCGCACGAGCGCAGCCTGAACATCGATTTCCTGCTCGGCTATCTGAAGACCCTGTTGCCGCGCCGGCCGGATCTGAAGCTGGTCGTGACCTCGGCGACGCTGGATGCGGAGCGTTTCGCGAAGCATTTTGCCGATGCCGCGGGGAAGCCGGCGCCGGTGATCGAGGTGTCGGGCCGGCTGTATCCGATCGAGATGCGCTACCGGCCGGTGGAAGGCGGCGAGGCGGACGGGGCCGATGCAGCGCGGGCGGCGCGTCCGGCGGCGGCGAAGGGCGGAACGCGCCGCGAAGGCGGCCCCAGGGCGCGCGACCGCGATCTGATGGATGCGCTGGTCGATGCGGTCGACGAGGCGCAGCGCTGCGGCCCCGGCGACGTGCTGGTCTTCCTGCCCGGTGAGCGCGAGATCCGCGAGGCTGCCGAAGCGCTGAGGAAGGCGCACCACCTGCCCGGAACCGAGGTGCTGCCGCTGTTCGCGCGCCAATCGGCACAGGAGCAGGCGCGCGTGTTCTCGCCGTCCAGCGGTCGCCGCGTGGTGCTGTCGACCAACGTCGCTGAAACCTCGCTGACGGTGCCGGGCATCCGCTACGTCGTCGATACCGGCCTGGCGCGCATCAAACGCTACTCGCCGCGCAACAAGGTCGAGCAGTTGCAGGTCGAGAAGATCGCGCAGTCGGCGGCGCAGCAGCGTGCCGGCCGCTGCGGCCGGGTGATGGACGGCATCTGCTTCCGCCTGTACGACGAGGATGACTTCAAGCGCCGTCCGGCGCATACCGATCCCGAGATCCTGCGCTCGTCGCTGGCCGGTGTGATCCTGCGCATGAAATCGCTCAGGCTGGGCGCGGTGGAGGATTTTCCCTTCATCGATGCGCCCGGCTCGCGCCTGATCGGCGACGGCTATGCGCTGCTCGCCGAACTCGGCGCGGTCACCGACGACGATGAGCGCAGGCTGACGCCGGCCGGCGTGGAGCTGGCGAAGCTGCCGCTCGACCCGCGCATCGGCCGCATGATCCTCGCCGCGCGCGACCGCGGCGCGCTCACCGAAGTGCTGGTGATCGCCGCCGCGCTGTCGGTGCAGGATCCGCGCGAACGCCCGCAGGACGGCCCCGCGGCTGCGGACCAGGCGCATGCCCGCTTCCGCGGCGGCGAGCAGGACCAGAAATCCGAATTCCTGTGGTACTGGCATCTGTGGAAGGCCTGGGACGAAGTGCTGCGCCACGAGTCGTCCAGCAAGCAGAAAGCCTGGTGCAAGAAGCATTTCCTCAACGCCATGCGCATGCGCGAGTGGCGCGACGTGTTCGCCCAGTTGCATACGCTGTGCGCCGAGCACGGCTGGAAGGAAAACACCCAGCCGGCCAATTACGAATCCATCCACAAGGCCCTGCTCGCCGGCCTGCTCGGCAACGTCGGCTGCCGGATCGAGGAGGCCGCCGGACAGCAGGCCGGCGCCTATCTCGGCGCCCGCGGCATCAAGTTCTGGCCGCATCCGGGCTCCGCGCTGGCGAAGAAGGCCGGTAAGTGGATCATGGCCGCGGAGCAGGTCGAAACCTCGCGCCTGTTCGGCCGCTGCATCGCGCGCATCGAGCCGGAATGGGTGGAGGAGGTGGGCGCCCATCTGCTCAGGCGCCAGGTGTTCGAGCCGCACTGGTCGAAGTCGTCCGGCGCGGTGCGCGCCTGGGCGCGCGGCACCCTGTACGGTCTGGTGATCTATCCGCGCCGTGGCGTGGCGTATCGTGACATCGACCCGGCGCTGTGCCGCGAACTGTTCATCCGCGAGGGGCTGGTGCAGGGCGAGGTTGCCGACGGCCCCGCGCGCGCGATGCCCTTCCTGGCGCATAACCAGCGCCTGGTGGCGGACATCGAGCGGCTGGAGCACAAGTCGCGCCGCCCCGACGTGCTGGTGGACGAAGCCCTGATCGAAGCCTTCTACGACAGCAAGCTGCCCGCGGACGTGTGCGACCTCGCCGGTTTCGAGGCGTGGCGGAAACTGGCGGAAAGGGCCGAACCCGGGCTGTTGCATCTGTCGCGTGAGCAACTGATGCGGCACGAGGCCGAGGGCGTCACCACCGAGCGCTTTCCGCCGGTGCTGGAAGTGCTCGGGCAGAAGCTCAAGCTGGCTTACCTGCATCAGCCGGGCGGGGCCGACGATGGTGTCACGCTGACGGTGCCGCTGGCGATGCTGAACCAGATCCCTGTCAATCGCTGCGAGTGGCTGGTGCCCGGACTGCTCGAAGAGAAAGTCGCGGCGCTGATGAAGACCGTGCCGCAGAAGCACCGGCATCGCCTGCAGCCGGTGGCTGACAGCGCGGCGGACTTCATGGCGGCGTTCGCGGCCGGCGAGTTCGATGTCGGCGAACCCTTGCTGAAGATGCTGCAGCGCTTCGTCGAGGAGCGCGTGCAGTTGAAGCTGCCGTTGGAGAGCTTCCGCCCGGAGAATCTGAAACCGCATTGCTTCATGAGCTTCCGCGTCATCGATGAGCATGGCCGGGTGATGGGGCAGTCGCGCAATCTGATGGAACTGCGGGCGCGTTTCCGCGAGCAGGTCGCGGCGCGTTTCTCGGCGGCGAAGATCGGCGGCGCCCTGGCGGGGGCCTTGTCGGCGGCCGGCGTGGCCGAGGGCGCCCAAAATAGCAAGGCCGCGGGGGTGCGGACCGGCGGCGGGGCGCGGGATGGTCTGGCGCCGGGCAAGGGGGCGGGGCAAGGCAGCGCCGCGCCGGCGGTGGACGCCGCGGCGCCGGCGCTTGCCGGCTTCACCGCGTGGTCTTTCGGTGATTTGCCCGAGCTGCTGGAGGTGCGCGTGGCGGGCCGGGAGGTTATCGGCTTTCCGGCCCTGCATGACGATGGCGACAGTGTCTCGCTGCGTCCTTACGATACCCCGGAGGAGGCGGCGCGCATCCATCGGCGCGGCCTCGCGCGCCTGTTCGCGCTCACTCTCAAGGACCAGGTGCGCGCGATCGAGCGCCTGCCCGGTCTGCGCGAGCTTGCCTTGCAGTACATGGGTTTCGGCACCGAGGCTGAATTGAAGGCGCGCCTGGTGGAGGCGACACTGGCGCGCTGCTGCTTGGCCGAGCCCTTGCCGGCGGATGGCGATGCGTTCACGCGAAGATGTGTCGAGGCCAAGGCGCGTGTCAGCCTGGTCGCGCAGGAGTTCATGCGCCTTGCCGGACAGTTGCTGGCCGAACATGCGGGGCTGCAGAAACGCCTAGCCGGGCTCAAGACCTTTCCAGACGCGGTGGCCGACATCCAGGCGCAGATGTCGGCCTTGCTGCCCAAGGATTTCCTGGTCGCCTTCCCCTGGGAGCGGATCGCGCATTTTCCCCGCTACCTGAAAGGGGCGGCGGTCAGGCTGGACAAACTCCGCAACAATCCGGCGCGCGATGCGCAGGCGATGGCTGACTGGAAGGGGCTTGCCCAAGCCTGGGAGCGCGAGCGCCTGGCCCGGCGGCGCACGGGCGTCGACGACCCCGCGCTGGAAGAATTCCGTTGGCTGCTGGAAGAGCTGCGCGTCGGCCTGTATGCGCAGGAACTGCGCACGCCGATGCCGGTTTCGGTCAAGCGGCTGCAGAAGATCTGGGACAGCCGGCCGCGCTGAAGGCGGCCGGCATCCGCTCAGCGCAGCGGAATGACGATCGGCGGAACCTCGATGCCGATCACCACCGCCGGCGATCGTCCGTAGCCGTAGGGGCGATAGGCGCGGTCGTAGTGCGGCGGCGCGTAGTGGTGATAGTGATGTACCTCGCGCTCGCGGAATGGGCGCGGGCGCTCGCGGATGATGACTCTTTCGCGGTACACGGTGCGCTCGTCCCAGCCCCGGTGCTGCGGGTGGTGATGCTTCTTGTGCTGCCAGCCGCGATCATACCCTCCTGCCACCATGGGCGGGCCTGCCATGGCCGGAGCCGCGGCGGCGAGGATGCCGCTGCAGATCAAGGCGGTGATGATTCTGCGCGTGAAGGGGGTGTCCATGGTCTGCCTCGTTCGTGCCGTTCTGTCAGGGCGCAAGCCCGTATTGCGGATGCTAGCCGAGGCGCTGGAAAGGGATTGCGGCAGAGTGTAAGCAGTCTTTCTGCGCGGCGATGAAGCTTGCGGGCACGGCCAGAGTTGATCGGGGCTTTGATTTTTCAGACGTTCTTGATAGACTGCCGGGCTTCCCTTGCTCCACCGGACCGCATGCCGGGGGGCTGCAACGACCAACCGCAAGGAGTTTGCATGCGACATTATGAAATCGTCTTCATCGTCCACCCGGATCAGTCCGAACAGGTGCCGGCGATGGTCGAGCGCTACAAGACGCTCGTGACCGGCCGCAATGGCCAGATCCACCGCCTGGAAGACTGGGGCCGCCGTCAGATGGCCTACCCGATCCAGAAGGTGCACAAGGCCCACTACGTGCTGATGAACATCGAGTGCGACGGTGAAACGCTGGCCGAGCTCGAGCACGCCTTCAAGTTCAACGACGCCGTGCTGCGCCACCTCACCATCAAGATGAAGAAGGCCGTCACCACGCCTTCGCCGATGATGAAGGAAGAAAAGTCGCGCTCGCTGAACACTTCGTCCGACGAAGCCAAGCCGGCCGACAGCGAAGCGGCCGCTGCCTGAGTTGCCTGACCCGGGGCTGAACGAGTTGCGCCTCGATGCGCGTGTGGCCGAGTTGCTGCCCTTGCGTCGAACGCCTGCAGGAATACCCGTCGCAAATTGCGTGCTGGCACATGAATCGAAACAAGTCGAAGCGGGGCTTGCCCGCGATGTTTCGGTCGAGATGCAGGCGGTGGCAGTCGGCGATCTCGCCGGCGTGCTGGCGATGGCGAAGCCCGGGGCGGCGGTGCGGATCAGCGGATTCCTCGCGGCGCGAAGCCTGCGTAGTCGAAGCCCGGTGCTGCACCTGAATACAATCGAATTTCTCGAAGGAAACTGAAATGGCTTTCAAGCCCAAGTCCAAGTTCAAGAAGAAAGATGATCGCGGTGGTCGTGGCCTGTTCAAGCGCCGCAAGTTCTGCCGCTTCACTGCTGAAAAGATCGAAGAAGTCGACTACAAGGATGTGGATATCCTGAAGGACTTCATCACCGAAAACGCCAAGATCATGCCGGCACGCATCACCGGCACCAAGGCAGGTTACCAGCGTCAGCTGTCGGTCGCCGTCAAGCGCGCCCGCTTCCTGGCTCTGATGCCTTACACCGATCTGCACCAGTAAGAGGAGAACGGACTCATGCAAATCATTCTTCTCGAAAAGGTCGTGAACCTCGGTGGCCTCGGTGATGTGGTCAAGGTCAAGGACGGCTACGCCCGCAACTTCCTGATCCCGCAAGGCAAGGCCAAGCGCGCCACGCAAGCCAACCTGGCCGAATTCGAGGCCCGCCGTGCCGAGCTCGAGCGCGCCCAGGCCGACAAACTGGCCGCCGCCCAGGCGCTGGCCGGCAAGCTGGAAGGTGCCTCGGTCCAGGTTTCCCGCAAGGCCGGCATGGATGGCCGCCTGTTCGGCTCGGTCGGCAACGCCGACGTGTCCGAGGCGCTGGTTGCCCAGGGCTTCGACATCGACCGCGCTGCCATCCGCATGCCGGAAGGCCCGCTGAAGCAGGTTGGCGAGGTCCAGCTCGAGATCGGCCTGCACGCCGATGTGGTTGCCACCATCACCGTTGCGGTGGTCGGCGAGCAGTAATTCTGCGCGTTTCCCGCGAGTCGATGAAAAGGGCTGCCGTGTGCAGCCCTTTTTGCTTCTGTCCGCACGGGTTCGGGTGGGCGCGTCTTCGCGCTTGCGTGCCGTTGCAGGTTCGGCTGTATGCTCGGGCGTGGCGCCGCGCATCCCTGGAATGCGGCGAGCTGGTTTCAAAGGGTGTTTGTGATGAGTTCTCCGTCTTCCGGTTTTCCCGATTACATGTCCGATCCGCAGATCGCGCAGATCAAGCTTCCGCCGCATTCGCTCGAGGCCGAGCAATCGCTCATCGGCGGCATCCTGCTCGACAACCAGGCTTGGGAGCGTGTCGCCGATCTTGCCGGCGAAGCGGACTTCTATCGGGATGACCATCGCCGCATCTACCGCCACATCACCAAGCTCATCGATCAGGGACGGCCGGCCGACGTCGTTACGGTGTACGAGTCCCTGGAGAAGAACGGCGAGGCCGACCAGGCGGGGGGGCTCGCCTACCTCGCCGAGATTGCCAACAACACGCCGTCGGCGGCGAACATCCGGCGCTATGCCGAGATCGTTCGCGAGCGCGCGATCCTGCGCAAGCTGGTTGCGGTGGGGGACGAGATCGCGGCGAGTGCCTTGAGTCCGTCGGGCAAGGATGCGAAGGCCTTGCTCGACGAGGCCGAGGCAAAGGTGTTCGAGATCGCCGAGGCGGGTGCCCGCAATGCCAGCGGTTTCGTGTCTATCCAGCCGATCCTCAAGCAGGTGGTCGATCGCGTGCAGGAACTCTACGACCGCGACAATCCCTCCGAGGTCACGGGGGTGCCGACGGGGCTGGTGGATCTGGACGAGAAGACGTCCGGCCTGCAGCCGTCGGACATGATCATCGTCGCGGGGCGCCCGGCAATGGGCAAGACGACCTTCGCACTGAACCTCGCCGAGCACATCGCCATCGAACAGCGCCTGCCGGTGGCGATCTTTTCGATGGAAATGCCGGGCACGCAACTGGCGACGCGTTTCATCTCGTCGGTCGGGCGCATCGACATGCAGAAGATACGCAGCGGGCGCCTGACCGATGACGACTGGCAACGGCTGACGATGGCGATGGGCAAGCTCTACGACGCGCCGCTCTATATAGATGAGACGCCGGGGCTCAATCCCATCGATCTGCGGGCGCGTGTCCGCCGGCTTGCGCGCCAGTGCGGCCGCCTTGGGCTGGTCGTGATCGATTACCTGCAACTGATGAGCGGTACGCGCGAAGGGGATAACCGGGCCTCCGAGCTGTCGGAGATCTCGCGCTCGGTGAAATCCCTGGCCAAGGAACTGCACGTGCCCATCATCGCGCTCTCCCAGCTCAACCGGAGCCTGGAGCAGCGGCCGAACAAGCGCCCGGTGATGTCCGATCTCCGCGAGTCCGGCGCCATCGAGCAGGATGCCGACATCATCATGTTCATCTATCGGGACGAGGTCTACAACCCCGACTCGCCGGACAAAGGTACGGCCGAGCTGATCATCGGCAAGCATCGTAATGGCCCGACCGGCACGGTTCGTCTCACCTTCATTGGGGAGAACACGCGTTTCGAGAATTACGCCGGCGGGCAGGGGTTCTGAGCGCGCGTCCGGCTGGTATTGTGCAGTTCGTTTTCTTCTTGCGTATTTTATTTTGTTGTCTATAATGCGCGTCTCTTTCGCGGTGTCTGCCGGACGGGTTGAGTGGTTTGT
>NZ_AMXE01000102.1 GCF_000310205.1 Thauera linaloolentis 47Lol = DSM 12138 | reverse complement strand
GGGGGGGGGGTAGCCTCGAAATAACCCGTGTAAGGCTCTCTGAGGTGGCTCTACAGGCACGTTTCAAGCTGGAGGACGATGACCTCGATTGCGTGCGTGCGGCCGACGAGGGTGACATCGAGGCCCAATGTGACCTCGGTTTGCTGCTGCTGTCGCACGGCATGGAAACGGAAGCCTGCGGCTGGTTTCAGAAGGCCGCGCGCCACTTCCACCCCGAGGCCATGCAGTGGCTGGGCCGCTGCATGATTTCCGGCTGGGGCACGGCACCCGACCGCGAGGCCGGCATCACCTGGCTGCGCCGCGCCGCCGCGCGCGGCCATGCCACCGCCGGCCACATGGTGGCCTGGATCGACACCCACCCCGGCCCGGCGCCGGAAGGCGCCGAACTGGAGGCGGTGCTGGACGGAATCGAGCAGAAGGTGATTCTGGGGGCGCTGCGGGAGACGGCGGAGTGAAACGGGCGCGGACAGTGGAACATCCTCCCGCCCTCGGTTAACATGCGCGGCCGTCTCCGCCGTGCGGCCACGTGCCGCCCGCCACCATGCATGCTCCCGCCCGCGCCTGCGGCATCGACTTCGGCACCTCCAATTCCACCGTCGGCTGGCTGCGGCCCGCGGCGCCCGCCCTGCTCGCGCTCGAAGGCGGCAGGCCGACGCTGCCGTCCGCTGTGTTCTTCAATGCCGACGAGGACAGCACCCACTTCGGCCGCGACGCGCTGGCACAGTACCTGGAAGGCTACGAAGGCCGGCTGATGCGGGCGCTGAAGAGCCTGCTCGGTTCGAGCCTGATCGACGGCCAGACCGAGGTACAAGGCCGTGCGCTGCGCTTCCGCGACCTGCTCGCCAGTTTCATCGGCGAACTCAAGCAGCGCGCCGAAGCCCAGGCGGGCCGCGGCTTCGAGCAGGCGGTGTTCGGCCGCCCGGTGCATTTCGTCGATGACGACGCGGCCGCCGACCGCAAGGCGCAGGACACCCTGGAGGCCATCGCGCGCCAGATCGGGTTCCGCGACGTCAGCTTCCAGTTCGAGCCGATCGGCGCCGCGCTGCATTACGAGCGCTCACTGACGGGCGAGGAGCTGGTGCTGGTCGCCGACATCGGCGGCGGCACGGCGGACTTCTCGCTGGTCCGCCTGTCGCCGGAACGCGCATGCCACGACGAGCGCCGCGACGATCTGCTGGGCAATGCCGGCATCCACATCGGCGGCACCGACTTCGACCGCGCGCTGAATCTGGACTGCGTGATGCCCTTGCTCGGCTATCGCGGCCTGATGAAGAACGGCGCGCACATCCCGGCCAGCCTGTATTTCCAGCTCTCGACCTGGCACACCATCAACATGGCCTATACCCGCCAGGCCTGGGCCGGCCTGCAGGACATCTACCGCGACGCGGCCGCGCGCACCGAACTCGACCGCCTCGCCCGGCTGGTGAGCCAGCGCGAAGGCCACTGGCTGGCGCTGCAGGTGGAGCAGGCCAAGATCGCGCTGTCGTCCGCGCCCGATGCGCAGCTCGACCTCGGCCGGCTGGAAGAGGGCCTGCGGCACACGATCACGGTGGCGGATTTCGTCGCGGCAACGGCCGCGCTGGTCGAGCGCGTCGGCGGCTGCGTGGCGCAACTGCTCGGCGACGCGGGCCTGCGCCGCGACCACATCGACACCGTGTATTTCACCGGCGGCGCCAGCGCCGTGCCGCAGCTGCGCGCGCGCATCGCGGCCGAACTGCCGGCGGCGCGCAGCGTGGAAGGCGACCTCTACGGCAGCATCGGCACCGGCCTGGCGGTCGAAGCGGCACGCCGCTACGGCTGAGCCCTTGCCGCAGGCGGCACCGATGGCGGAAACTCTCCGCCATGGACACGCCCGCCCCCGCATCGCCCCTGCCCCCACGCTACCCCGTCGCCATCATCGGCGCCGGTGCGCTCGGCCTGAGCTTTGCCGCGCGGCTCGCCCAGGCGGGGAACACCGCCGTGATCGCCCGCGACGGCGAGCGTGCCCGCTCCTTGCGCCGGGGCATTCCCGTCGGCGGCCGCCTGCTGCGCCTGGACGTCTTCGGCGCGGAGGAAACACCCGAGGCCGACTGGGTGATCGTGCTGGTCAAGACCGGCGATACCGCGGCGGCGGCGGCCACCGCCATGGCGATGCGGCCCAAGGGCGTGCTGTCGCTGCAGAACGGGCTGGTGGAAGCGCTGCTGCCCACCGCCGGCCCGGCGCTGACCGTGGGCCAGGGCGTGACCACCGAAGGCGCGTACCGCGACGCGCACGGCGTTCACCCTTCCGGCGCCGGCGAGACGCTGCTGCCCCCCGGCTTCGAAACGCTGGCGGCACTGCTCGTGGCGGCGGGCTTCGTCGCCCGGATCGAGCCCGATATCGCCCAGGCGCGGCTGGCCAAGCTGCTGGTCAATGCCGCCATCAATCCGCTCGCCGCATTGTTCCGCGTCCCCAACGGCGCCCTGCTGAACCCGCCCCACCGCCTGCTGCTCGACACCCTGGTGCGCGAGGCGCTGCCCGTGCTGCAGGCGCACGGGCTCGCCCTGGACGAAGCCGCCGCGCTCGCCCGCGTGCATGGCGTGGCCACCGCCACCGCCGGCAACCGCGCCAGCATGCTGCAGGACATCCTGGCCGGCCGACGCACCGAAATCGATGCGATCACCGGCGTGCTGCTGCGCATGCCCACGCCGGCAGGCGTGGCGCTGCCCACCCATCAGGCCCTGCACACCCTCGTGCGGACCATCGAGCAGGCCGCGCCGGACAGCCGCGGCGGATGAGTCAGCGGATGCCGCCCAGGCACAGGTACTTGATCTCGACGAAATCGTCGATGCCGTAGCGCGAGCCCTCGCGGCCGATGCCGGATTCCTTGATGCCGCCGAAGGGCGCGACCTCGGTCGAGATGATGCCTTCGTTGATGCCGACGATGCCGTACTCCAGCCTTTCGGCCACGCGCCACACGCGGGCGATGTCGCGCGCGTAGAAATACGCGGCGAGGCCGAACTCGGTGTCGTTGGCCATGCGGATCGCGTCTTCTTCGGTGTGGAAGCGGAACAGCGGCGCCACCGGCCCGAAGATTTCCTCGCGCGCCACCCGCATCGCCGGCGTCACCCCGGTGACGATGGTGGGTTCGAAGAAATTCGGCCCTTGCGCATGGCGCTTGCCGCCGCATACGAGCTTCGCGCCCTTGTCCAGCGCGTCGGCGAGCAGGGTCTCGACCTTGGCGACGGCGTCTTCGTTGATCAGGGGGCCGAGCTGCGTGTCGCCGGACAGGCCGGGGCCGACCTTCAGCTTCGACACCGCCTCGGCCAGCTTCGCGGCAAAGGCGTCGTAGATGCCGTCCTGCACGAGCAGGCGGTTGGCGCATACGCAGGTCTGGCCGGCGTTGCGGTACTTCGAGGCCATCGCCCCGGCGACCGCGGCATCGAGGTCGGCGTCGTCGAAGACGATGAAGGGGGCGTTGCCGCCCAGCTCCAGCGATACCTTTTTCACCGTGTCGGCTGACTGGCGCATCAGCAGCTTGCCGACCCCGGTCGAGCCGGTGAAGGACAGCTTGCGCACCAGCGGGTTGGCGGTCAGTTCGCCGCCGACCTCGGCGGCCTGCATCGTGGTGACGATGTTGAGCACGCCCTGCGGCAGGCCGGCGCGCGCGCCCAGCTCGGCCAGCGCCAGCGCGCACAGCGGCGTGTCCTCGGCCGGCTTGAGCACCATCGTGCAGCCGGCGGCCAGCGCCGGCCCGGCCTTGCGCGTGATCATGGCGACGGGGAAGTTCCACGGCGTGATCGCCGCCACCACGCCGATCGGCTGCTTGAGCACGACGATGCGCTTGTCCGCGCCGTGGGCGGGAATCACATCGCCATAGATGCGCTTGCCTTCCTCGGCGAACCACTCGATGAAGGATGCGCCATAGGCCACCTCGCCGCGCGCTTCGGCCAGCGGCTTGCCCTGCTCCGCGCTCATCAGCACGGCGAAATCTTCCTGGTGCGCGAGGATCAGCTCGAACCATTTGCGCAGCACGGCGGCGCGCTCCTTGGCGGTACGCGCCTGCCATGCCGGCAGGGCCGCCGCCGCGGCCTCGATCGCGCGCCGGGTTTCGGCACGCCCCATGTCGGGGACGCTCGCCAGCACGCTGCCGTCCGCCGGGTTGGTCACGTCGAAGCGGGCGCCATCGGCCGCTTCGCTCCAGGCGCCATCGATATAGGCGTGCGTGCGCAACAGCGCGGAATCCTTCAAATGCATCGGCAGCCTCCTTCGTTCACTCGTTCGTTCGCCGGCCCGCCCGTCCGGCTCATTCGTACTGCGTGGCACGCTTGATGCGGCGCTGGCGCACGCCCTCGGCGAGGGTGTCGAGCACCCGCAGGCTGTCCTCCCAGCCGATGCAGGCGTCGGTGACGCTCTTGCCGTATTCGAGCGCCTTGCCCGGCACCAGGTCCTGCCGCCCCTCGACGAGGTGGGACTCGACCATCACACCGATGATGCGGTCCTCGCCCGCCGAAAGCTGGCGGGCGACGTCGTCCGCGACCTCGATCTGCAGGCGGTGCTGCTTGCGGCTGTTGGCGTGCGAGAAGTCGATCATGACCTTGCCCTGCACGCCGCTGGCGGCCAGTTCCTTGCAGGCGGTATCGACGCTGGCGGCGTCGTAGTTGGGTGCCTTGCCGCCGCGCAGGATGACGTGGCAGTCCTCGTTGCCGCGGGTGGTGACGATGGCCGAATGGCCGGCCTTGGTCACCGACAGGAAGTGGTGCGGCGACTGCGCGGCCTTGATCGCATCGACGGCGATGCGGACATTGCCGTCGGTACCGTTCTTGAAGCCGACCGGACACGACAGGCCGGACGCGAGTTCGCGGTGCACCTGGCTTTCGGTGGTGCGCGCGCCGATCGCGCCCCACGAGATCAGGTCGGCGATGTACTGCGGCGTGATCATGTCGAGGAATTCGGTGGCGGCCGGCAGGCCGAGTTCGTTGATCTGCCACAGCAGCTTGCGCGCCAGGCGCACGCCGTCGTTGATGCGGTAGCTGTTGTCGAGGCCGGGATCGTTGATCAGCCCTTTCCAGCCGACCGTGGTGCGCGGCTTCTCGAAATAGACGCGCATGACGATGAGCAGGTCGTCCTTCAGGCGCCCGGCCTCGGCTTCGAGCCTGCTGGCGTACTCCATCGCCGCATCGGTGTCGTGGATCGAACACGGACCGATCACGACCAGCAGGCGGTCGTCGGCGCCGAACAGGATGCGGTGGATGGACTGGCGCGCCTCGAAGGCGACCGCCGCCGACTTCGCGGTCGCCGGAAACTCGCGCAGCACGTGCGCCGGCGGCACGAGTTCCTTGATCTCCTGGATACGGACGTCGTCGATGTGGATCTTGGTGGAAGCGGGCATGGCGAAACTCGGCATCATGGCTGTGGACAGCTTGTGATTTTAGCCCGCATTTCCGGCCAGCAGCGCGGCGGCGTCGGGCGAGGCATGGCATCCGCGCAGGCCGCAAGCGCTGCGCGGACAGCGTGCGCGGCCATCCGCAAGGCCTCGGACGCGTGATCTTTTGCATGATTTCCAACAGCTTGTGGCGAGCTTGCGGCATCTCCCCATCGCATGCAGGGATTCTTATGGGATCATCTGCCGCGTTTTAGTTTACGTAAGCGGACCAAGGGTAAGAAATGACACAGGCAGTGCTCGGATGCCGGCCGCAACGCCGTGCCGTTTGCGTGGCGGGAATCGTGGCGTCGTGCTGGGTTCCACTGCCGGCAAGCGCGGCGGAGGACGTGCTGCGCCTGCTGCCGCTGTCGCTGGAGGAGCTGATCCGGACACCGATCATCACCGCCTCCCGCCGCATCGAGCGGCGCGACGACACGCCCGCGCATGTGCTGGTCATCACCCGCGAGCAGATCCAGGCGCGGCGCTACCGCAACCTGGGCGAGCTGCTAAGCGACCTGCCCGGCGTCGACTTCATGCCGGGCAGCCGGTCCTCGATCTTCAACAATTTCAGCGTGCAGGGCTTCAACAGCAACAACAAGCTGCTGATCATGCTCGACGGCGTGCGGATCGACGATCCGGCCGGCGGCAAGATCGCCGTGGCCCACAACTTCTCTCTGTTCATGGCCCGCCAGGTCGAAGTGGTGTATGGCCCGGCCGCGGCGCTGTATGGCGCCGATGCGGTGGCAGGCGTCGTCAACATCATCACCGACGGGCAGGATCAGCCCAGCGGCGGTTGGGTGTCGGTGGGCGGCGGGCGCTTCGACAGCCGCGAAGCGCAGTTCCTGGTGCGCACGCAGCCGGCCGCAGCGCGGATCACCGTGGGCGGACACGTGCAGCGCAGCGACCGCGCACCACTCGACCGCTACTATCCCGACGACTATCCGCTGGCCGACGCAAAGGACTTCGACGGCCGGCTCGTCACGCCGGCCGGCTCCCGCCGGCGCTACGTCGACGGCATCGAGAGCCACAGCCTGTTCGCCCGCGCCGACATCACCGAGCATTTGACGCTGGGCTACTACCGCAACGGCTTCGGCCAGCCGACCAGTACCGGCGACCGCACCGACATCGCCCTGTACGACCGCGACGCGCGCTGGGAGACGACGGCGGAGACCCTGTATGCGCGGACGAAGTTCTCCCTCGGGCAGGACATGGACGCCAGCCTGCTGGTCGACTATGCACGCCAGGAGCTCGACCCCGAATCCAACTACCTGAACATCTACACCGGCTTCAGGGAACGGGGCTACACCTACGCCAAGACGACGCGCAGAGGCATCGAACAGTCGCTGCACTGGCGGGCCAGCGAACGGCACGACGTGCAGATCGGCGTGGGCTACCAGGACTACGAGGCCATCCTGACGCCGAACCTGCCGCGCCCCTACCGGCGGTCGCTGGGCGCGCACGGACAGGGCCTGACCTATGCCAACACCGACCTGCCGATCCATATCCCGTCCGCCACCTACCACAACGTGTTCGGCTACGCGCAGTGGCAAGCGGGCTGGACCCCGCAGTTTACGACCATGATCGGCGTGCGCCACGACCGCCATTCGGGCTATGGCAGCAGCCTCAACCCGCGCCTGGGCGCGGTATGGCGGCCGTTGGAGCAGCACGTCTTCAAGCTAGCCTACGGCGAGGCCTTCCGCGCACCGTCCCCCGACGAATCGCTGTCGGCATACGGCGCATTCAGCGGCGCCAAGGACGAGGCCGGCCGCTACCTCGGCGAGGGCTTTCGCGCGCCCAACGAACGGCTCGAAGCCGAACACGCCCGCACCCTCAGCCTGACCTGGGACTGGCGCCCCCGCCCCTCGCTGAACCTGGTCGCCCACCTGTACCGCAGCCACATGAAGAACCTGATCACCACGCTCGACGAGGCGGTGCCGACGCAGTACATCCCCGGTGCCGTGCTGAGCGGCACCACCGCCAAGGGCAACGCCGGCGAAGAGCACCACACCGGGCTCGATCTCATCGGCCAGTGGCAGTTCCAAGCCGCGGGTGCATGGCGCGGCGAGGTCTGGGGAAGCCTGAGCCTCATCCGCGGCGACATCCAGGAAGGCAGGGACGCGCGCGACTGGGACCTGCCCTACGTCGCAACGCACAAACTCAAGCTGGGCAGCACCTGGCGCTACGGCGAGACGCTGACCATCACACCGCGCCTGACCTGGGTCGGCGACACGACGACCGGGCGCAAGGACCCCGCGCGGCCGGGCCGGCGCCTGGAAACCGACGCCTACTGGGTCGCCAGCCTGCATGTGGGCTGGCACCGCCTGCTGGGCGGACGCGCCACGCTGTGGCTGGATGTGGACAACCTGTTCGACAGGCGCTACCACGTCGCCCACGGCGCGGCCAGCGGCACGCTGGTGGACATGCCTCAGCAGCCCCGCAGCTGGATGGCGACGCTGGAGTACCGTTTCTAAATGCGGCGCACGTGCCCGCGCACATTGGCGGGACTGCTTGCGGGGCTGCTCTGCGGCCTGGCGGCGGTGCAGGCTCAGCCCGTACCGCAGGCGGCCTCGGAACAGGCGCTCAAGGCGGTCCTGCTGTTCAAGCTCCCGCTGTTCATCTACGAACCGCCGCTGGAACGGGCGGAATCGCTGCTGCTGTGCCAACTGGGACGCAGCGGGCTCGAGGACGCGCTGGCACAATTGCAGCGGTCCATCGCCGACGGACGCACGATCAGCGTGCGCTACCTCGACGATGCGGCCCTGGCGGCCTCCTGCGACATGGTGTTCGTCGGATCGTCCGAGCGGCCGCGCCTGGATGCGCTGCTGCCGCTGCTGGCAACACGCCCGCAGGTGACGGTGTCCGACATCGAAGGCTTCGCACGCGCCGGCGGCATGGTGGAACTGGTCGTCCGCACCGAGGGCAAGGGAATCGACATCGTGATCAACCGGCGCGCAGCGCGCGAACGGGGCGTCACGTTCAGCGCCCAGTTGCTGCGGCTGGCCCGCACGGTGGAGGACTAGACGATGCGCACGGCCCTGCGATACTGCGCCACGCGCCTGAGGGCACGCCTGCCGGCCACGCTGGGCGGACGCCTCAACCTGCTCGGCGCGGCGGCGCTGGTGGTGGCGACCCTGCTGGTGTTCGCGCTGATGTCCCTGCAGCAGCAGCGCCTGCTGCGGGCCGAATCAGTGGCATCGCTGTCGGCGCAGGCTGCACTGATCGCCAGCAACAGCCGTGCGGCCGTCGCCTTCTCGGACCGCCGCGAGGCCGATCAACTGCTGCAGGCCTTGTCCGCCAGTCCGTTGATCCTCGAGGCCCGCATCGTGCTCCCCGACCACAGCCTGCTGGCCGCCTATCGGCGGGATGGCCACGCGCCCGGCGCGTCCGCCGGCGCGCCAGACGGCTCGTCGGGACACCGCTTCAGCAACGACACGCTGACCGTCTGGGCCCCCGTGCTCGAAGGGCAGCAACTGGCCGCCCGCCTCGAAGTCGTTGCCTCGCTGGAACACCTGAACCAGGTCTTCCGGCGCTCGGTGCTGGAAGCCACCGCGGTCCTGCTGCTGGTGCTGGGCGCATCGCTGGCATCGATGTCGCGCGCGATGCGCCGGCTGCTGGCCCCGGTGCATGCGCTGCGCGACCTGGTGCGCCGGCTGACGGACAATCCGGACCTCGAGGCGCGCGCGCAGCCGGGTGGCGGCACCGAGATCGCCGCCCTGGGGCGGGGCCTGAACGAACTGATCGACACCGTCCAGGCGCGCGACGCCGAACTCGCCGCCTACCGCGACAATCTCGAGCAACTGGTAGCGCAGCGCACCCAGGCGCTGGCGTCCGCCATGGCCGAGACTCATCGCGCCAACCAGGCGAAATCGGGTTTCCTGGCGCGGATGAGCCACGAGATCCGCACCCCCATGAATGCCATCATCGGGCTCGGCGGCCTGCTGCGCCGCTCGCCCCTGACGCGCCAGCAGGGCGACCAACTCGACAAGATGCTGGCCTCGTCCGAAGCCCTGCTGGGCGTCATCAACGACGTGCTCGACTATTCGCGCATCGAGGCCGGCAAGCTGCCGCTGGAGTCGATTCCCTTCGACCTGCCGGGCTTGTGCGAACAGGCGCTGAGCGTGGTGGCGCTGAGGGCCGAAGAAAAGAACATCGAACTGCTGTTGCTGCTCGACGAGGACGTGCCGACACAACTGGTCGGCGACCCGCTGCGCCTGCGGCAGATCCTGATCAACCTGCTGGGCAACGCGGTGAAATTCACCGAGCGCGGCGAAGTGCTGCTGCAGGCCAGCCTGCACGCTGCCGACGACGCCGATGCCGCCGCCGGCAGCGCGGCCTTGCGCCTGAGCGTGCACGACACCGGCATGGGCATTGCCCCGGCCCAGCAGGCGATGCTGTTCCAGCCCTTCTCGCAGGGCGACGATTCCGTCACCCGGCGTTTCGGCGGCACCGGCCTGGGGCTGTCGATCTGCGCGCAACTGGCGCGCATGATGGGCGGGCGCATCGGCGTGGAGTCGGCGCCCGGCGCGGGCGCGCACTTCCATGTCGATGTGGACCTGCCGATCGCCCCGGACGCCGGATCCGCCGCACCCGAACCTGCGCCGGGCTTCCGGCACGCCCTGGTGGTGGCCGAGCGCCCCGCCAGCCGCCGGGTGCTGTCGGCGCTGTGCGCGCGGCTGGGGATGCGCGTGGCCGCCTGCCCAGATGCGGCGCAAGTCCCCGCCCTGGTGCGGGAAGGGCTCGAAGCCGGCGACGCCTTCGACGTCGTGCTGCTGGACTGGCGCATCGCCGGCACCGAGGGGCTTGTGCTGGCCCGGCGGCTTCGCACGCAGCTCGGCGATGCCTTCGCCGCCGCGGCCACGCCCTTTCCGAAGCTCATGCTGCAAGTGAGCAACACCGGCTATGCCAGCGTGGAACGGGCGCTGCAATCGGCCGGGATCGATGCCACCCTGGTCAAGCCGGTGCTGCCGCGCACGCTGCGCGCCGCGCTGTACGAGGCCCGGGCCCGGACGGCGGCAGCACCCGCCGCGCACGCGCCGGGCGACGGC
>NZ_AMXE01000101.1 GCF_000310205.1 Thauera linaloolentis 47Lol = DSM 12138 | reverse complement strand
CCAGCGGCACACCGATGGCGAGGGCGGCGCCCGCCAGCCAGACGCGCACGCCGCGCCGGCCGCCAGCCGGAGACGCCCGGGGCGGGGCCGGCTGCACGTTGGGCGACGACGGTTCTGGTTTATCCATGGACTTTCAGGCGGATGGTTTCCCGGGGGCGTATTGTTCCATCGATCCGCAGCCGCCGGCCGGGCGGTGCACCGGCCGGCGGCCTACCGGCCTAGCCGAACAGGGCGCGCAAGCCCTCGCCGGGCTCGTCGACGCGCATGAAGGCTTCGCCGACGAGGAAGGTTTGCACGGCATTGGCCCGCATCAGCGCCACGTCATCGGGCTTGAGAATGCCCGACTCGGTGACGACGATGCGCCCGGCTGCGGCATCGGCGATGCGCGGCAGCAGGTCGAGGGTGGTCTGCAGCGAGACCTCGAAGCTGCGCAGGTTGCGGTTGTTGATGCCGACCAGCGGCGTCTGCAGTTGCAGCGCGCGCTCCAGTTCGTCCGCATCGTGCACTTCGACCAGCACCGCCATGCCGAGCGCGCCGGCAATCTGCTCCATGTCGCGCATCTGCGTGAGGTCCAGGCAGGCGGCGATCAGCAGGATGGCGTCGGCCCCCATCGCGCGGGCCTCGAACACCTGGTAAGGATCGACGAGAAAGTCCTTGCGCAGCGCAGGCAGCGCGCAGGCGGCGCGGGCGGCCTGCAGGTATTCGGGCGCACCCTGGAAGAAGGGGCGGTCGGTCAGCACCGACAGGCAGGCCGCACCGGCCTGCGCGTAGGAGCGGGCGATGTCGGCGGGGCGGAAATCGGCGCAGATCACCCCCTTGGACGGGCTGGCCTTCTTGATTTCGGCGATCACCGCCGGCCGGCCGGCCGCATGGCGGGCGCGGATGGCGCCGACGAAGTCGCGCGCGGCGGGCTCTGCTTCCGCCTCGGCGCGGACGGCGGCCAGCGGCCTGGCCGCGCGGGCAACGGCGACCTCGTCGGCCTTGACCGCGCAGATCTTTTTCAGGATGTCGGTCATTGTGCGCTCCGGAACTGCTGGGTGAAGCGCACGAAGGCGTCCAGCCTGGCACGCGCCGCGCCGCTGGCGATGACGTCGCGCGCACGCTCGATGCCGGCGCCGATCGAATCCGCCAGGTTGGCGGTGTACAGCGCCACGCCCGCGTTGAAGGCGACGATGTCGCGCGCCGGGCCGGGGCGGTTGTCCAGCACGCCCAGCAACACCTCGCGCGACTCGGCGGCATCCTCGACGCGCAGGTTGCGGCTGCTGGCCATCGGAATGCCGAAGTCCTCGGGGTGGATCTGGTACTCGCTGACCTTGCCGTCCTTCAGTTCGCCCACCAGGGTCGCGCCGCCGAGGCTGACTTCGTCCATGCCGTCCATACCGTGCACGACCAGCACGTGATTGGCGCCGAGGCGCTCCATGACGCGCGCCTGGATGCCGACGAGGTCCGGGTGGAACACCCCCATCAGGGTGTTGGGCGCCCCCGCGGGGTTGGTCAGCGGGCCGAGGATGTTGAACAGCGTGCGCACGCCCATCTCGCGCCGCACCGGGGCGACGTTCTTCATCGCGCTGTGGTGGGCCGGCGCGTACATGAAGCCGATGCCGGTCACCTCGATGCACTCGGCGACCTGGGCGGGCGTGAGGTCGAGATTGACGCCGAGGGCCTCGATGACGTCGGCTGCGCCGGACTTGGACGACACGCCGCGTCCGCCGTGCTTGGCCACGCGAGCCCCCGCCGCCGCCGCGACGAAGATGGTGGTGGTGGAAATGTTGAAGGTGTTGGCGCCGTCGCCGCCGGTGCCGACCACGTCGAGGAAGTGCGCGTGCGGCGGCGCGACCTCGACCTTGGTCGACATCTCGCGCATGACCATGGCGGCCGCGGCGATCTCGCCGATGGTCTCCTTCTTGACGCGCAGGCCGGTGAGGATGGCGGCGGTCATGACCGGCGACACTTCGCCGGCCATGATCTGGCGCATCAGCGACAGCATCTCGTCGAAGAAGATCTCGCGGTGCTCGATCGTGCGTTGCAGGGCTTGCTGGGGAGTGATCGTGTTTGGCATCGTTTCGTCAGGCATCAGGCGGCGGCAGGCAGGGGCGCGCTGCGGTCGAGGAAGTTGCGCAGCAAATCGTGGCCGCATTCGGTCAGGATCGATTCGGGGTGGAACTGCACGCCTTCGACATCGAGCGTCTTGTGGCGCACCCCCATGATCTCGCCGTCGTCGGTCCAGGCGGTGACTTCCAGACAGTCGGGCAGGCTGCCGCGTTCAATCGCGAGCGAATGGTAGCGCGTGCAGGTCAGCGGATCGGGCAGGCCGCGGAACACGCCGATGCCCTTGTGCCGCACCAGCGAGGTCTTGCCGTGCATGAGCTTTTGCGCATGCACCACGCGCCCGCCGAAAGCGGCGCCGATGCTCTGGTGGCCGAGGCAGACGCCGAGGATGGGCAGCTTGCCGGCGAACGCCTCGATCGCCGGCACCGAGATGCCGGCCTCGGCCGGCGAGCACGGCCCGGGCGAGATCACGAGCCGGTCGGGCCGCATCGCCGCGATCTGCTCGAGCGTGATCTCGTCGTTGCGGAACACCTTGACCTCGGCACCGAGCTCGCCGAAATACTGCACGAGGTTGTAGGTGAAGCTGTCGTAGTTGTCGATCATCAATAGTCTTGACATATCAACCTCTTGATCCACGAGGCGTAGCGGCGGATCGCTGCCGCTCGCTACTCGCACGGCCGTATGGCTTATTGGAACGGAATTCACGCGAAATGGCCGCCGGCCTCGCCTGAAAAGGCGGCGCGGATACGGAAATCGACCCTGGCACGCGCCGGGCGGATGCGCGGAAGGCGCGCAGCGCAGCCGCCATGCGCCGTTCGGCGCCGCATTCGAAGGGGAATTCTAAGGGCATCGGCAATCTCCTGAGTTTTCTGGAGCCGCCGTGCCGGAGAGCCGTCTGCTGAACCCTGCCCACCGTAACGGCGGCAAGGCGCGGTTCTAAACCGCAACGACGTGCCGCTTCCTACTGGAAGCGCCACCACTGAGCAACATTGATCGGAGCAGTACGGTTCATTGGCAGATCGAAGTTCAGCTACCCGGAAGATGCATGCGGATGCGGACGCCCCGCAGCAGCCTCATGACGCGGCGAGTCTATCACGTCCCCCGAGCCGGTAGTCCACTCCCCACGGGGTACGCTCGCGAGGCCGATGAAGAAGAAATGAGAATCGATACCATATGATGTATCGTCGGATAGGCGCCATCGCGTCCGGACACCCGCTCATCGTCCCCGCGCACGTGGGCTCCCCACCACGCCAGACAGAAGGCCCGACTCGCATGACCGAAAAGCCTCCCATCCTCCCGGCAGTCCCCTCGACACTGTGCATTCCGCTGGCTGCGCGCGCGCTGGGTGGCACCTTGTTTCCCCACATGGCCGTCGACGACCGCTATGCCGCAGGCGCGCTGCGCCACATGGGCGACGACGGCCGGCAGTGGCTGCACGACCGCCAGAGCATCTATGGCACGCTGGCGCGCACCCGCCGCTTCCGCGAACAGGCGCAGGCATTCATCGCCCACACGCCCGCGGCGCACGTCGTCAACCTGGGCTGCGGCCTGAGCGACTATCTGCAATGGCTCGACAACGGCCGCATGCGCATGACCGATGCCGACCTGCCGGAAGTCCTGTCCATCCGGCGCGAGATCATGCCTCCGCGGCACGAGCGCCACACGCTGGCGCAACTGGACCTAGCCGATCCGCGCTGGTGGGACGAACTGGGGCTACCGGCCAGCCGGCAAGCGGAACCAGTCTTCCTGATGAGCGAAGGCGTCTTCATGTACCTGGAGCCGGCCACGGTGGATGCGGTACTGGCCACCTTCGGCGAACGCGCACCCGCCGGCTCCGTGTTCACCTTCGACGTGATGTGCTGGCTGGCGGTCGGCCGCGCCAAGCGGCACACCTCGGTCAAGCACACCGGCGCCGAATTCCACTGGGGCCCACGCCGGCTGGCCGACTTGACGCGCCCGCACCCCCGGCTGACGCTGCGTGCTGACCATCAGGTGATGGGCGGCTACAACCTGTTCTACAAGCTGATGCAGCCTGTGTTCAAGGCAGTCACGAGCGTGCCGTTCTACGCTGTGTACACCCTGGGGATCGAAACCTGAGGCCCACCGGGCCTCAGGCGGGAGATCTCTCGCCGGCCAGTCCCGCGAGCAGTTCTGCCGTGGTCACGCTGCGGCCAAAATGGTGGATCACGTGCTCGATGACATGTTCCTGCTGCTGCGCCGTGAACGCCGGGGCCGCATCGCTGACGACGGTGACTTCATAGCCAAGGTCGTGCGCGTGCCGCAATGTCGATTCGACGCAGACATGCAGCGCGAAACCCATCAGGTACAGGTGGTCGACACGGTTGTTGCGCAGGTAGGGATCCAGGTTCGAATTGGTGATGACGCTTGCCCCGGAGCGCCCCGCGACGACGAACTCTCCCCGGCGCGGCGTGAAGGGCTCGGGGAAACGTACCCGATCCTGGCCGATCCAGGTTCCTGCACCGGGGATTGCGCCCTTCAATCCGGACTTGCCCCGCCCCCCGGCAAAGACGAGGTAGTCGGGATCCCCAGCCAGCGTCAGGCCAGCATGCACGATGTTGGCGCTCGCCTCTCTGGCGCGGGCGAGGATGGCGGCCGAATTGCTTACGGCAGACTCGAACAACGCCCGATCCTTCATCAGGCGGTTGAGCGGTCCGGCGGGGTCCAGCCACTCGTTCTGGAACTCAATGAATACGAAGGCACTGCGTGCCAGATCGAGCCTTCCGACCGCAGCCGGAGTGGCGGCGGCAGCCACGCCGGACGCAAGCGACAGCGCAGCCAGTGCGGACGACTTGAGCAGTTCTCTCCTGTTCATTTCGTACCTCCGGCAAGGCCCGCAAGATATCGGAGCGGGGTTCGATGGGTTCCGGCCATGTTGGTGCTCTCCTGTCTAGATGGCCGAGCCGGAGCTGAAATGCCCGGACCGGCCGGCTGTGAAATGAACGCGGCAAAGGTCCGCGACGACGGTATCGCCCGACACCGGCAAAAGGGTGGAAAGACAGCACGGACTCAGGGCGTCGGCGGCAGCACCGCCACGGCATCCACCTCGACCAGCACGTCGGGGTGAAACAAGGCGTCGACGCCGATCAGGGCACTGGCCGGCGGCCGCCCGACATCGATGTAGCGGTCACGCACGCCACGGATGAGCGGCAGCATCGAGGACTGGAAGCCGGGCGGGACGGCGGGTTCCAGAGCCGATTCAGCCCACCTGAAGTTAACTTGACGTCAAGTGTAGATTTAAGGCGCATGTCGAGCACTCTCCTGTTGTCTCATCCTTGCCGGGCTTCGGCGATCAGGTACTGCATGCGCTCGATGTTGGCCTCCAGATCGCGCTTGAACGCCTGCAGTTCCACGAGTTGGGCATCTGCCCTGGCAAGCTGGCCTCGAAGGATCTCCAGCACCTTCTCCTTGCCTTCGATGCCGGTCGCATCCTTGAAGTAAAGATCGATTACCATCGCGATCTCGTCCAGGCTCAGCCCCAGCCGCTTGAGCGCGGCAATCTTCTCCAGCCGCTTCAAGGCCATTTCGTCGTAATAGCGATAGCCAGCCCCTTCACGCTCGGCCGGCTGCAGCAATCCCAGGCGCTCGTAGTAATGGATGGTGCGATGGCTGACACCGGCACGTTCGGACAGCTCGCCGATCTGCATGAGAGGTAACATGGCTGGCTCAATAAACCTGACGTCAGGTGTAGATTAGAAAGAAGCGGCGCAAAGGTCAAGCCATCCCCGCCATTGCACCGGCAAGTCGATGGTGCCGCGTGACGCAGGATCCCATTTGGGCAAGCGGTTCAGAAACGCTGCCACGGACTCGGGCCGGGTACGGCGGCGGCGATACAATGGACGCGCCCCGTGGATCCAGGCAGGAAATGGCATGACGACACCTCTCGACAGCGATCTCGACACCATGAGCACAGCACAGCTCATCGACGAAATCAGGAAACTGCGCGCCGGCATCCGCGCCCACCGCGACACCTCGGGCCATGACCTGTGCTGGTATCACCCTCACCTGTGGGCCCTGCTGCCGGAACAGGCCTCGCGCCCGCCCGTGGTGCCCGACTGGCCGCAGTTCATGCGTGGCTGCGTGAAATACCGCGCGTCGCTGGATGCGCAGTTGCCCGACGCGCCGCGCAGCGCGCTGGAATTCGGCGAATGACGCCTGGCGCGCACGCGGATCGTCCAGCCTCGAAGCCGCACGCCTGAACACCGCTCACCGGACCTTGCCCGCTCGATCCGGCCCGTTGCCGCAGCGGGCCCGGGCATCCGCGCCGGATGGCGCCGAGAACGTGCCGGTGGCGGCCCGTGGCGGCGCAGCCTCGAGAAAGGGAGACAGAATCCCGGCCAGCCAGACACTGAAAGCCTGTACGCGGCGCGAGAGATGGCGGCGGTGGGGATAGATCATCCGCGCCGGCATCGACGGTGCCGGCCAGGCCTGCAGCACTTCCACCAGTTCGCCCGCTTCCAGGTGTTCGCGCACATCGAAAGCCGGGATCTGGATCAGGCCCATGCCGGCCAGGCAGCAGGCAAGGTAGGTTTCGACGTTATTGACCGAGACCTGCGCCTTCATCGCCAGCGTCTGCAGCCGGCCGTTCTCCGTCCATTCCCAGGGCACGCCCCGTCCGCTGGACGGCGACGCATAGTTCACCGCCAGATGGCGTGACAGATCGGCAGGCGCCTGCGGCATGCCGTGGCGCGCCAGATAGGCGGGACTGGCGCAATTGACGAGCCGCAGCGCGCCCAAAGGCCGTGCCACCAGGCTGCTGGACGGCACCTCGCCGATACGCAGGGCGCAGTCGATCCCCTCGTGCACCAGGTCGATGGCACGGTCGCTGGAGCCCAGATCCACCTGGATGCCGGGGTAACGCGCGAAAAAGTCCGGCAACGCCGGCGCGACCTGCCGGCGCGCGATGCGGCTGGGCATGTCCACGCGCAGCCGGCCGGTCAGCGCCTTGGCCGGCAGCCGGAATTGCTGTTCCAGTTCCTCGCTGTCGGCGACGAGGGCAATGGCGCGCTCCAGCAAGGCCTCGCCGTCCTGGGTCAGGCCGACTCGCCGCGTCGTGCGGTTGAACAGCCGCGTACCCAGGCGTGCCTCCAGTTGCTGGATCGCCAGCGACACAGTTGGGCGCGGTAGGCCGAGCTGGTCGGCTGCCACGGTGAAGCCGCCGCTATGCGCGACCCGGATGAAGATACGGAATTGGTCGATGCGGTCCATGCCGTTATTGGTAGCGAATGATGTCCAGTGTAGATACGGATTCTCTGTTTATTGTCGATCCATCGACAAATACAGTCATGAAAACCTCACCTCTGCAGGAGCGCTTCATGTCTCAGCACAGTATCCAGGACAAGGTCGTCCTTATCGCCGGCGGCGCCAAGAACCTCGGCGGACTGATCGCCCGCGACCTGGCCGCCCACGGTGCCAGGGCGGTTGCGGTCCACTACAACAGCACCGCCTCCAGGGCCGCTGCCGACGCCACCGTGGCCGCCATCGAGCAGGCCGGCGCCCGGGCCGTGGCGCTGCAGGGCGACCTGAGCACCGCCCCGGCGGTCGAGAAGCTGTTCGCCGATACCGTGGCCGCGGTCGGCCGTCCCGACATCGCCATCAATACGGTCGGCAAGGTGCTCAAGAAACCGATGCTGGAGATCAGCGAGGCCGAGTACGATGAGATGAGCGCGGTCAACGCCAAGAGCGCGTTCTTCTTCCTCAAGGAAGCGGGCAGGCACGTAAACGATGGCGGCAAGATCTGCACCCTGGTCACCTCGCTGCTGGGCGCCTTCACCCCCTTCTACGCCTCCTACGCCGGCACCAAGGCGCCGGTGGAACACTTCACCCGCGCAGCGGCCAAGGAATTCGGGGCGCGCGGCATCTCGGTGACGGCGGTGGGCCCGGGGCCGATGGATACGCCCTTCTTCTACGGCCAGGAAGGCGCCGACGCGGTGGCCTACCACAAGACCGCCGCCGCGCTGTCCCCGTTTTCCAGGACCGGCCTGACCGACATCGAAGACGTGGTGCCCTTCATCCGCCATCTGGTGAGCGACGGCTGGTGGATCACCGGCCAGACGATCCTGATCAACGGCGGCTACACCACCAAGTAGACCCTCCCCGCGCGGGACAGAGGCACCGCTCAGGAAGACTGCTTGCAGCAGCTGCGCACCGGCGGAGGCGGCTCGCGGTGGAGCGCCTCCATGACCGCATCGGCGTACTGCTCCAGCGCCAGCATGGTGACCAGTTCCAGGGCGAACTCGCGCAGGTAGGCGCCCTTGCGCACCGCCACCAGGGAATCCGTGTCGCCGAACAGATGGGATGCGTCCAGGCATACCAGGCGCTCGCTGTCGCGCCGGGCGTCGAAGGCCAGATTGGACAGGATGCCGACGCCGAAACCGGCCTCGACGTAGGTCTTGATCACATCGGCATCGATCGCCGCCAGCGCCACCTCGATCGGCAGGCGGGCCGCGGCGAAGGCGGTATCGATGTGCTTGCGCTCCGACATGCCCTCGTCGTAGGTCACGACGGGGTGGCGCGACAATGCCTGCAGCGTCAGCCTGGTGCTTCCGTGGGCAAGTTCGTGCCCGGCCGGCACCACGACGCAATGGCGCCAGGTACACGCGGGAAAGGTCTGCAGTTCGCGGCGGCGGTCCAGCGCCTCGGACGAAACGCCGATGTCGACCTCGCCGTTCGCCACCCAGTCGGCGATCTGCTCCGGGCTCCCCTGGCGCAGCACCAGCCGCACGCGCGGGAAACGCATGCGGAAAGCCTGCAGCACGTCGGGCAGCAGATAGCGTGCCTGGGTGTGGGTGGTGGCGATGCTCAGTTCGCCGGCATCCTCCACCGCGAAACGGCCGGCGACGCGCTTGAGATTGCGCACGTCGAGCAGGATGCGGTCGATCACCGGCAGCAGCATCTCGCCCGGCGGCGTCAGCCCCACCAGCCGCTTGCCCCGGCGCTCGAAGATCTCCACGCCCAGTTCATCCTCCAGCTCCTTGAGTTGGCGGCTCACTCCCGGCTGCGAAATGAGAAGGTTGTTGGCGACTTCGGAGAGATTGAAATGCTGCCTTATCGTCTCCCGCACCAAGCGCAACTGGCTGACGTTCATCGGGGCTGTCCACCTTTAGCTTTGAAGCTGATTTCCAACGATTCTTCTACGCCGCCCGCAGAAAGTTAACGAATATAAATTCATACGGTTATCAGCTTCCTGCGACTGAACGGCCACGCCGGCGGGCCATCGAGCGCAGAGCGCAAGACCCTGCTGCGGGCGAGCCACCCGCTGCTCCGTCGCGGGCAGCGAGCCTGCCCCGGAGCCGCTGCCGCCCCGCCGCCAGCCGCCGTTCCACCCCCGCCATCGCCGGAAAAGCCCGCGTTCCGCCAGCAGCACGCCGCTCCGCACGGATCTTGCTTTGATCCTGCTCTCAGGAGCATGACCCGAGCACCATCGGAAACGGCGAGAAAGACAGGACATATGCAGAACGAAGCCAGGCTCCGCCTGCAGGCGGACGTACTGATCATCGGCGGCGGCCCGGCCGGCGCCTGGGCGGCATGGAGCGCGGCCAGTGCCGGCGCCAGCGTCATCCTCGTAGACAAGGGCTATCTCGGCTCCAGCGGCGCCACCGCGCCGGGCGGCACCAACCTGCTCTACCTGCCGCCGGACGCCGCACTGCGTGATGCCGCGGTGAGCAAACGCATGGAAGGCGGCGGCTTCCTGTCCGAGCCCCGCTGGATACACCGCGTGCTGGACCAGGTCTACGACAGCCTGCAACTGGTGGAATCCTGGGGCTACCCGTTCCGCCGCGACGAGCACGGCGTGCCGCTGCGCGACCACCTGCAGGGGCCGGAATACCTCAAGATCATGCGCAAGGCGGTGCATCGCGCCGGCGTGCGCATCCTCGACCAGTCGCCGGCGCTGGAACTGCTGGCCGACGAGCACGGCGTCGGCGGCGCGCGCGGCCTCAACCGCCTCGACGGCAGCCACTGGGAGGTGCGCGCTGGCGCGGTGGTGCTCGCCACCGGCGGCTGCGCCTTCCTCAGCAAGGGCCTGGGCTGCAACGTACTCACCGGCGAGGGCCTGCTGATGGCGGCGGAGACCGGCGCCGAGCTCTCCGGCATGGAGTTCAGCCGCGCCTACGCGCCCAGCGCCGCCTTCGGCACCAATACCCGCGGCCGCACGCTGGGCTGGGCCACCTTCACCGACGAAAGCGGCACGGTGCTGCAGTCCGGCGGGCCGCGCTCGCGCGACTTCCTCGCCGAGGCGCTGCTCAAAGGGCCGGTGTATGCGATGCTGGACCGCGCCGACACGCCGGAAAAACGCGCCATCCTGCGCCGCGCCCACGCGATCTTCTTCCTGCCGCTGGAGCGCGCCGGCATCGATCCCTTCACCCAGCGCTTCCCGCTCACGCTGCGCTACGAAGGCACGCTGCGCGGCACCGGCGGCCTGCGCCTGAGCAGCGACGACTGCGCCACCAGCGTACCCGGCCTCTATGCCGCCGGCGACGCCGCCACCCGCGAGCGGGTCTGCGGCGGGCTCTCCGGCGGCGGCGCCTTCAATGCCTCGTGGGCGATCAGTTCGGGCATCTGGGCCGGGCGCGGCGCCGCCGCCCACGCCCGCGAGGCGCCGCACGAACGCAGGCTGCGCCCGGCCGGCGGCGCCGGCGTGCGGCCGGTC
>NZ_AMXE01000100.1 GCF_000310205.1 Thauera linaloolentis 47Lol = DSM 12138 | reverse complement strand
CCCCCCGCCTCATCCGCACGGGTTCATGAAGACTTGCGCACGCGCAGGTACCACTCGCACAGCAGGCGCACCTGCTTCTCGGTGTAGCCCTTCTCGATCATGCGGTCGACGAACTGCTGGTGCTTCTTCTGTTCGTCGGCGCTGGCCTTGGCGTTGAAGCTGATCACCGGCAGCAGGTCTTCGGTGTTGGAGAACATCTTCTTCTCGATCACCGCGCGCAGCTTCTCGTAGGACGTCCAGCTCGGATTGCGGCCGTCATGCTTGGCGCGGGCGCGCAGCACGAAATTGACCACCTCGTTGCGGAAATCCTTCGGGTTGCTGATGCCGGCCGGCTTCTCGATCTTTTCGAGTTCGTCGTTGAGCGCGGCGCGGTCGAGGATCTCGCCGGTGTTCGGATCGCGGAATTCCTGGTCCTGGATCCAGAAGTCGGCGTAGATCACGTAGCGGTCGAAGATGTTCTGGCCGTATTCGGAATAGCTCTCGAGGTACGCGGTCTGGATCTCCTTGCCAATGAACTCGGCATAGCGCGGCGCCAGGTATTCCTTGATGTAGCCCATGTAGCGGGCTTCGGTCTCGGCCGGGAACTGCTCGGCCTCGATCTGCTGCTCGAGCACGTACATCAGATGCACCGGGTTGGCGGCGACTTCGCGGTGGTCGAAGTTGAAGACCTTCGACAGTGTCTTGAAGGCAAAGCGGGTGGAAAGCCCGGTCATGCCTTCGTCGACCCCGGCGTAGTCGCGGTATTCGGGGTAGCTCTTGGCCTTGGGGTCGGTGTCCTTGAGGTTCTCGCCGTCATAGACGCGCATCTTGGAGAAGAGGCTGGAGTTCTCCGGCTCCTTCAGCCGCGAGAGCACCGAGAACTGCGCCATCATCTTCAGCGTGTCGGGTGCGCACGGCGCTTCGGACAGGGAGCTGTGAGTGAGCAGTTTTTCGTAGATGCGGATTTCATCCGACACGCGCAGGCAGTAGGGCACCTTGACCGTGTAGATGCGGTCGAGGAAGGCCTCGTTGTTGCGGTTGTTCTTGAACGCGACCCATTCGGATTCGTTCGAGTGCGCCATCACGATGCCATCGAACGGAATCGCGCCGAAGCCCTCGGTGCCCTTGTAGTTGCTTTCCTGCGTGGCCGTGAGCAGGGGGTGCAGGACCTTGATCGGTGCCTTGAACATTTCGACGAATTCGAGCAGGCCGCGGTTGGCCAGGCACAGGCCGCCAGAATAGCTGTAGGCGTCGGGGTCGTCCTGCGAGTACTGTTCGAGCTTGCGGATGTCGACCTTGCCGACCAGGGACGAAATGTCCTGGTTGTTCTCGTCGCCCGGCTCGGTCTTGGCGATCGCCACCTGGCGCAGCACCGAAGGCATCAGCTTGACGACCCTGAAGCGGGTGATGTCGCCGCCGAATTCGTGCAGGCGCTTCACGGCCCACGGGCTCATGATGGTGTCGAGGTAGCGGCGCGGAATGTGGAAGTCGTCTTCCAGGATGCGGCCGTCCTCCTGGGCGTCGAACAGGCCGAGCGGCGATTCATGTACCGGCGAGCCCTTGACTGCGTAGAACGGAATCTTCTCGATCAGCGATTTCAGCTTTTCCGCCAGGGACGACTTGCCGCCCCCCACCGGGCCGAGCAGGTAGAGGATCTGCTTCTTCTCCTCCAGTCCCTGCGCCGCATGGCGGAAGTAGGACACGATCTGCTCGATGGCTTCTTCCATGCCGTAGAAGTCACGGAAGGCGGGGTAGAGGCGGATGATCTTGTTGGAAAAGATGCGCGAGCGGCGCGGGTCCTGGCGGGTGTCGACCAGTTCCGGTTCGCCGATCGCGGCCAGCATGCGTTCCGCGGCCGAAGCGTAGGCCATGCGGTCGCTGCGGCACAGTTCGAGATACTCCTGCAGCGACATTTCCTCTTCGCGCGACGCCTCGAAGCGGGCCTGGTAAGCATTGAAGATGGACATGGCAGTCTCCCTTACGATCGGTGCGAGGGGCGTATATCCGGCATGCGCGCCCCGTATCCAGCCACGTTGCAGCGAGCTCCGGCCACCATGCGAGGACGCCGGCTCTGTAGCATCAGAGGCCCGGCCGTGGTGTGAGTTCCGCGCCTGCATCCGCCTTTTCGCGGCGTATCCGCGCCCTCGATCGCGGCCGGATTCAGTCCCCGGGTGTGACGCGGGGGCTGTGCTAGAATCCCGCTTTTCGTTCATCGCGTTTACGCTGACGATGAGTGCGCGTGCCTCTTCTTGGGGTGTGCCCGCGTCGGCGGGAACGGTTTTTTTGACTTCTCAGGATCGACTCAATGGAGCAGAACCAGGTTAGCCCGAGCGCGCTGGAGCGCCGTATCGACATCGCCGTTTCGCTGGCGGACATCGAGAAAGAGGTGGATGCCCGCCTCAAGCGCATGGCGCGCACGGTGAAAATGCCGGGGTTCCGCCCGGGCAAGGTGCCGATGAAGATCGTCGCCCAGACGCATGGCGGCCAGGCGCGCGGCGAGGCGGTCGGTGCCGCGGTCGAAAAGGCCTTCGGCGACACCGTGCGCGAGCAGAACCTGCGCGTGGCGGGCTATCCGAGCATCGAACCCAAGGACGGTGCTGCTGAAGGCACGCTGGCGTTCAGCGCTGTCTTCGAGGTCTATCCCGAAGTGGTCGTCGGCGAACTCGCCGGCCAGCAGATCGAACGCCCGGCCCTGGCCGTCGGCGATGCCGAAGTCGACAAAACCCTCGACGTGCTGCGCAAGCAGCGTACCTCCTTTGCCGCGGCTGACCGTGCCGCGGCCGAGGGCGACCGTGTCGCCATCGATTTCACCGGCCGCAAGGACGGCGAGGTGTTCGAAGGCGGCGAGGCCCAGGACTTTCCTTTCGTGATCGGCGCCGGCGCCATGCTGAAGGACTTCGAGGCGGCGGTCACCGGGCTGAAGGCAGGCGAGGGCAAGACCTTCGATCTGACCTTCCCGGACGACTACCATGCCACCGAGCTGGCGGGCAAGACCGTCCAGTTCGAGATCACCGTGAAGCAGGTCGAAGGCCCGGTGCTGCCCGAGATCGACGCCGACTTCGCGCGCTCGCTGGGTGTGGCCGACGGCGATGTGGCCAAGCTGCGCGAAGAGGTCAAGGGCAACCTCGAGCGCGAGGTCAAGCGCCGCATCCAGGCCAAGGTCAAGGAACAGGTGATGAACGCGCTGATCGCCGTCACCCCGATCGAAGTGCCGAAGGCGCTGGTGCAGGCCGAATCGCAGCAACTGGCCGACAACGCCCGCCGCGATCTCGAAATGCGCGGCATGAAGACCAAGGACATCCCGGTCGATCCGTCGTGGTTCGCCGAGCAGGCCGAGCGCCGTGTCCGCCTGGGCCTGATCATGGCCGAGCTGGTCAAGGCCAACGAACTCCAGGCCAAGCCGGAGCAGATCCGCGCGCTGGTCGAGGAAATGGCGCAGAGCTACGAGGACCCGTCGGAACTCGTGCGCTGGTATTACGCTCAACCCGAGCGTCTGGCGCAGGCCGAGGCCGTGGTGATCGAAGACAATGTCGTCGCCTGGGTGAGCGAGAAGGCTCAGGCCACCGACAAGGACGTGACTTTCGACGAACTGATGGGCAACGCGGGCTGAGTCCGCAAAGGGTCTGACGAATGATGCAAGGAACACCCCAGCACAGCAGCGACTGGAATCCGGTCGGCCTCGGCCTGGTTCCGATGGTGGTCGAACAGAGCGGTCGCGGCGAACGCGCCTACGACATCTATTCGCGCCTTCTGAAGGAGCGGGTGGTGTTCCTCGTCGGCCCCGTCAATGACGTGACCGCCAACCTGATCGTCGCGCAGTTGCTGTTCCTCGAATCCGAGAATCCGGACAAAGACATCTCCTTCTACATCAACTCGCCCGGCGGCTCGGTCACCGCCGGCATGGCGATCTACGACACCATGCAGTTCATCAAGCCGAACGTCAGCACGCTGTGCATCGGCCAGGCGGCGAGCATGGGCGCCTTCCTGCTGGCTGCGGGCGAGAAGGGCAAGCGTTTCATCCTGCCCAACTCGCGCGTCATGATCCACCAGCCGCTGGGCGGCTTCCAGGGGCAGGCCTCGGACATCGAGATCCACGCCCGCGAAATCCTCTACCTGCGCTCGCGCCTGAACGACATGCTGGCCAAGCACACCGGCCAGCCGTTGGAGCGCATCGAGAAGGACACCGACCGCGACAACTTCATGTCTGCCGCGGCCGCGGTCGAATACGGCCTGGTCGACAGGATTCTGACCAGCCGCGACGACACCTGATTCAGGAGACCCCCACATGACGGACAAGAAGGCTGGCGGCGACAAGCTGCTGTACTGCTCCTTCTGCGGCAAGAGCCAGCACGAGGTGCGCAAGCTGATCGCCGGCCCTTCGGTCTTCATCTGCGACGAATGCATCGAACTGTGCAACGACATCATCCGTGACGAGATCGTTGGCGCCGCAGATCCGGAGAGCATCAAGGGCGCGCTGCCCACGCCGCGCGAGATCTGCGACATCCTCGATCAGTACGTGATCGGCCAGGCAAAGGCCAAGCGCAATCTCGCAGTGGCGGTGTACAACCACTACAAGCGCCTGCGCCACATCGAGGCCAAGGAAGACGACGTCGAGCTCGCCAAGAGCAACATCCTGCTGATCGGGCCGACCGGCTCGGGCAAGACGCTGCTCGCGCAGACGCTGGCGCGCCTGCTCAACGTGCCCTTCGTGATGGCCGATGCGACGACGCTGACCGAAGCCGGCTACGTCGGCGAGGACGTCGAGAACATCATCCAGAAGCTGCTGCAAAAGTGCGATTACGATGTGGAGAAGGCGCAGCAGGGCATCATCTACATCGACGAGATCGACAAGATATCGCGCAAGGCCGACAACCCCTCGATCACCCGCGACGTGTCGGGCGAGGGCGTGCAGCAGGCCCTGCTGAAGCTGGTCGAAGGCACGGTGGCCTCGATTCCGCCGCAGGGCGGGCGCAAGCATCCCAACCAGGATTTCATCCAGATCGACACCACCAACGTGCTGTTCATCTGCGGCGGCGCCTTCGACGGCCTGGAAAAGGTCATTCGCAACCGCACCGAAAAAGTCGGCATCGGTTTCGGCGCAGAGGTGAAGAGCAAGGAAGGCAAGAACCTCACCGATACTTTCCGCCAAGTCGAACCCGAGGATCTGATCAAGTTCGGCCTCATCCCCGAACTGATCGGCCGCCTGCCGGTCGTCGCCACGCTGCAGGAACTCGACGAGGCCGCGCTGATCCAGATCCTGGTCGAGCCCAAGAACGCGCTGGTCAAGCAATACCAGAAACTGTTTTCGATGGAAGGCGTCGAACTCGAGATTCGTCCGGCGGCGCTGCACGCCGTAGCACGCAAGGCGATCAAGCGCAAGACGGGGGCACGTGGCCTGCGCTCCATCCTCGAAGCTTCGCTGCTCGACATCATGTACGACCTGCCAACCCTGAACGGCGTCGACAAGGTCGTGGTGGACGAGGCGACGATCGAGGAAGGCGGCAAGCCGCTGCTGATCTACGCCGAGCAGCCGAAAGTGTCGGGTGCCAACTGAGGCACGCGTTTTTCTGCTGCCGGCCGTACCCGTCGCTTGAATTTCCAGGTCACGCCCATACATGGGTGTGACCTTTCGCTTAAGGAAAATGAAAATGTCGGGTTCTGCTGACCTCCCCAACGAACAACTGGAAATGCCGCTGCTGCCGCTACGCGACGTGGTGGTGTTTCCTCACATGGTCATCCCGCTGTTCGTCGGGCGCCCAAAGTCGATCAAGGCGCTCGAGAGCGCCATGGAAGCCGGCAAGAGCATCCTGCTCGTCGCGCAGAAATCGGCGGCCAAGGACGAGCCTTCGATCGAAGACCTCTATTCCATCGGCTGCATCGCCAACATTCTGCAGATGCTGAAGCTGCCCGACGGCACCATCAAGGTGCTGGTCGAAGGGGTGCGCCGCGCCCGCGTGGATTCGGTCGAGGACCTGCGCCACCTGTTCGTGGCGAAGGTGTCGCCGGTTCAGGTGAGCGAGGTCGATACCAACGAAGTCGAGGCGATGCGCCGCGCCATCGTTGCCCAGTTCGACCAGTACGTTAAGCTGAACAAGAAGATCCCGCCCGAGATCCTGACCTCGCTGGCCGGCATCGACGAAGCGGGCCGCCTGGCCGACACCATCGCCGCGCACCTGCCGCTCAAGCTCGAGCAGAAGCAGGACGTGCTGGAAATGTTCGACACCGGCGAGCGTCTCGAGAAGCTGCTGAACCAGCTCGAAGCCGAACTCGACATCCTGCAGGTCGAAAAGCGCATCCGCGGTCGCGTCAAGCGCCAGATGGAAAAGAGCCAGCGCGAGTACTACCTGAACGAGCAGGTCAAAGCGATCCAGAAAGAACTTGGGGAGGGCGAGGAAGGCGCCGACCTCGAGGAAATGGACAAGAAGATCAAGTCCGCCGGCATGCCCAAGGAGGCGCTCGCCAAGGCTCAGTCCGAATTCAAGAAGCTGCGCCTGATGTCGCCGATGTCGGCTGAGGCGACCGTCGTGCGCAACTACATCGACACGCTGATCGGCCTGCCCTGGAAGAAGAAATCGCGCGTCAGCAAGGACCTGGTCGAAGCCGAGAAGGTGCTCGACAGGGACCACTACGGACTCGACCGCGTCAAGGAACGCATCCTCGAATACCTCGCCGTGCAGCAGCGCGTGGACAAGGTCAAGGCGCCGATCCTGTGCCTCGTCGGCCCTCCCGGGGTGGGCAAGACCTCGCTCGGCCAGTCCATCGCCAAGGCCACCAACCGCAAGTTCATCCGCATGGCGCTTGGCGGCGTGCGCGACGAGGCCGAGATCCGCGGCCACCGCCGCACCTACATCGGGTCGATGCCGGGCAAGATCCTGCAGAACATGAACAAGGTCGGCGTCAAGAACCCCTTGTTCCTGCTCGACGAGGTGGACAAGCTCGGCATGGACTTCCGCGGCGATCCCGGTTCGGCGCTGCTCGAAGTGCTCGACCCCGAGCAGAACCACACCTTCCAAGACCATTACATCGAGGTCGATTTCGACCTGTCCGATGTGATGTTCGTCGCCACGGCCAACACGCTGAACCTGCCGCCGGCACTGCTCGACCGCATGGAAGTGATCCGTCTGTCCGGCTACACGGAAGACGAAAAGGTCAACATCGCCCAGCGCTATCTGCTGCCCAAGCAGATCAAGAACAACGGCCTCAAGCCGGAAGAACTCTCGGTCACCGAAGAGGCGCTGCGCGACGTGGTGCGTTATTTCACCCGCGAAGCGGGTGTGCGCAGCCTCGAGCGCGAGATCTCCAAGATCTGCCGCAAGGTGGTCAAGCAGCTCGTGCTCAAGAGCCGCAGCAGCAAGATCGTCATCAACGCGAAGAACCTCGACAAGTTCCTCGGTGTGCGCAAGTACAGCTTCGGCATCGCCGAAAAGCAGAACCAGGTCGGGCAGGTCACCGGCTTGGCGTGGACCGAAGTCGGCGGCGAACTGCTGACCGTCGAGGCGGTGCAACTGCCGGGCAAGGGCAAGGTGCTCACCACCGGCAAGCTTGGCGAGGTGATGCAGGAATCCATCCAGGCCGCGCTGTCGGTGGTGCGCAAACGCGCGCGCTCGCTGGGCATCGAAGAGGATTTCCACCAGAAGAGCGACATGCACATCCACCTGCCGGAAGGCGCGATTCCCAAGGACGGCCCGTCCGCGGGGATCGCGATCAGCACCGCGCTGGTATCGGTGCTGACCGGCATTCCGGTGCGTTGCGACGTGGCGATGACGGGCGAAATCACGCTGCGCGGTGAAGTCCTGCCCATCGGCGGCCTCAAGGAAAAACTGCTGGCTGCCGTTCGGGGTGGCATCCACACTGCGCTGATTCCGGAAGAAAACGTCAAGGACCTGGCGGAGATTCCGGAAAACATCAAGAATGCGCTGGAGATCGTCCCGGTCAAGTGGATCGACCAGGTGCTGGAGCGTGCGCTCGAACGCCGTCCGGAGCCCTTGCCCGAAGCGGTGGCTGCCGCTGTCACGGCCGCCCCGGCGGAGGCCGATGCGGCCGCCGCTACCCAGCGCCCGCACTGAGCCTCCGCAAGGCAGAACACTCTGCCGCATGCCCCTCGCGACAAAGCCGTAACGTATGCATACACGTTGCGGCTTTGTCGTTGATATGCCGCGTTGACACCGCTGAAGTGCGCGCGCTATAAAACCATGAAATTGGCAAGCAGCCCAGTCACGCCCGATGTCCCGCGCCATCAGCGCAATGCAGTGAGCTTCCGTCCCATCGCAGTGCATTTTCGGAGGGGTTTAAGTGAACAAATCAGAACTGATCGACGTTATCGCGAAGCACGCCGAAATCTCGAAGGCCGCGGCAGGTCGTGCCCTGGATGCAGCCGTCGAGGGCGTGGTGGAAGCCCTCAGGAGCGGAGACAGCGTGACCCTGGTGGGCTTCGGTTCCTTCTATGTCGGCGAACGCGCAGCACGTACCGGCCGCAATCCCCGCACCGGTAAGAACATCAAGATCAAGGCGGCAAAGGTTCCCAAATTCCGCGCTGGCAAAGGCCTCAAAGATGCAGTAAACTGACGGGCTTTACAGGATTGCCCGTCAAGGCCGTCCCGGCGCGGGTGCTTAGCTCAGTTGGTAGAGCGTCGCCCTTACAAGGCGAATGTCGGCGGTTCGACCCCGTCAGCACCCACCAAGAACACCTGCCGCGCAGTGGCAAGAAGCACGATCGAAAACCCGCATGGCTCGAGGCCTTGCGGGTTTTTTCTTGCCCGAAGAAAAGCGCCTCGATTGTGGTGTGGCGCTCCGCCGTGGTTGCGGCGTCAGTCCTGATGCTCCTGGTGGCTGATCATGCGTGCGGCGTGCTGGGTGGCCTCGGTGGTGCGGGTGGCCAGCTTGCGCACCTCGTCGGCGACCACCGCGAAGCCGCGTCCGGCGTCGCCGGCGCGGGCGGCCTCGATGGCGGCATTGAGCGCCAGCAGATTGGTCTGGCTGGCGATGCTCTGGATGGCCGCCACGATGTCGGTGAGCTGGCGCAGATTGTCTTCCTGCGTGCGGCGCTGCTGTTCCTGGGCTTCGAGCAGCGCTTTCTGTTCCACTTGCGCCTGGATGTCGACCAGCGCGCCCACCACCCGCAAGGGCGTGCCGTTGGCGGCGCGGCGGGTTGCGCCGCGGGCGCGGAACCAGCGGTATTCGCCGCTCTTGGTTTGCAGACGGTAGGTGACGTCGAACGGGGTACGGCCCGAGCTGTCCTTGAGGTGGGCGACGAAGGCGCCGATGGCGGCTTCCTTGTCCTGCGGGTGCAGGCGTGAGGCCCAGCTGTCGAGCACGTCGGGGAATTCCTCGATGGTTTCGAAGCCCAGCAGGCGGCGGAACTGCGGCGACCACCAGAACGGGTTGCGTGGATTGACCGGATCGCCGGCGATCACCTCCATGTCCCAGATGCCGTCGTTGAGCATTTCACGCGATAGCTCGAAACGCGTCATGGTGGTTTCCAGCTCGCGTTGGTGTTCGCGTTCCTCGTGGATGGAGCGCAGCGAACCGGCCACCCGCAGCGGGATGCCGTTCTTGTCGCGTAGCGTTTCGCCGCTGGCGTGGAACCAGCGGTAGCCGCCGCTCTTGAGTTCCAGCCGGTATTCGACCTGATACGGCGTGCTGCCGCCATGGTCGCCGAGGTGGCGGGCGAACGCATCCAGTGTGGCCTGCTTGTCCTCGGGGTGCAGGCGGTCGGCCCAACTTCCCAGACTATTGGGGAAGTCGTTTTCGTCACGGAAACCGAGCAGCGCGCGGAACTGGTCTGACCACCAGAATGCATTGCGCGGGTTGAGCGGATCGCCGGCGATCACCTCCATGTCCCACAGCCCTTCGCTGCTGGCGCGGCCGACCAGATCGAAGCGCACCTGCAGGCTGTGGAAGGCATCTTCGCGCTCGCCGAGGCGGGCGCGCAACGCCTCGATCTCGGCGCGCAAGTCGGCGTTTTGTCGTTCCAGCGTGTCGCAGGCATCGCGGCGCTTCTGCCAGGCCTGACAGGCGCGGCGCTGCAGAGGCGTGTCGCCGAGCTGGGAAGGGGGCATCGCGTCCCCGCTTTCCAGGGCTGCGATCAGGGTTTCGAGGGTCTTGGCATGGGTTGAACTGCCCAAAAGGGAAAACATCGCGCGTCTCCGTCAATGCTCTTGATGGCATGGTCGCCCGCAAACCTCGTGGTGTGCGGTGTTGCGACAGCCTATGGACCGATATCGGCCTTGGCAACGATTGCTTGATCCTCGAAGTCGATATTTTCTGGCGTCAGTGACTGCGTGTGCGTCAAGCACGCTTTGAGAGTGGGTGCGGCAGCCTGTTGATCGAAGGGGCGGGGCGGAAGATGGGAGGCGGATCCGGTGGCGCCCGCCGTGCTCGCGCGCTTCAAGGCCCGGAGCACGCTGGACGTGCGGCCGGGCCTCGGGCACGATCGGCACCCGGCCCGGTTCGAAGCGCTGGCAGAGCGTATTCCACGTGCGGCAGCACCCCTTCCCGGGCGTATCCTTGCGAAAGCCGCTCAGCGGCGGCAGCGGGCTGGGCGCCGGGATGCAGACGGGCGCCCCGGCTGGCAGCGATTCCGGATCATCAGTACTAAGGAAATTCGGTCGTGAAGAAACATCGATATCGTGTCACCCTGGAACATCTTTCGGATGCCGATGGCGAGCCTTCTTCGCAGGTGCCATTGCAGTTCGAGGTGGGCAATCACGATGAGATCATCGCAATCGTGGAGCGCCTGCGTAGCCGGGGAGATTTCGATGCCACGACCGCTGCCGCATTTGGCGTTGGTTTGAAGCTGTTCAGCGAAGTCATGCTCGAGAATCGGAAGAACCCGTTGTTTGCATCGTTCCAACCGCATTTCGTGCAATTCATGAAGCGCCTGAAGCATCCGGCGCAAGAAGAGAATGCCGGCAAGGCAGTAGCCGCGCCTGCAGAGAAACCGCAAGGCTGAGCGCTTTGCCGGTTCTTTCATGCGCCATCCCGTGCTGGCCCGCCGAGCCTCATGCCGCCAGCGATGGCGGTACGCGCTATCCGCAATGTCCAAACCGCGTTTGAGCCGGCGACAGCCCGGCTCCGTCCTGGCGCTGCTGCTGTCGTGCGCACTGCATCTCCTGCTGTTGCTGCTGGCGCCAAGCCCCAGGCCGGCGCCCGAGCCGCCGGCGGCATCGTCGGCGCAGCCGTCCATTCAGGCCCGTCTGC
>NZ_AMXE01000099.1 GCF_000310205.1 Thauera linaloolentis 47Lol = DSM 12138 | reverse complement strand
CCCCCCCCCCGGCATCCTGATGCCGGGGCCGGATGCGGTTCCGCCAGTATTTCCGAAGAAAGGATGCGCCCCGCTCTCGGCGGAGCGGTCGCGCCGCAGGTGAGCTTGTGCTGCCGGCTGCTGGAACCCCGGAACCGCACATTGCGCGGGGCGGATGCGCCGGCCGGGAGCGCGTCAGCGGTTGGAGGGCGTGGGCCGCCGCCCGACCTCGACGTTCAGCTCCATTTCCTTGTCGCCGCGCAGTACGCGGAAGCTTGCGCTGTGCCCCGGCGGCAGGGCGGCGACCGTGTCGAGCATGGCGCGCGGGTTGTGCACATCGGTGCCATCGACGGCGATCAGCACGTCTCCGGGCCGGATGCCGGCACGGTCTGCGGGGCTTGCGCGCAGCACACCGGCGATCAGGGCGCCGCGCGTGTCCCGCAGGCCGAAGGATTCGGCCAGTTCGGGCGTGATGTCCTGGATTTCCACGCCCACCCAGCCACGCGTGACCTCGCCGGTCGCCACGATCTGTTCGAGCACGCTGCGTGCGATGGACACCGGAATGGCGAAGCCGATGCCGAGCGAGCCGCCGGAGCGCGAATAGATCGCCGTGTTGATGCCCACCAGGTTTCCCGCGCTGTCGACCAGGGCGCCGCCGGAGTTGCCCGGGTTGATCGCCGCGTCCGTCTGGATGTAGTTCTCGAAGGTATTGATGCCGAGCTGGCTGCGCCCGAGCGCCGAGACGATGCCCATCGTCACGGTCTGGCCGACCCCGAAGGGGTTGCCGATCGCCAGCACGACATCGCCCACGTTCAGCGCATCGCCTCCGGCCAGCGTGATGACGGGCAAGCTTGCATCGGTGTCGATCTTCAACACGGCGAGATCGGTTTCGGGGTCGCGTCCGATCAGGCGTGCGGCGAACTTCCGTCCGTCGTTGAGCGCGATCTCGATCTGGTCGGCCGTCTCGATGACATGGTTGTTGGTGATGATGTAGCCGTCGGGGCTGACGATGACGCCGGACCCTAGGCCCGATGGGCGCTGGCTGGGGCCGTTGTTCGGGCGCTCGCCGAAAAAGTGGCGGAACACGGGGTCGTCGAGCAGCGGGTGGCCCGGACTGGCGCCCGCCTTGCTGGTGAAGATGTGGACGACCGCGGGCATGGAGCGCTGTGCGGCGGTGGCGTAGGAGCCGGCCGCGCGCGTGTGCGCGCCGCTGTCGGCCGGGGCCTCCAGGATCGCGACGACCGATGCGGGCGCGGTGTCGCGCAGCCATTCCGGCTTGAGGGTGCTGAGGACGAACAGGCCGGCGACGCTGATGGTCACGGCCTGGGCGAAGATGAGCCACAGACGGCGCATAATGTGCTGGATTCGAAAGACTGTGGAGCCTGGTGACGGGATGTCCGGCCGGGCCGGAAAATAGGGAGGCTGCATGCAACTCATCGAGCTCACGGCGCGCCTGGATGCGCTGCTCGACGCTTCGCATTTCAAGGATTATTGCCCAAACGGTCTGCAAGTGGAAGGACGGCCCGAGGTGGGCCGGGTGCTGTGCGGGGTGACTGCCTGCCAGGCGCTCCTCGACATCGCGGTATCCGGCGGCTATGACGCCGTGTTCGTTCATCACGGCTATTTCTGGAAGGGCGAGGATGGGCGCATCAACGGCATTCGCCGCCAGCGCCTGAAGACCCTGCTGGCGAACGACGTCAGCCTGCTTGCCTACCATCTCCCGCTGGATGGGCACCCGGAGTACGGCAACAACGCCCAGCTCGGCAAGCTGATGGGCTGGCAGGCGGAAGGGCGTTTCGCGGACCAGGACCTGGGCTGGTTCGGCCGCCCCGGGCAGGCCGGCGAGTCCGCCGCAGACATCGCGCGTGCGCTGGCAGCCAGGCTGGCGCGCGAGCCGCTGCTGGTGGGGGAGGCGTCGAGGCCGGTACGGCGCGTGGCTTGGTGTACCGGTGGCGCCCAGGGCTATTTCGAACAGGCGATCGCCGTGGGGGCCGATGTGTTCGTGTCCGGCGAGATCTCCGAGCAGACGGTGCATCTCGCGCGCGAGTCCGGCATCCCGTACATCGCGGCAGGGCATCACGCGACCGAGCGCTACGGCGCGAGGTCGATCGCCACCTATCTCGCGGATGAACTCGGCCTGGCTGCGGACTTCGTCGACCTGCCCAATCCGGTCTGAGTGCCGCGGCGGGGCGGCTGGCGCGCACATGCCGGTGATCGCGATCGGTTAAGATCCTCCTCCCCATACGCGTGCGTACGTGAATAGAAATAGAAGATGCCCCTGCCTGCCAATTCTGCGCCCCGTCGGCGCATCCATACCCGGCGCATCGAGCTCGAAGGCTTTCTGCGCGAGGATGGCTTGTACGAACTCGATGCATCGCTCACCGATGTCAAGGACATCGACTATCCGATCGCTTCCGGCGTGCGCCCCGCGGGGGTGCCGGTGCACCTGATGCGGCTGAGGATCGTCTTCGACACGGCCTTCACCATCCTCGATGCGGTCGCCTGTTCGGACGGGGTGCCCTATCCGGGCCAGTGCGACACCATCGGCCCGGCCTACCGGCAACTGGTCGGGCTCAACCTGGTGCGCGGCTTCCGGCGCACGATCGGCGAGATGTTCGCCGACGTCCGGGGCTGTACGCACATGACGGAACTGCTCAATTCCCTGCCCACCGCGGCGATTCAGACGATTGCCACGTTCCGGCGCGACAACGAGGACAGCGCGGAAAAACCCTTCCAGCTCGACCGCTGCCACGCGCTGGATACGTCGGCGGAGGCGGTGCGCCGCTATTATCCCAAGTGGTACCGCGGGCCCGGGACGGGGGGGTGAGGCGGGCCGGAAGCAGGCGCTGTGCACTGCGCAAAACTGGTTATAATTATGGGGTCTTGCGGTAAACACGTACATTCGCGTGCGTGCCGGAAGCCCGGGCCGGCTCCGCTGGCCGAAGGCGGTGGGCGGCGGTCGAGGGAGACGACGCCCGTCGTGGAGCTGGATGCTCCGAAGCATGCCATCAACCTGTTTGCGACGGGCCTGCCGTCGTGACTTCGAACGAAGGGCAACCATGAAGATTCATGAGTATCAGGCAAAAGAAGTTCTAAGAAAGTTCGGCGTCGTGACGCCTCGCGGCATCCATTGCACCAGCGTTGAGGGCGCGGTGAAGGCAGCCGAAGAGCTCGGTGGCAATTTCTGGGTGGTGAAGGCCCAGATCCACGCTGGCGGCCGCGGCAAGGGCGGCGGCGTGAAGCTCGCCAAATCGCTCGACGAGGTCCGCCAGCATGCTTCCGATATCCTCGGCATGCAGCTCATCACCCACCAGACCGGGGCCGAAGGCCAGAAGGTGCGCAACCTGTTGATCGAGGAAGGCGCCGACATCCAGCACGAATACTACGTCGCTGCGCTGACCGACCGCGCCACCCAGAAGGTCGCCGTGATGGCTTCGTCCGAAGGCGGCATGGACATCGAGGAAGTCGCGCACAACACCCCCGAGAAGATCATCAAGGTCTTCGTCGACCCGGCCGCCGGCCTGACCGACGCGCAGGCCACCGAACTGGCCAAGGGCATCGGCATCCCCGACAGCTCGCTGGCCCAGGCCATCGACACGCTGAAGAAGCTCTACACCTGCTACATGGAAACCGATGCCTCGCTGGCGGAGATCAACCCGCTGATCCACGAAGGCAACGGCACCGTGAAGGCCCTGGACGCCAAGTTCAACTTCGATTCCAACGCGCTCTACCGCCATCCCGAGATCGTCGCCTACCGTGACCTGGATGAAGAGGACGCCGACGAGATCGAAGCCTCCAAGTTCGACCTCGCCTATATCAGCCTGGACGGCAACATCGGCTGCCTGGTCAACGGCGCTGGTCTGGCGATGGCCACCATGGACACGATCAAGCTGTTCGGTGCCGAGCCGGCCAACTTCCTCGACGTCGGCGGTGGCGCCACCACCGAGAAGGTCACCGAAGCCTTCAAGATCATGCTCAAGAACCCCAAGGTCAAGGGCATCCTGGTCAACATCTTCGGCGGCATCATGAAGTGCGACACCATCGCCGCCGGCGTGGTCGCCGCAGCCCGTGAAGTCAATCTCTCCGTCCCGCTCGTGGTGCGCATGAAGGGCACCAATGAAGACCTCGGCAAGAAGATCCTCGCCGAGTCGGGTCTGCCGATCATCTCCGCCGACACCATGGCGGAAGCCGCGACCAAGATCGTCGCTGCGGTCAAGTAAGGAGAGTTGCGAATGTCCATCCTGATCAACAAAGACACCAAGGTCATCACCCAGGGCATCACCGGCAAGACCGGCCAGTTCCACACTGAAAAGTGCCAGGAATACGCCAACGGCAAGAACTGCTTCGTCGCCGGCGTGAACCCCAAGAAGGCGGGCGAGAAGATCTTCGACATCCCCATCTACGCCTCGGTCAAGGAAGCCGCCGCCGAGACCGGTGCCACCGTGTCGGTCATCTACGTGCCGCCCGCGGGCGCTGCCGATGCGATCTGGGAAGCGGTCGAGGCCGACCTGGACCTGGCGATCTGCATCACCGAAGGCATCCCGGTCCGCGACATGCTCGTGGTGCGCAACAAGATGAAGGCCAAGGTCGCTGCCGGCGGCAAGGAAACCCTGCTGCTCGGCCCCAACTGCCCCGGCCTGATCACGCCCGACGAGATCAAGATCGGCATCATGCCCGGCCACATCCACCGAAAGGGCCGCATCGGCGTCGTGTCGCGTTCCGGGACGCTGACCTATGAAGCCGTGGCGCAGCTGACCGAAATCGGCCTGGGCCAGTCCTCGGCGGTCGGTATCGGCGGCGACCCGATCAACGGCCTCAAGCACATCGACGTGATGCGCATGTTCAACGACGATCCGGACACCGACGCGGTGATCATGATCGGCGAGATCGGCGGTCCGGACGAAGCCGAAGCCGCGCAGTGGTGCAAGGCCAACATGAAGAAGCCGATCGTCGGCTTCATCGCCGGCGTCACCGCGCCGGCCGGCAAGCGCATGGGCCACGCCGGTGCGCTGATCTCGGGCGGCGCCGACACCGCCGATGCCAAGCTCGCCATCATGGAAGAGTGCGGCTTCAAGGTGACGCGCAATCCGTCGGAAATGGCCAAGCTGCTGAAGGCGATGCTCTGATACCGCGGTCAGCCTGATGATCCGAAAGCGCCGGCGTGTCCGGCGCTTTTTTCTTTTGGGCGCGCGCAGGGATCCCAGGGCCAGAAGCGCCCTTCGGGGGCTGCGGCTCGTGCAGCGGCGGCGCATGAGGGCTTTTTTGGCGTTTTCATGTCCTCCTGCCTGCTGTGTCGCGCGCTAGAATGTCCGTTGGCAGCCAGTGGGGCTGCGGGCACGAACATCACAGCGGGTACAGGCAATGCCGAAGTTGATCCTCAGCATGGACGGGCTCGTCCTCAAGGAGATCGAGCTCAACAAGGAACGGACCTCGATCGGGCGCAAGCCGAACAACGATATCCAGATCGACAACCTCGCCATCAGCGGTCAGCATGCGGTGATCACCCGCATCCTCAACGACGCCTTCCTCGAGGATCAGAACAGCACCAACGGCACCTACGTGAATGGCCAGCCGGTCAAGAAGCACGTGCTGCACCACAACGACGTGATCGAGCTCGGCAAGTACCGCATCAAGTACATCGTGGATACGGCGCAGCCCGGGACTGCGGCGTCCGAGATGATCGACACGGCCGTACTCAAGCCCTTCGAACTGCCGCCTACCCAGACCGATCCCGGGGCCCGGCCCGGAACGACCGAAACGCAGATCGTCGCCGCCGGCGCGCTCGAACGCGCGGAGAAGGCCATGGCGGCCAGCGCCGGGCGTGTCGGGGTCATCCAGGTCCTGAGCGGTGCCAACAGCGGGCGCGAGCTGGAGCTCACCAAGTCCCTGACCACGCTGGGCAAGCCCGGCAGGCAGGTCGCGGTCATCACACGCCGTCCGCACGGCTACTTCATCACCCACGTCGAAGGGGCATCCTTCCCGCAGGTCAACGGGACGGCGATCGACGCCCAGGCCCATCTGCTCAAGGACCACGACATCATCGATCTGGCGGGGGTGAAGATGGAGTTCTTCCTGCGCTCGTGATCATTGCCGCGGGCAGCGGATCAGGCCGTGAATTTGTGCCTACCGGCGCCGCGACCGCGGTGATAAGGTCCCCACACACATAACGGGGAATCGTAGCGGCACGCGTCTCGCGACGGATCGTGCCGCGATGGGTCATGAAGCTGACGGTGCTGGGGTGCAGTGGTGGCATTGGCGGGGTGCAGGCTCGCACCACCTCCCTTCTCGCGGACGATGACGTGCTCATCGACTGCGGCACCGGCGTGGGGGACCTGCCGTTCGAGTCGCTGTGCGGGATCGACCACGTTTTCCTCACCCATGCGCATCTCGACCACATCGCCTCGCTGCCGCTGCTGATCGATGCCGTGGGCGAGCTGAGGACGGCGCCGCTGATCGTGCATGCGCTGCCCGAAACGATCCGGATCCTGCATTCGCATGTCTTCAACTGGCTCGTATGGCCGGACTTTTCGTCCATCCCCGACCGGAACCATCCCTACATGCGCTTCCGGCCCATCAAGCTGGGCGAAACCGTCCGTCTCGGCGAGCGCGCCATCACCGCGCTGCCGGCGCAGCACACGGTGCCGATGGCCGCCTACTGCCTCGACAGCGGCGCAGGGCAACTGGTGTTCTCCGGCGACACCACCTACTGTCCGGAACTGATCGCCGCGATCAATGCACTGCCCGCGCTGCGCCACCTGATCATCGAAACCGCTTTCGCGGACGAGCAGCAGGGGCTGGCGCTGGCGTCGCGCCATCTCTGTCCGAGTATGCTGCTCGAATTCCTGGCGGAACTGAGCGTGCAGCCTGAAGTGCACATCACGCATCTGAAGCCCGGCGCGGACCAGCGCATCATGGCGCAGATCGAGGCGGGCGCCTCGCGCCTGAATCCACGCCGCCTGCTGCAGGGCGAGGTGTTGCGCTTCTGAATGCCGGGGGCCGCGGTCCTGCCGGGCTCATTCCGGCCCGCAGGGACGCGGCGGCCGGTTAGAATTCCGGGTTGAAAGGCCCCCGGAGACCCCCATGTACCGCATCGCCCCCAGCCTGTTGTCCGCAGACTTCTCCCGCCTCGGCGACGAAGTACGCAATGTCGTCGCCTCGGGCGCCGACTGGATCCACTTCGACGTGATGGACAATCATTACGTGCCCAACCTGACCGTCGGCCCGCTGGTGTGCGAAGCCATCCGCCCGCATACCCGTGCGCCGATCGACGTGCACCTGATGGTCAAGCCGGTCGACCGCATCATTCCCGACTTCGCCAAGGCAGGCGCCAACGTCATCACCTTCCATCCCGAGGCCTCCGAGCACATCGACCGCAGCCTCGGCCTGATCCGCGATTCGGGCTGTCAGGCCGGCCTGGTGTTCAACCCGGCCACGCCGCTGCACCACATGGACCACGTCATGGACAAGCTCGACCTCGTGCTGCTGATGAGCGTGAATCCCGGCTTCGGCGGGCAGAAGTTCATCCCCGAAACACTCAACAAGCTGTGCGCCGCGCGCGCGCGGCTCGATGCCTACGAGGCCCGCAGCGGGCGGCGCATCCTGCTCGAGATCGACGGCGGCGTGAAGGCCGACAACATCGCCGAGATCGCGGCCGCCGGCGCGGACACCTTCGTCGCCGGCTCGGCCGTGTTCGGCGCCGCCCGGGACGCGGACCCCAACCGCTACGACTCGATCATCGGCGCGCTGCGCAGCGAACTCGCAACGGTGGCGGCATGAGCGTGGTTGCGCGATTTACGCCGCGCGCGGTGCTGTTCGACCTTGACGGCACCTTGCTCGACACCATCGCCGACCTCGCCGAGGCCGCCAACCTGATGCTGGCCGAGCTGGGCCGGCCGCAGCGCGGGCAGGACGAGATCCATCGTTTCGTCGGCAAGGGCATTCCCAACCTGGTACGGCGCTGCATGACCGAGAACGCCGCCGCGACCGAAGCCGAGGTCGATACCGCGGTCGCCGCCTTCCGCCGCCACTACACGGTGGTCAATGGCATGCGTGCCGCGATCTATCCGGGCGTGGAAGACACGCTGCAGGGGCTGCGCGCGCGCGGCATCCGGCTCGCGGTGGTCACCAACAAGGCCGAGGCCTTCACGCTGCCGCTGCTCGAGCGCATGGGCATCGCCGGCCATTTCGACACCGTGGTCAGCGGCGACACGCTGCCGGTCAAGAAGCCCGATCCGGCCACGCTGCGGCTGGCGTGCGAACGCCTGGGCGTGGTGCCGGCCGAGGCGCTCATGATCGGCGACTCCGCCAACGACGCCCTCGCGGCGCAGGGCGCAGGCATGCCGGTGCTGCTCGTCACCTACGGCTACAGCGAAGGTGTGCCGGTGGACACCATCGAATGCGATGGGCTACTATCGAACGCGCTTCAGGCGCTGGACCACATCGCGCCATCAGCGCCGCCGGCCTGACCCGTCCGTCACGGGGCCCGGCGGATCTTGCCAGACACTCTCCACCACAGATCGACATCGTGATGCTCGCGCCCCGGGATCGTCTCCTCGCCACTCCGCCCGCCGTCCAGCAAGGCTGGCGCGCCGGCTGGCGTTGGCCTTTGGGCCACTAACGCGACCTCCCCCCGCGGGGCCTCGGCGACGCACGCGCGTGTGCCGTTCCCCGCCTGCAGCAGCATCCCCGATCGAACCGACTTACGTGGAGCCTCCATGCTCGAACAGGAATTCAACGCCCTCGCCTCGCAGGGCTACAACCGCATTCCGGTCACGCTCGAGACCTTTGCCGATCTCGACACGCCGCTCTCCATCTACCTGAAGCTCGCCAACGAGCCCTACACCTATCTGCTCGAATCGGTGCAAGGGGGCGAGCGCTTCGGCCGTTATTCCTTCATCGGCCTGTCCTCGCCGACACGCATCGAGGTCTACGGCCGCTCCGCGCTGCTGCTCACCGGCAACCGCCTGGTCGAGCGCCGCGACTACGGCGATCCGCTCAACTTCGTCGCCGAATTCATGAACCGCATCAAGGTGCCGCCGCGCGAACACCTGCCGCGCTTCGCCGGCGGCCTCGTGGGCTATTTCGGCTACGACACCGTGCGCTACATCGAGCCCAAGCTGGCGCAGACCGAAAAGGCCGACACCATCGGCACGCCCGACATCCTGCTGTTGCTGTCCGAAGAGGTCGCCATCGTCGACAATCTCAGCGGCAAGCTGACCCTGGTGGTGTATGCCGAACCGGAAGTGCCCGGCGCCTTCAAGCGTGCGCAACGGCGCCTGCGCGAATTGCTGGCGCGCTTGCGCGCGCCGGTGCAGGTTCCCGAAGAGTGTCGCGCCGAGTCCGCGCCCGCGGTGTCGAGCTTTGGCGAGGATGCCTTCAAGGACGCCGTGCGCCGTGCCAAGCAGTACATCGTCGACGGCGACGTCATGCAGGTCGTGCTGTCACAGCGCATGAGCAAGCCCTATGCGGCCAGCCCGATGGCGCTGTACCGCGCGATCCGCTCCCTGAACCCGTCGCCCTACATGTTCTACTTCAACTTCGAGGACTTCCACGTCGTCGGCGCTTCGCCCGAGATCCTGACGCGGCTCGAGGACGACGTCGTGACCGTGCGCCCGATCGCGGGCACGCGCAGGCGCGGTGCCACGGCGGCCGAGGACGTCGCGCTCGAGCACGAGTTGCTGGCCGACGCCAAGGAGATCGCCGAGCACGTCCAGCTGCTCGACCTCGGCCGTAACGACGCCGGCCGCGTGTCACAGGTCGGCACGGTCAAGGTCACCGAGCGCTTCAGCATCGAACGCTATTCGCACGTGATGCACATCGTCTCCAACGTCGAAGGCCGGCTCAGGGAAGACCTCAGCGCACTCGCCGTGCTGCGCGCCACTTTTCCGGCGGGCACGGTGTCGGGGGCGCCCAAGGTGCGGGCGATGGAGATCATCGACGAACTCGAGCCGGCCAAGCGCGGCATCTACGCCGGCTCGGCCGGCTATCTCGGCTTCCATGGCGACATGGATCTCGCGATCGCGATCCGCACCGCGGTCATCAAGGACGGCCAGATCCACGTTCAGGCAGGTGCCGGCATCGTCGCCGATTCCGATCCCGACTCCGAATGGCAGGAAACCCAAAGCAAGGCACGCGCCATGCTGCGTGCCGCGGAGATGGCCGAGGGAGGCCTCGACACGCAGGTCTGAGGGCCGGTCCGCACAGCCCCGGCTCGCCTTCCCCCAAGACATGCTTTGCCGGGCCACGCCCCGGGCCGGCGGCCCGGGGCGTGGCGCATGCTGCGCTACAGGAACTGCTCCGAGCCCACCAGACCGATCTTGGTGAGCTGGTTGCGCTGTATGGCGGCCATGACGGCGGCGACGGTGTGGTAGGCGGCGGCGCGGTCGGGCCGCACGTGCAGCTCGGGCTGCACCGCCTGCGCGGCGGCGCTGGCCAGCCGTGGCTCGAGCGCGGGCAGGCCGGCGACCGGTTCGCCGTTCCACAGGATGGCGCCGTCGGCCTCGATGTGGATGCGCACCACCTCGGGCTCGACCAGCGGCGGGGGCGGATTGCCCTGGGGCAGGTTGAGTTCGACCGAGTGGAGCTGGATCGGGATGGTGACGATCAGCATGATCAACAGCACCAGCATCACGTCGATGAGCGGAGTGGTGTTGATGTCGATCATCACCTCGGGGTCGCCCGATGCGGAGGGGCTGCCGACGTTCATGGCCATGGCGGGTTTCCTTCTCGTGTCTCAGCCGCGCGGGGGCGGCTCGGTGATGAAGCCGATCTTGAGGATGCCGGCGCGCTGGCATGCGAGCACCACGCGCCCGACGTGCTCGTAGGGGGCCGCGCCGTCGCCGCGGACCTGGACCTCGGGCTGGGGCTGGAGGACAGAGACGGCCTTGAGGCGCTCGACCAGGGCCTCCTGGCCGAGCGCCTCCTGATTCCAGAACACGCCGCCGTCGCGGGTGACGGAGAGGTTGATGTTCTCGGGCTTGGTCTGGCGCGGCTGGTTGGTCTCCTTGGGCAGCGCGACCGGGACGGTGTGGGTGGCCACCGGGATGGTGATCAGGAAGATGATCAGCAGCACCAGCATCACATCGACCAGCGGCGTGGTGTTGATGGCCGAGATGACATCCTCGTCGTCCTCGGCCTGTCCGACGTTCATCCCCATGTTCAGCCCCGCGCGACGGCGACGATCTTGGCCGGCGCGCCCTTGGCGGCGGCGGTGCGCGCGTTGCCGCCGCCGAGCAGGACGGCATGCAGATCGACGCCGAAGGCGCGGACCTCGTCGAGCGAGGCCTTGTTGCGGCGGACCAGCCAGTTGTAGCCGAGCACGGCGGGCACGGCGACGGCCAGGCCGATGGCGGTCATGATCAGGGCCTCGCCGACGGGGCCGGCGACCTTGTCGATGGAAGCCTGCCCGGCGATGCCGATGGCGGTGAGTGCATGGTAGATGCCCCACACGGTGCCGAACAGGCCGATGAAGGGCGCGGTGGAGCCGACGGTGGCGAGCAGGGCGAGACCGTCCTGCAGGCGGGCTTGGACGTTGTCGATGGCGCGCTGGATGGATTGGCCGACCCAGGTGTTCAGATCGATGTGTTCGAGCAATCCGGTGTGGTGCTCCTTGGCCTCGAGGCCGGACTGGGCGATGAAGTGGAAGGCGCCGCCGGGATTGAGGGCCTGGGTGGCCTGCTGCACGCCGCCCGCGGTCCAGAACTTGTTCTTGGCCTCGCGCGCATGGCGGCGCAGCCTGGTCTGTTCGTAGAGCTTGGTGACGATGACGTACCAGCTCGCGGCGGACATGATGAGGAGGATCGCGAGGGTGCCCTTGGCAACCGCGTCGCCTTGTTCCCAGAGGGCCTCGAGGCCGTAGGGGTTGGTGACGGTCTCGGCCGCCTGGGCGGGAGCCGGAGGCGCGAGCGGCGCGGCCTCGGCGATGGCGCCGGGGGCCGATCCCGTGGCGGGCGCGGAACCGGCCTGTGCGGGGGCGGCC
>NZ_AMXE01000098.1 GCF_000310205.1 Thauera linaloolentis 47Lol = DSM 12138 | reverse complement strand
GTCCAGCGCCTGGTGCCAGTCGCCGCCGGGGGCCGGGGCCTGCCCGCAGGCCGCGAACCAGCCTGCGGCCTGCGGGGTCGGGGCGCAGGCGATGCGGGCCGCGATCCCGAGCCGGGCGAGGCCGTCCAGCACCTGCTTTCCGATCGCGTCCATGCCGCCGAACAGGCGCAGGCTGGCGCCGATTTCGAGCAGCACGGCGTCGGGCGGCGCCAGGCTGATGCGGGGCGTGAAGCGCCCGGCCCAGCAGGCAAGCTCGGCCAGCAGGGCGTTTTCGCGTCCGGCCTGGCGCGGCTGCAGCTGCAGGGCGGGGGCCATGGCTTGCGCCGCCGACAGGGCCTGGCCGGCGAACACCCCCTGGGCGCGGGCGGCTGCATTGGCGGCCAGTATGCGGGCACGCCGGCCGGTGTCGACCACGCCGATCGGCGTGCCGGCGTCGGCCAGCCCCCGGGTGAAGACCTGCAGCGGCAGTTCCGGAACATGGATGGCGAGCCACAGCATGGCGCATCAGCCGACGAGGGCGAGATGCCGTGCGCCATTCCGGCCTGGTGCCGCCGTAGAGGCATCGGCCGCCCCTGCCGCCGCGTCGCCATTCCAGTTCAGGTGGACCGGCCGGGTGGCGGGCGGGCCGCGCCGCTTGAGGATGTCGATGCGGAGGCCGCCGGCCGTGGGCGCCAGGGCCAGGCGCAAGGGGGCGGGCGAGGCGTGGCGGGCCATGCCACGTTCCCGGAACAGGAACAGCGGCGTGGCGCTTTCCTCGGCGGCCAGTTGCAGGCGGCGCAGCGCCGCCGTGTCCGGTCGCGACGGCCAGGCCAGCACCAGGGCGCACGCGCCGCTGGCGGTGGCCTGGCGGGTGGCCCACAGGGTTTCCGCCGCGGTGGCGGGCTGGACCAGCAGCAGGCGCTGCAGCGGCACGCCGGCCGCGGCCAGCGCCGGTGCATAGGGCAGCAGCGGCGGTGCGATGCAGGCGATCCAGCGTTCGGCGCGGGCGCTTCGCATCAGCGGCAGCAGCAGGGATAGCTCGCCCACGCCGGGGTGTTCGGCCAGCAGTTCGATCAGTGCGCCGGCCGGCCAGCCGCCGCCGGGCAGTTCCGCATCGAGCGCCGGAAAGCCGGTGGGCAGGGTGTTTCCAGGCGGGCGCGCCAGGTGCGAGCCCTGCCAGACGAGGCCGGCGGGCAGGTTTTCGAGGGCCTGGGCCATGGTGGGCTCGGCGCGATTCTGTGCGTGCGGGGCGGGAACGGGCTCAGTGATCCTTGCGGATCAGGCCGACCATGATGCCCTCGATGGTCAGCGGGTCGCGCCGGGTGTCGACGACGATGGGCGTGAAATCGGGGTTGGCGGGCAGCAGCTCGACCAGCGGCCCCTTGCGCTGCAGCGTCTTGACGGTGACCTCGTCTTCCAGCCGGGCGACGACGATCTGGCCGTTGCGCGCCTCGGGGCTGCGATGCACGGCGATCAGGTCGCCGTCGAGGATGCCGGCGTCGCGCATGCTCATGCCGCGCACACGCAGCAGGTAGTCGGCGCGTGGCGAAAACAGCGCGGGGTCGAGCTGGAAGCGGGTTTCGACGTGTTCCGCGGCCAGGATCGGGCTGCCGGCGGCGACGCGGCCGACCAGCGGCAGCCCCAGCGCTTCGGCCAGCCGGATGCCGCGCGCCCGGCCTTCCTCGAGCAGGATCGCGCCTTTGGCGGCGAGCGCGCGCAGATGGGTTTCGGCGGCGTTGGGCGAGCGGAAGCCGAAGGCGCTGCAGACTTCGGCGCGGGTGGGCGGACGGCCCTCGGCTTCGAGGGTGCTGCGGATGAAATCGAGTATTTCCTGCTGACGGGCAGTGAGGTTTTCGCTGCGGGCACTCATGGCGGCCTCCTTGGACAGGCTGTAATTTTAAACAGTTGCCGGCGAACGGCAAGCCTCGCCCGCAGGTCCAGGGAACGTTTGCCGGGCCGCGTCCCGGAGGCCGTGCTGCGGCGCGGGGTGCGGCAGTGCGGGGGAGGGGGGCGCGCGCCTGTGCGGACAGGGAGGCACGGATCGTGGAAGACATCACGGCGCCTGCCGTGCAATGTGCGATGATGCGGTGCGCCTTGAGCGTACCGCGCTTCTGGGCTATTGCTTCAGCCAGGCGGCCGTTGCCGGCATCCGGGCGGCCGCCGGAGCAGACAGCACAGAAAGCAGAAAGGGAGGAGTGAAACCATGTTCGTCCAGCCCCAACCCCAGCCCAGGCCCGGTAGAGTTCGTCGGGGGTCTCGGCTAGAATCCGCCTCACGTCAGGGAGAACCCATGCTGCAAAGCGGAGATACCGCCCCCCCGTTTTCGCTGCCCGATGCAGATATGGAAATCTTCGATCTCGCGTCGATGGCGGGCAAGCACCATGTGGTTCTCTACTTCTACCCCCGCGACCGGACGCCGGGCTGCACATTGCAGGCGGCCGATTTCAGCGATCACGAGGATGATTTCGCCCGCCATGGCTGTATCGTGGTCGGCGTGAGCCCCGACGATTGCCTGACGCATGCCGAATTCCGCGACGAGGAAGGCCTGTCGATCCGCCTGCTGTCGGATACCGACAAGGAGGTCTGCCGGTTGTATGGCGTGTGGCAGCAGAAGGAAGTCGACGGCGTGAAGAAGATGGGCGTGCGGCGGTCGACCTTCATCATCGACAAGCAGGGCACGATCCGCCATGCGTTCCATGACGTAGCCCCCCGTGGTCACGCAGCCGCGGTTTTTGAATTGGTCAAGAAACTGGAAGCCGACAATGCAGAATGAAATCGCAAAGAATAGCGTCGTGACGCTCAACTACACCGTCCGCGACACGGACGGCGCCGTCATCGACGATGGCCAGCACCCGCTGGTGTATCTGCATGGCGGATACGATGGCATCTTTCCGGTGCTGGAAGAAACCCTGCACGGCAAGAAAGTCGGCGAGACCTTCCAGATCAAGCTGCAGCCCGAAGACGCCTTCGGCGACTACGACGAGGAACTGATCCTGGTCGAGGATGCCAAGCTGTTCCCCGACAACATCGAGGTCGGCATGAGCTTCGAGCGTGTGTCCGACGATGGCGAGGAAGAACTGATCTACCGCGTCACCGACATCGCCGAAGGCAAGGTCGTGGTCGATGGCAACCACCCGCTCGCCGGCGTCGCGCTGGTGTTCGAGGTCACGGTCGCCGAAGTGCGCGCCGCGACCGCCGAAGAAGTCTCCCATGGCCACGTCCACGGTGCAGGCGGACATCACCACTGATCGGGCGCGGGCCGCGAAAGCGGCCTTTTTTCCGCCTGTTCCCGACGCCTGACTTCCTGCTCCATCGATGAATCCGTCTGCGCCAGCCGTGGCCTCGGGCGGCGGTGCCGCTCTGCCGCCGCCGCGTCTTTCCCCGCCGTTGTTGTCCGTGTCCGGCCTCGGTGTGGTCATCGACCGTGGCCCGGTCGAGGTGCGCCCGGTCGATGGCGTGGACCTGACGATCGCCGAGGGCGAAACCTTCGCCCTGCTCGGCGAGTCGGGCTGCGGCAAATCGATGACCGCGCTCGCGCTGACGCGGCTGCTGCCGGACAGTGGCCGTATCGAGCGTGGTGAGGTCCGCCTGCACGGCGAAGACCTGCTGCGCCTGCCGGAGTCGGCGATGCGCAGCGTGCGCGGCGGGCGCATCGGCATGATCTTCCAGGAGCCTTCGACCAGCCTGAACCCGGTGATGACGGTTGGCGCGCAGATCGTCGAGGCCCTGGCGCGGCATGGCACGGGCGGGGCGCGGGCGGAGGAGGAGGCCTGTCGCCTGCTCGAAGCGGTCGGCATCTCCGATCCGGCGCGGCGCCTGCGTGACTTCCCGTTCCAGTTCTCCGGCGGCATGAAGCAGCGCGTGATGATCGCGATGGCGCTCGCCGGGCAGCCGCAGCTGCTGGTCGCCGACGAGCCGACGACGGCGCTCGACGTGACGATCCAGGCCCAGGTGCTGGATTTGCTGGCGAAGATCCAGGCCGAGCGCGGCATGGGCATGCTGCTGATCACGCATGACCTCGGCGTGGTGGCGCGCATGGCGCACCGCGTGGGTGTGATGTATGCCGGCGAACTGGTCGAGACCGGGCCGCGCGAGGCTTTTTTCCGTGCGCCGCTGCACCCGTACGCGCGCAAGCTGTTCGCCGCGCTACCCGGGGCCGGGCGGCGCGGTGCGCCGCTGGATGCGCCCAATGGCGCGGTGCCGGCGCTCGACCGGGACTTTCCCGGTTGTCGCTTTGCCGAGCGCTGCGCGCTGGCTTTCGACCGCTGCGACGACGAGGCGCCCGTCTGGCACCGCATCGGCGATCAGGCCGTGCGCTGCCATCTGTACGAGGGGGTGACGACGCTGCACCCGCAGCCCGCGGGCATGCCGGCCGAGGCGGTGACGCAGCGGACGCGCGGCGCCGCGCCGGTGCTGGAGGTGAAGGGTCTGAGTGTCCACTTTCCGGTGCGCAAGGGCTTGCTGCGGCGGACGGTCGGGCATGTCCGCGCGGTCGATGGCGTCAGCCTCAGCCTCGTGCCGGGGCGCACGCTGGCGCTGGTCGGCGAATCCGGCTGCGGCAAGACCACGGTCGGCAAGGCGGCGCTGAAGCTGATCGAGCCGACCGCCGGCGAGCTTTTCCTGGATGGAGAGAACATCAGCGCCTATCGCGGGGAAGCCCTGCGGGGCATGCGCCGCGTGGTGCAGATGGTGTTCCAGGATCCTTTCGCCTCGCTCAACCCGCGCATGCGCGTCGGCGACATCATCGAGGAAGGGATGGTCAGCCTTGGCGTCGAGCCCGATCCGCGTGCCCGCCGGGCGCGTATCGACGAACTGCTCGAACGCGTCGGCCTGTCCGCCGACATGCGCTGGCGCCATCCGCATGAGTTTTCCGGTGGCCAGCGCCAGCGCATCGCCATGGCGCGTGCGTTGGCGGTGTCGCCGCGGGTGATCGTGTGCGACGAGCCTACGAGCGCGCTCGACGTCTCGGTGCAGGCGCAATTGCTGAACCTGATGCGCGAACTGCAGGCCGAGCGCGGCCTGGCCTATCTGTTCATCACCCACAACCTGGCGGTGGTCGAGTATCTCGCCGACGAAGTGGCGGTGATGTACCTGGGGCGCATCGTCGAGCAGGGGCCGGTCGGCAAGGTCCTGCGCGCGCCGGCGCACCCCTACACGCGCGCCCTGCTCGCCGCCGTGCCGCGAATCGGCGGCGAACAGGCGGTGGTGGCGGCAGAGGAGGGGGCGGTGGCCGCGAGCGACCTGCCTTCGCCGCTGAATCCGCCGGCCGGCTGTCATTTCCACCCGCGCTGCGCGCATGCGACCGACGTGTGCCGGGTCAGCTATCCGCCCGTGGCCGAATTCGGCCAGGGCCATCGTTTCCGCTGCCATTGGCCGCGCCTGGGGGATTGAGCCGGAAACCGTTGGCACTGCAGGTGCCGTAAGAGCGGCTGAAGCCGCGATGGAGCTGGATATCCCCAAGCGCTGTTTTCGCGGCTGAAGCCGCTCCTATGAAAAACTGAAGCGCCTACGCCTACTGTGCCTTGGCCTTGGCGGCGGGTTTGCTTGCCTGCTTCGGCGCCGCCGGCTTGGCGGTGGTCTTCCCGACGCTCTTGGCCTTGCTGGTTTGGGGCGCCTTTTTTGCGGCGGGTTTGGAGGTCTTCTTGGGGGCTGCTTTCGGTGCCGCTTTTTTTGCGCCCGGCTTCGCCGGTGCCGCGGCCTTTTTCGATCCGCTCGTCGCGCGCACGGCTGCAGAGGCCTTGAGCCCGCCTCCCGAGCCGCCGATCCGCAGGCCTTGCTGGCGCGCCGCGGCGGCGGCGAAGGGCAGCATGCCGCTGACCTGCAAGGCGCCGTCGGGGTCGATGCCGATGGGGACCAGCAGAGTGTGCCCCGCGCTCACCGTGTTGCCGGAGAGGCCGTTGACCTGGCGCAATTCGGAAACGGTCAGGTCGTGCCGGGCGGCGATCTGGTCGAGCCGTTCACCACGTTCGACGGTGTGCAGGCTCCAGCCCTTGCCGCTGCGCTGCAATTCGTCCAGCCCTTCGCGCAACTGGCGCGCGCGGTCGGTGGGGACGATGAAGGCCTGGCCGGGCATCGTCGTGACCGGGCGGTTGAAGCCGGGGTTCAGCGCGAGGAATTCTTCGAGCGGCATGCCCGACAGCGTCGCGGCGGTGGCCAGGTCCACGCCCACCGGCGCGTCGACCGAGACGAAGTGCATCTCGTTGGCGACGTAGGGCAGTTCGAAATGGAACAGCTCCGGCTCGGACACGATGTTCTTGATCGCCTGCAGCTTGGGCACGTAGTTGCGCGTCTCGTCCGGCATGCGCAGATGGCTGTATTCCAGCGGCAGGCCTTCGTCGGCGTTGCGCTTCAGCGCCCGCTGCACCGAGCCTTCGCCCCAGTTGTAGGAGGCCAGCGCCAGATGCCAGTCGCCGTGCATCTCGTAGATGTACTGCAGGTAGTCGAGCGCTGCGTTGGTGGAGGCGATGACGTCGCGCCGCTCGTCGATCCAGGCGTCCTGGGTCAGGTTGTAGTGCTTGCCGGTCGAGGGGATGAACTGCCACAGGCCGGAGGCGTGGGCGCGGGAATAGGCAAGTGGGTTGTAGCTGCTCTCGACCATCGGCAGCAGGGCGAGTTCGGTGGGCATGCCCCGGCGTTCGAGTTCGTCGACGATGTAATACAGGTAGCGCCCGCCGCGCGAGAACACCTGCTTCAGGAAGCCCGGCCTGTTCAGGTAGAAGGCCTGCTGGTCGCCGACGCGCTCGCTGTCGAGGTCGGCTATGCCGAAGCCGCGCCGGATGCGGTCCCAGATGTCGTTGGCGTCGCGCGTTAGGTCGAGCGTGAGCACGCGCTCGGGAATGACGACTTCGTCGACTTCGAGTGGAGCGGCGGCGGGTGCCGGCTCCTGGGCATGCGCGGGCCCGGCAACGGCGAATGCCCACAGGCAGGCGGCACCGGCAAGGAGGGCGGCGAAATGTCGGGGCATGATCGTATGACTGCCTTTTGCCGCGGACGATAAAGCGCGCAAGTCTATCGGCCGGCGGGAAGAGGCGTCAATTTCAGAACGTATCCTTCCAGGCGCGCAGCGCGGCGAGGCATTCGGCCGTGTCGCCGGGGCGGGTGCCGGCATGTGCGGCGACCACGTCCCGGATCTGCGCCTGGTTGCCGCGCAGGAAGGGGTTGATCGCCTTTTCCTGCGCGATCGTGCTCGGCAGCGTGGGCCGGTTCGCCGCGCGCAAGGCCTCGCAGCGTGCGGCATAGGCGTCCCGCTCCGGGTTGCGGGGTTCCGCCGCGCGCGCGAAGGCGAGGTTCGACAGCGTGTATTCGTGCGCACAGTAAACGCCGGTGTCGCCGGGCAGCGCGGCGAACTTGGCCATCGCGCTTGCCAGTTGCTGCGCACTGCCCTCGAACAGGCGGCCACAGCCGGCGGAAAACAGCGTGTCGCCGCAGAACAGCGCACGCGGCGGGCCGCCCCGGGTGACGTAGGCGATGTGGCCGGCGGTGTGCGCGGGGATGTCGAGCACGTCGAGGTCGAGATCCAGCGTATCGATGCGCACCGTGTCGCCTTCGGCCACGGGATGGCTGACGCCGTCGATGTGTTCGTTGAACGGCCCGTAGACCGGCACCGCCCCGTGCGCCAGCAAGGCGCCCAGGCCGCCGACGTGGTCGGCGTGGTGGTGGGTGACGAGGATGGCGGCGAGCCGCAGCCCTTCGCACGACAGGTAGTCCAGCACCGGCGCGGCATCGCCCGGATCGACCACGGCCGCATGGCGGCCGTCGCGGATCAGCCAGATGTAGTTATCGCGGAAGGCGGGAAGAGGGATAATGTCCATCCTCTAATTGTGGAAGCCTGATTGCCGATGTCAATGCCCGACCTTTCCGCATGGCTGGATACGCCGCTCGGGCAGTACCTGCTCGACTGGGAGCGTGCCGTGCTGGAGCGCACCGTGGCGGACATCTTCGGCTACAGGGCGGTCCAGATCGGCCTGCCGGGCCTGGACCTGCTGTCCGCCAACCGCATGCCCTTCCGTTTTGCCTGCGCGCGCTCGGGGCCGGCGGCGGTGCTGGCGAACGAGTTCGAACTGCCCTTCGCCACGGCGAGCATCGACCTAGTGCTGATGCCGCACGTGCTGGAGTTTTCCGCCGATCCGCACCGCGTGCTGCGCGAGGTGGAGCGCGTGCTGGTGCCGGAAGGGAGCGTGGTGCTGAGCGGGCTGAATCCGCTCAGCCTGTGGGGCCTGCGGCGGCTGGCGGCGCGCGGCGAAGGCGCCATGCCATGGCGGGGCCAGTACCGGTCGGCGATGCGCATCAAGGACTGGCTGAAACTGCTTGGCTTCGAGGTGCAGACGGTCGAGTCCGGCTGCCATCTGCCGGCCCTGGCCAGCGCCGCCTGGATCGAGCGCCTGCGCTGCATGGATCGCATCGGCGCGCGCTGGTGGCCGCTGCTGGGCGGGACCTATCTGATTCATGGCGTGAAGCGCGTGCAGGGCATGCGTCTGATCACGCCCAAATGGCGCGAACGCAAGGCGTCCGCGAAACGACTCTCCGCCGTTGCCCAGCGCAACGGCGGCACACGGAAAATGCGATAAATGGAAGAAGTGGATATCTACACCGATGGTGCCTGCAGCGGCAATCCGGGGCCGGGCGGCTGGGGCGCGATCCTGCGTTCGGGGGCGCACGAAAAGGAAATCTGGGGCGGCGAGCCTGCGACGACCAACAACCGCATGGAGCTGCTGGCGGTGATCCGCGCGCTCAATGCGCTCACGCGGCCGGTGATGGTGCGGGTGCACACCGACAGCCAGTACGTGCAGAAAGGTATTTCCGAGTGGATACACGGCTGGAAGGCGCGCGGCTGGAAGACGGCGGCGAAGGCGCCGGTGAAGAACGCCGACCTGTGGCGCGCGCTGGATGAGGCGCAGGGGCGGCATCAGGTGAAATGGCTGTGGGTGAAAGGCCATGCCGGCCATGTGGACAACGAGCGCGCGGATGCGCTGGCGCGCCGCGGCGTGGACGCCGTGCGCAAGACCGGGGCGGCGGTCGAGCCCTGATGTGGCCGGCCCTGTCCCCAAGCCATCCGACCGATTCTCAGCAGAGGAAATGACATGAGACAGATCGTGCTCGATACCGAAACCACCGGCCTGGACTGGCGCAACGGTGATCGCGTCATCGAAATCGGCTGCGTGGAGCTGCTCAACCGCAGCCTTACCGGCCGCCACTTCCACGTCTATTTGAACCCCGGACGTGGCATCGACGCCGAGGCGGTGGCGGTGCACGGCATCACCGAGGACTTCCTCGCCGACAAGCCGAAGTTCGCCGACGTCGCCGCGGATTTCGAGGATTTCGTGCGCGATGCCGAACTGGTCATCCATAACGCCAGCTTCGATGTCGGCTTCCTCGATAACGAACTGAGCCTGCAGGGGCGCGGCAAGCTCGATCGCCTGTGCGTGGGCGTCATCGACACGCTCAAGCTCGCCAAGGAGCAGAACCCGGGCAAGAAAGCCTCGCTCGACGCCTTGTGCGACCGCTACGAGATCGACAACGGCCACCGCGAGCTGCACGGCGCGCTGCTGGACGCGGAATTGCTGGCCGAGGTCTACCTGGCGATGACGCGCGGCCAGGAAAGCCTGATCATGTCGCTCGACGACGATGAACCCGCCACCCGCCTCGGCGATGCCGACGGCGTGGCGCGGGTGCGTGTGCCGGTGAAGGTGCTGCGGGCCTGCGAGTCGGAGCTGCAGGCGCACGATGGCGTGCTGGCCGATATCGCCAAGGCCAACAAGGGCTTGTGCCTGTGGCTGCCGCCGGAGGAGCCGGCGGCAGCCTGAGTCACAGATGCAGCACGCCGCCCGGTACGCTGCCGGATTGCTCCAGGCGCGTGATCGTCGGGCCGAGGTCGAGGCCGGTGGCGGCCTTCAGCAGGCGGGCGCGTTCGCGCAGCTCGCCCAGCGGGCGCTCGACCGGCTCGCCGGCGGCGGCGAAGGCGACGACGTTGCCGCTGTCGCATGACGGAAACGCCACCGCGCGATCGTCGAAAGCCTGCAGGATGCGTTCGATGCTGGCCTTGTAGCCGCGAGAGCGGCCGAACAGGTTCACCGCCACCAGGCCTTGCGCGGACAGGCGCGAGCGCAGGGCCTGGTAGAAGGGCAGGGTGTCCAGCACGCCCGCGCGCGCGTTGCGGTCGAAGCCGTCGAGCAGCACGTAGTCGTAGCTGCCATCCTTCTCCAGCACGTATTGCGCGCCGCAGCCGACGTGGATGGAAAAGCGCGCGTCCTCTTCGGGCAGCTTGAAGAACTGGCGTGCGGCGGCGATCACGGTGGGTGCGATCTCGACCACCTTGATCCGCGCCTGCGGGCAGTGGTGATAGACGAACTTGGCCAGCGAGGCGGCGCCGAGGCCGATGATGAGCACTTTCTTCGGCCAGCGGCCGGCGTCGTCGGCGAGGCCGTCGCGCAACAGCAGGCCGGCCATCATCTCGCGCGTGTAGGCGAGTTCCAGCGCATTGGGCTTGCGGATGCGCATCGCACCCTGCACCCAGTCGGAGCCGAAGTGCAGGTAGCGCACGCCGGCTTCTTCGGAAATGTCGATCGGTGTGTTCATGGGCGGATCAGGAGGCCAGGCGCTTGAGCGCGTACAGGCGTTCGAGCGCCTCGCGCGGCGTCAGGGCGTCGGGGTCGATGCCGGCGAGTTCGGTCAGTGCCGGATGGGACAGCGGCTCGGCTTCGGTTTCGGGCATCGTGGCAAAGAGATCGGCCTGCGGCCCGGCGTGGATCTCGCGGTTCTCCAGCACCCTGAGGCGGCGGCGCGCGTCGCGGATCACCGGGGTGGGGATGCCGGCCAGCGCCGCCACCTCGATCCCGTAGCTCTGGCTCGCCGGGCCTTCCTCCAGCGCGTGCAGGAAGACGATGCGGTGGCCGTGCTCGACCGCGTCCAGGTGCACGTTGGCGCATTCTGGGTAGTCGGCGTTGAGCCGGGTCAGTTCGAAGTAATGGGTGGCGAACAGCGTCAGGCTGCGGTTCTTCTCCAGCAACTGGCGCGCGATCGCGGCCGCCAGCGCGAGGCCGTCGAAAGTCGAGGTGCCGCGGCCGATCTCGTCCATCAGCACCAGGCTGTGCTCGGTGGCGCCGTGCAGGATGGCAGCGGCCTCGGTCATCTCGACCATGAAGGTCGAGCGCCCCGAGGCAAGGTCGTCCGAGGCGCCGATGCGGGTGAAGATGGCGTCCAGCGGGCCGAGTTCGGCGGCGTCGGCCGGCACGAAGCTGCCGACGTGGGCCAGCAGGCAGATCAGCGCCACCTGGCGCATGAAGGTCGATTTGCCGCCCATGTTGGGGCCGGTGATCATCAGCATGCGGCGGGTGCTGGCCAGGCGTGCATCGTTGCGGATGAAATCGTCGACCTGGCGCTCGACCACTGGGTGGCGGCCGCCGGCGATGTCCAGGCCGGGCGTGTCGCGGAAACGCGGGCGGACGTAGCCGTAACGCAGTGCGGCTTCGGCGAAGGCGGCGAGGCCGTCGAGCAGCGCCAGCGCGCGCGCGATGCGCTGCAGCGCGGGGATGTGCGCGGCCAGGGCGTCGAGAATGGCTTCGTACAGCAGCTTCTCGCGTGACAGCGCGCGCTCCTGCGCCGACAAGGCCTTGTCCTCGAAGGCCTTCAGCTCCGGGGTGATGTAGCGTTCGGCGTTCTTCAGCGTCTGGCGGCGGCGGTAATCGTCCGGCACCTTGTCGGTATTGGCGCGGCTGACCTCGATGTAGAAGCCATGCACGCGGTTGAACTCGACCTTCAGGTTGGGAATGCCGCTGCGCTCGCGCTCGCGCGCTTCCAGCGCAAGCAGGAACTCGCCGCAGTTGGTCTGGATATTGCGCAACTCGTCCAGCTCGCTGTCGTAGCCGGGGGCGATCACGCCGCCGTCGCGCACCATGGCCGCCGGCTCGGCGGAGATCGCGGCCTGCAGCAGATCGAGCGCATCCGGTGCGATCTCCAACGCACCGCAGATTTCGTGCAGCATCGGCGTGCCGCAGCCGTCCAGCGCGCCGGCCAGCGCCGGCAGCCGGGCGAGGCTGTCGCGCAGCGCGGACAGGTCCCGCGGGCGGGCGCTGC
>NZ_AMXE01000097.1 GCF_000310205.1 Thauera linaloolentis 47Lol = DSM 12138 | reverse complement strand
CGGCGCCAGGGCCAGGGCGAGTGCGGCGGTGGCAAGAAGCTGGCGCAGGCGTGCGGCCGTGCGGACGAAGGGGGTGCGTGACATGGTTGTTCTCCGGCAAGAAGGGTTGAATCGTGGCCAGCGTGTGACGCGGCTCAGTTGTCCAGCGCGAACTGGAAGGGGACGGTGACGCGCACGGGCCGTCCCTGTCCGACGCACTTGAAGCGGGCGACGGCGTTGGTGGCGGCGCGCTCGAAGACGGCATCCGAGGAGCGGACGATGCGCACGTTGCCGATGGCGCCGTCGGCGGCGACGATGAACTCGACGAGGACCTCGCCGCTCTTGCCCAGCCGCAGCGCCTGCGGCGGATAGGGGACGGCGGAGCGGATGCTGAGATGGTTGGGGCAGGTGACGCCGATGGCGGCGGCGACCGGGGCCGGCGGTGCGGCGGGTGCGGGCGGTGCCGGGGGCGAAGGCGGCTCGGCCTGGATGACGGCGATGGTGGGCGCGGGCTCGGCGGGTGCCTGGACCTGGACCTCGGGCGGGGGCACGTAGGCCGGCGGCGGCGGGGCCGGCCGGGGCTTGGCGACGATCTTCCTGGGTGGTGGCGGCGGGGGCGGTGGCTCGGGGGGCGGGGCGGGCTTGATCTCCTCGATCAGGCGCACGTCCAGCGGCGCCTTGAAAACCTTGACGACTTCGCGCGCGAGGCCGCTGGCCAGACCGTAGGCGAGCAGGAGATGGAACAGGACGACGAAGGCGATGCCGGTCAGGTGGCGGCGAGGGTCGCGTTGCTGGGTGGCGTAACTCATTGGGGCTTCCTGTGTTTCTGGCTGTGCGCATGCGGTACGCGCCGCCGGCGGGAATGTTCCCGCCCTTATCCTTCCAGCAGGCTTCGTGCCAGAACGCTCGTTTTCTTGCTGTCTTGGGGAAGCTGCTTGTTGTGAAAAGGTTTTTTTAATGCTTTATGGGCTTTTCGGCGGCGCGGCGAGACGCAGGGAACGATGCGGGTGGTGGCCGGGCATCATGGGCGGCCGCAGAGGTGTTGCAGCAGCAGCAGCGTGTGCGGCGGACCAGGGCGCATCCGCCGGTGGCCGGCTCCGGCCACCATGGGGTGTGCCATGACGATGACGGCGGGCGCCACGGACAGCGGCCTGCCGGGCTCCGTTCAGTGGCGCAGTTCGCTCAGCACCGCATCCTTGGCGGCGGCAAAGGCGGCGCTGCCGCGTGCGCGCGGGCGCGGCAGGTCGACGTCGATCACCGTGCGGATGCGTCCCGGGCGCGGGTCGAGGACGACCACGCGGTCGGAGAGATACACCGCCTCCTCGACGTCGTGGGTCACCATGATGGTGGTGATGCGGTTCTGCTCCCAGATGCGCAGCAGTTCTTCCTGCAGATAGGTGCGGGTCAGCGCGTCGAGTGCCCCCAGCGGTTCGTCCAGAAGCAGGATCTGCGGCCGCGCCACCAGGCCGCGGGCGATCGCCGCGCGCTGCGACATGCCGCCGGAGAGCTGGCCGGGGAAAGCCTTCTCGAAGCCTTCGAGTCCCACCAGGCGAATGTGGTCGGCCACCGCCCGTTTCTTTTCCTCATCGGGCAGCGCGATCGCATCCAGCCCGAGCAGCACGTTCTGCTCCACCGTGAGCCAGGGGAACAGCCGGTGTTCCTGGAAGACGATGCCGCGGTCGAGGCCGGGGCCGTCGATGGTCCTGCCGGCGACGCTGAGGCGCCCCGAAGAAGGGGTTTCCAGGCCGACGATGAGGCGCAGGATGGTGGACTTGCCGCAGCCCGAGGCGCCCACCAGGCAGACGAATTCCGCCGGCCTGACCTGCAGGTCGATGTCGCGCAGGACTTCGAGGGGCTGTGCGTCGACGTGGAAGGTCTTGCCCACGCCTTCCAGTTCGAGGATGACGTCGGGGCCCGCGTCGGCCACGGCCTGCGGGGCGCTGGGTTCGGGCGCGGCGGGGCGCTGCTGCACGGTACGGGTCACGCTATCTCCTTGTGGGGCCGGGGGGCGCCGCTGGCGGGCCGTGCCGGGGTGCTGGCGCGGCCCCTGCGGCGGGCAGGATTGCGATGGGGGGTCAGGCGAAGCTGAAGCGGTCGGCGGCCACCAGCGCCGCGAGCGGCAGGCGGTCGTTTGGCACATCCTTCTCGCGCAGGTCGTCGGGCAGCCCGGACTTGTTGGCGTCCGGCCGTCCGAGGGCGATGACGATCTCCAGCGCGTGGTCGGGCGGCACGCCGACCTCACGGCGGGCGGAGTCCTGATCGAAGCCGCCGATGGCGCGGGTGCTCAGGCCCTGCAGGCGCGCCTGGTGCGCCAGGTTGGACCAGGCGGCGCCAGCGTCGAAGGAATGCGAGCGCAGGGGCTGCTGGCCGCTGCCGTCGCCGCGGTCGCGGGTGGTGCGCGAGGTCAGCAGGATCAGCGCCGCGGCCTTGTCCGCCCAGCGCCGGTTGCCTTCGTTGAGGAAGCCGAGGAATGCCGGCCAGGCCGGCGAGTGGCGCTTGGCATAGATGAAGCGCCAGGGCTGGACGTTGCCGCCGGACGGCGCCCAGCGCGCTGCTTCCAGCACGGAGAAGAGTTCGGCGTCGGTGATCTCCTCGCCGCTGAAGGCGCGGGTGGACCAGCGGGAGACGAACAGGGTGTCGATCTCGTGTTCGGTACGGCGGTGTTCATGGATGCTCATGGGGGTTGCCTCGTCTGGGGGAAGGGGAAGCCGCGGCGGCGGGCCGGATCGTCCCGGTCCGCGCGCCGCGGGAAGGGCGTGCTCGGTCAGAAAGTGGCGCGGAAGGTGGCGCCGACCAGCCGCCGGTCGCCCCAGCGCTTGCTCACCGCGGCGTTGCCGGTGAAGGTGCTGGTGTCGACTGCGTATTCGACGTCGAACACGTTCTTCGCGTACAGGCCGAGGTGCCAGGCGCCGGTGGCGGCGCCGATGCCGATGCCAATGTCGGTGAGATGGCGGGCGTCTTCCTCGCCGTATTCCGACAGGTTCAGGGCGACGTTGTGCCTCGACGCGTAGTTGTTGTGGATGTTGGCGTTGAATACCAGGCCGTTGCTCAGCGGCTTGCGGTAGTCGGCGCCCAGGTTGAAGGAGTACTTGGGGGCGCCGGGCAGTGTGCGTCCCGAGTAGTCGCAAGAGGCGGGCAGCGCCTGCGCCAGATCGGAAGAGCAAGGCGCATCGTCGTAGCTGTCGTACTTGGCATGGTTGATCGCCCCGCCGAAGCGCAGCGTCAGCGAAGGTGTCGGCGCGTAGGCGCCGTCGAACTCGATGCCGCGCAGCGTGACCTTCTCGGCGTTGCCGATCACGTTGCGGGTGCCGGTGGTGGTGGTGGGGTCGTTGACGATCTGCTCGGTCTGGAAGTCCTTGATGTCGGTGGCGTAGAGGTTGACGTTGAGGATGAGCTTGCGGTCGAGCAGCGAGAGCTTGGCGCCGAGTTCGAGGTCGAGCGCGGTCTCGGGGTCGGTGACGTTGGGCGTGCCGTCGGCATTGTTCCAGCTCACCGCGCCCGATTTCACCCCGCGCGCGAGTGAGGCATAGAGCAGCGTGTTGTCGTTGAGCTTGTAGCTAGGGCTGAGCAGCACCGAGGTGGCGGTGCTGCGGTCGTCGATCGAGCGCTCGGGGCCGAAGCGGGCGGCGGAACCGACCTGGGTGGCGCGCACCGCCTTGGCGGCGGCGATCTGGGCGGCGCTGGCGCCGTTGGCGGCGCCGAGCACGTCGAGGTTGGCGCCGCGGCCCAGCTCCACGTATTCCCAGGTGTTCTTCTTGCGTTCCCAGGTCTGCCGCAGGCCGGTGGTCAGGGTGGCTTTTTCGGTGAAGTGCCAGTTCAACTGCCCGAATGCGGCGAAGCTGGTGGTTTCCGGCTTCTTCTTCTGGATCGTGTAGACGTTGTTCAGCGAGGCGCCGAGCAGCTCGCGGCCGGCGGCGTCGGCGTTCAGCGTGTTGTACTGCGCGTTGTTCGCATAGAAGGCGCCGGCATCGCTGCCCAGCGGCGTATGCGAGGACAGGTCGAAGGCGTTGTACAGCGCGTACAGGCCGACCTGGTAGTCGATGGCCTCGCCGGGGCGCGAGGTCAGGCGAAGCTCTTCCGAAAACTGCTTCTGGTCGGTGCGGGCGCCGCCGCCGCGGCGGATGTCGAAGCGGGTCTTGTCGAAATCGTTGTCGGCGATGAACTCGTTGTCCTTGTACGCGGTGATCGAGGTCAGCGTGTGGTTGGCCAGTTCCCAGTTGACCTCGGCGGACAAGCCGTTCTGCCGGTCGATCGACGGCGTCACGTAGTTGGCGTCCACCTTGAACTTCTCGAACAGCGGGGTGTAGCCGCCGAACCAGCTGCGGTTGAAGCGCGAACTGAGCGTGATGGGGCGCGGGGTGCCGTCGAGATAGGTCGCCGGGTCATCGACGTTGGGGCTCATGTTGATGTTCTCGCGCGCCCGGCTGTGGTGGAAGATGATCCGCGCCGTCACGTCCTCGCTGGGCACGAGCAGGAACTGCAGGCGCACGCCGGAGCGGTTGCGGTCGTACCAGGTCGATTCGTTCTGGTTGGCGTTCTTGATGCTGCCGTCGCCCTTCTCGTCGAAGAAGGACAGGCGGTAGGCCAGCACGTCGTCGACGATGGCGCCGGTGGTGGTGCCCTGCACGCGGCGCAGGTCGCGTTCGCCGGCGGTGAGTTCGACCGTGTGGCTGGGCGTGAAGCTGGGCTTGCGGGTGGTGACGTTGAGCACCCCCAGGGTGGTGTTCTTGCCCAGCAGCGTGCCTTGCGGGCCGCGGGCGATCTCGATGTTCTCCAGGTCGGCGAAATTGGTCCACGAGGCGCCGACATAGGGCTGGAACACGTTGTCGATGATGACGCCAACGGCGGCCTCGTACTCCTCGCCGTTGACGTTCTTGCCGACGCCGCGGATGGAGACGCTGGAGCGGCGGGAGTTGAGTTCGGCCGCCTGTACGTTGGTGGTGCGGCGGGCGAAGTCGGTGATGTTGACCGCGTTGTCGCGGGCCAGCTCGCGGCCGGTCACCACCGATACCGGAATCGGCACGTCCTGCAGGCGCTCCTCGCGGTTGCGCGCGCGGATCACCACGGTGTCGAGTTCCTGCCGGGAATCGGCGGCGGTTTCGGCGCCGGCCGCGTCGGTGGCCGTGCCGCTGGCGTCCTGTGCCAGTGCGGCGCCGGCAAGGGTGCCGCCCAGCAAGGTGGCGGCGATCTGGCGCGAGAGCGCTTTGAGGATTGGCCGGGCGGCGCCGGTTCGCTCCGTTCGGATGGGGTGTGCTGGCATGAGGCGGGGTCCTTCGCTCTTGGGATTGTCGAAAATTCAGGCGACGAGCCCCCCTTGGCCTGCCTGTGCAAGGCAGGGCCGGGGGATCTGGCAATGGGGGTGGAAACGCTTGGCCGCGGGGCCGACGGGCCCCGCGGGCCTATTTCACAAGACGATCTCGTCCCTGATCGGCTGCCGTTGGCTGACGTCGACCAGGCCGCGCTCGCGCGCGATCGCCAGGCTGGCGTAGATGGCCGCATCCGGGCTGTTCGGACTGCGCTGGATGCGGCTGCCTTCCGGCGCGTAGCGGCTGTCCTCCTGGCCGGCGTAGCAGTAGCTGCCCGGCTCATGGCGGTCGAAACCCACCGCGCGGCGGAAATTGCCCAGTACGCCGAGCGCCAGGATCGCCTCGCGCCCGATCGGCTGCGGCGTGCGCAGCGGGCCCACGTACAGCGCATCGGCCGGGCAGTGGGCTTCGCACAGGTAGCAGGTGTGGCACTCCTCCTGGCGTGCGATCACCGGCACGCCGTCGGCGCGCAGGTCGAAGGTGTTGGTGGGGCAGACTTCCTCGCACTTGCCGCAATGGGTGCACAGGTCTTCGAAGACGTACTCGATCATGACGCCCTCGCGTGCAGATGGGCGCTGCCGGAGACCGGCTTGCGCTTGACCCAGACCTGATCCAGCCCGCCGGTGATGACGTGGCTGTACTGCTTGTCGTCGATCACCGGGTAGTCCGAACGGCGCTGCAGGCCGCGGCTTTCCTTGCGCTCGATGGCGCTGGCGAAGATCCAGCGTGCCGCCGCGATCATCGCCGCCGCCTCGCGTGCGCGCACCACCGAGCGCGCGTAGTCGGCCCCCCGCAGGCCGCTGTCGCCGGCCAGGCTGGCGCGCGCGTCGCGCCACAGGCCGTCGAGCTTGTCCAGCGCGGAGGACATCGCCTTGCCGTCGCGGCGGTAGAACTTGGCCACCGGCAGGGTTTCGTCCTGCACGCCGGCGATCAGCGCCTTCACATCGAGGTCGGCGCGTGCGCGTTCGGTCGGGCGCAGGCCGGCGGTACCGGCATAGGCCACCTTGCGGGTGGCGGCGTCGCCGCCGTACTTGCGTGCGAACAGGGTCGCCGAGTGCCCCGCCCACGAGCCGGAGGCCAGCGCCCAGGCCGTGGCCGGACCAGCGCCGGACTGGTTGGCGCCGACCAGCTTCTCGCGCGAGGTGGTGTCGCCGGCGGCGAACAGGCCGGGAACCGTGGTGGTGGCGCCGTCGCCCACCTCGATGCCGCCCGAGGCGCGGATGGTGCCTTCGAGGATGTGCTCGACCTCGTATTCCTGGGTGAAGGGGTCGATCGGCAGATGGCGCTTGAAGTACTGGAAGGTCATCGGCTGCCCGGCCTGGATGCGCTCGCGGCCGATGTCGTCGTACTTGTCCAGCTTGCAGAAGACGTGGCCGGTCTGGATCTCGGCGATGGTGGTGCCCTTGCCACGGCTCACCACCTGGCCATGGGCGTCGGTCAGCGTGGCCGAGCCGTATACCGCGGTCTTGGAGCATGCGCTGCCCTTGGGCACGATGCCGTACTGGCCGCTGAACTCCATGCCGGACAATTGCGCTCCGGCCTCGACCGCGAGCAGGTAGCCGTCGCCGGTGTTGTTGTTGCCGCCGGCGATGCCGGAACGGAAGGCCGTGCCGCCGGTGGCCAGCACCACCGCGCCGGCGCGCACCTGCCAGCGCTTGCCGGTGCGCCGGTTCCAGCCGGTGGCGCCGGCGGCGGCACCGTCGGCCAGCAGCAGTTCCAGCGCCGGGCTGTGGTCGAGGATGGTCACGCCATGCTTCTCCAACTGGTGGCGCAGGAACTGCACCGCGTCGGCGGCGCGCAGGCCGCCCCAGCGCTCCTGGTTGCCGTCCTGGGTGCGCGGAAAGGCGTAGCCCCAGCGCGACATCAGATCCTGGTTGATGAAGCTCTGGTCGTACACCTTCTCGATCCAGTCGGTTTCGGCAAAACCGAAGGCGATCGGCAGGCGTGAGTTGACCATGCCTTCGCGGTGCACCGGGTCGTCCGGCTTGATGTAGTAAGCGCCGGTCCCCGCCGCGGCCTGGGTGCCGGAGGTGCCGAGGTAGCCTTTTTCGGCGACGACGACGCGGGCGCCGGCACGGGCGGCGGCCAGCCCCGCCCAGGCGCCGGCCGGGCCGCCTCCGATCACCAGTACGTCGGCGACCAGGTTGAGGTCGAAGTTTTCCTGCGCTGGCGGCAGGGGGAAATCCACGATGTTGCTGTTTGCCATCTGCATGCTCCCGTCGTTCGTGAGAACCGTTCGGTTGGAGGGTGGGCACTCTTGCTCTTCCCGCCGTGCAGCGGAAAGTCAGGTCCTCTTAGCATGAAGCTTGCCAGGTGCTTGAAAAAGCGCTGACTGGATATTGTTTTATAGGTTTTATTTTCTATATTCAGTTACTTGTAGTTTTTGATGATTGATTTTCAATTTATTTGATTGGAATTTACGGCAGGGCGCGCGAGAGGAGGGCTGCTGATCCGGCAGCAGTTTGCGCAGGCAGGTGTTGCATATGGAGAAGGGGCAGCGACGCGGCACAGGGGGTGCTGCATTCCGGGCAGTTGCCGCGCCGGGCTGCTGCGTGTTCACCACTTTCGCCGCGGGCGGGCGGCCAAGTCCTTGATCCGGCTAGATGGCATGGATCTGGCTTTGTCAGGGGCCGTCTGTCGAAGGGCCATCCCGGCCCGTTCCAGCGTGTTCCGACCGGAGGCGGCGGAGTCCGCCCATGACCGTCCAATGATCGAACTGATACTCGATGATCGCTGCATCCGCTGCGACAAGTGCGTGCAGGTGTGCCCGAACGAGGTCTTCGACGCCTTGCCCGGCGACCTGCCGGCCATCGCGCGCCAGGCTGAGTGCCATACCTGTTTCCTGTGCGAGGTCTATTGCCCGACGGCGGCCCTCTACGTCTCGCCGTATTCGCGTCCCGAGCCAGCCCTGTCGGCCGGCGAGCTGGACGAACTCGGCCTGATCGGCAGCTATGTGCGCAATTCCGGCTGGGCGCCGGGTGCACGCCGAAGCTGACGGCGCACGGGCAGGGCAGGCGCCATACCGCAACCCATTCCGGGAAACCACCGCATGAGCTTTTATCCGCAGCAGCAAACCGTCGATGGCGACAGCCACGATCTCCATCTCCGTACCGACGTGCTCGTCGTCGGCGGCAGCATCGCCGGCTGCTGGGCCGCGCTGGCCGCGCGCCGCGCCGGTGCCGGCGTGATCCTGGCCGAAAAGGGCTACGTCGGCACCGCCGGCGTGGTCGCTGCCGCCACCGCCGGCGGCGCCCATACGGTGCCGGGCAAGACCGAGCACAACGACAAGGTGGTCAACGGCCGCCGTGCCGTCGCCGGCGGTGTGGACGATCCCGTGCTGGCGCGCCGCGTCTACGACGAAACCTACCGCATCAGCCTGCGCCTGCAGGAGATGGGTTTCGAACCCAACCCCGGCCGTCCCGGCGCCAGCCCCTTCGGCGGCGAGCCCCGCCTGACCAGCTTCAACGGCCCGTATTCGCTCCACTTCCTGCGTACCGCGCTGCTCAAGGCGGGGGTGCGCATCCTCGATCACAGCCCGGCGCTGGAACTGCTCGCCGCCGACGGCGTCGTCACCGGCGCCGCCGGGGTGAACCGCCAGAGCGAACAGAGCTGGGCGGTGCGCGCTGGCGCGGTGATCCTCGCCACCGGCGGCAATGCCTTCCGTTCCGGGGCGATGGGTACCAACGGCGTCACCGGCGACGGCCATCTGTTCGGCGCCGAGGCCGGCGCCCGCCTGGTGGGCATGGAGTTCAGCGGCCACTACGGCATCGCGCCGGCTGGCAGCCAGACCACCAAGGGCTTCTGGTACGGCAGCGCCACCTTCTACGACGGCGCCGGGCGCGAACTGCCGGTCAACGGCTGGGGCGCGGTGCCCGACGTCGCGCGCGCGGTGATGGAAACCGGCGGCGCCTGGGCCACCATCAACCGCGGCGGCCCCGACATGCAGCGCTTCGCCCGCCGCACCGTCAATCTGTTCCAGTTCTTCGACCGGGCCGGCATCGATCCCTTCAAGGACCGGTTTCCGCTGACGCTGCTGTACGAGGGGCACGTGCGCGGCGTCGGCGGCCTGGTAGTGGATGACACGGCTTCCACCGGCGTGCCCGGCCTCTATGCCGCCGGCGACGTCACCGACCGCACCCACATGACCGGCGCGCAGATGAGCGGCGCCGGTCCGGCGGTGTCGTGGTGCCTCGCGTCGGGCGAATGGGCCGGCGCCGCGGCGAGCGCGTTCGCTGCCGGTCCGGGCCGCGCGCTGCGCCGGCATGAGGCCGTCGGCCTTGGCGGCCTGGGCCTGCGCGCACCGTCGGGCAGCGCCTGCCCGACAAACGCGCTGCACGACCTCCGCGCCGCCGTGCAGGCCGAGATCCTGCCGATCGAGAAGAACGTGTTCCGCAGCCTGGACGGCATCGACGCCTCGACCGGCCGGCTCGACGGCCTGTGGGAGCGCCATCGCGGCACGCTGCTGGGCGGGGGCGTGCGCGAGGTGGTACTGGCGCGGGAGACCGCGGCCTTGCTCGCCGGCGCTCGCTGGCTGTATCGCGCGGCGCGCCAGCGCACCGAGACGCGGGGCCTGCACCGCCTGCGCGACCATCCCGCAAGCGACGCCGCGCAGCGCGACCGCATCGTGCTCGCCGGCGTGGACGGCATCCGGCTGGCGAGGGAGCCGCTGCGCGCCCAGGCCGGGCAGGCGGCGGCGTGAGCGCAGCATCCGGCGCGGGCAGCGCCGCCGGCCGTGCCCAAACGAAAGCCGCTGGAGACCCCGGCGGCTTTCCTTCGTCCGGGGCCGTGCCGCGTCCCGGACGCCTGCCGCATTACCGCCAGTAGCTTTCGAGCTGCAGCTCCTTCAGCGCGGCCTGCTGGTATTCCGGCTTGAACCAGGAACGTATGGCCTTGTCGTCCGCGCCGCGGCGGATCAGCTTGTGCTTGACGCCAAACGCGACCAGTTCGCCGTAGGCGGTGTAGGAACTCTCGTCGATGAGGGGGTTGAAGCGGACCTTCAGCGAACCCGCGTAGTCTTCCTTCACGTATTCGTAGCCCACGCTGCGCGCGGCGACGAACTTCAGCAGCGCCTCCCGGTTGTTTTCCTCCGACGCCCAGTGCGACGCGCGCAGCAGGATCTTCACCACGCGCCTGACCACGTCGGGGTGGGCCTTCTCGAAGCGGCCGGAGACGAGCACCCCGCTCTGGCTGTTGTCGGCGGCGAAGTCGCGGGTGCCGTCCAGCACGCGCAGCTTGCCCTGGTCGCGCTGGATCAGCAGGTTGACGCCGCCAAACACCGCATCCACCGCGCCGGCGTTGAACGCGACCAGGGCTTCCGGGCCCTGCAGGTTGACAACGGTGATGTCCTTCTCCTGCAGGCCCTGGGCTTCCAGCAGCTGGATCAGCGAACGGTAGGGATTGGTGCCCTTCTGCACCGTGATGCGCTTGCCCTTGAGGTCGGCCACCGTCCGGTATGGCGAGTCGGAGCGCACGGCGAGGTAGTAGGTGCCCGAGCCGGTGGCGCGGCGGGTGGCGACGATGTGGGCCGGAATGCCGCCGGCCAGCCCGATCACGTTGGGCACGCCGCCGTAGGTGCCGAAATCGATCGAGCCCTGCGCCAGCGCCTCGTTCTGCGCCGGGCCGGTGCCGACGAAGAACACCTGCTCGATCGCGGGGCCGCCCTTGCCGAATTCCTCCTCGAAGTAGCCGAGGTGTTCCGCCAGCGCCACCAGGCCGCTGCTGACCGGCTTGCCGCCGGTGCTGGTGACGTTGGTGCCGCCGACTTCGCCGAACACGATCCGGGCGGGCAGTTCCGCCGCGACGGCGTGCAGGGACAGCATGGCGAGGGCGGCGGCGAACAGGGCGCGGATGCGGATGGGGGTGGGGGGGATGCGGAGCGGGCGTTCCATGGGGCCTCCGGAGGATGGATGAAAAAAAGGGGGAATGCCGCGGGGGCGGCGCGTACTCAAGCGCGCGCGCGGCGCCAGCGGAACAGGTAGTCGGGGAGGCTGCGCAGGGCCTTGTTCATGGCGACGCCGGTCGCCGCGATCACGGTGACGCCGAGCAGCACGATGTCGGTGCGGAAGTGCTCCTGCGCGCCGATCACCACCGAGCCGATGCCGCCCGACATGACGCCGATCACGTATTCCGCGCCGATGGATGCGAACCACGAATAGATCAGCGACAACTGCAGCGCGGTGACGATGGACGGCGCCGACGAAGGCAGGATCACCCAGCGCAGCATCTTGAGGCGCGAGAAGCCGAGCACGCGGCCCACTTCCAGCAACTGGGCGGGGGTGCTGCGCACGCCCTCGAACGCGCCCATCACCACCGGCTTGGACGCGGCGATGGCGACGAACACGATCTTGCACAGGTCGCCGGTGCCGAACCAGGCGGTCAGCAGCGGAATCCAGGCCAAGATCGCGACCTGGCGCACGGCGTGGAAGCTGGGCCCCATGATGCGGTCGAAGGCGTGCGACAGGCCCATGCCGATGCCCAGCAGCAGGCCGACGCCGACACCGACGCCGTAGCCCTTCAGCAGCCGGGAGAAGGTGGACACGATGCCTTCGGCCAGCGACGAGAACACCTGGGGATCGCGCGCCGCATCGTAGAGCTGGCCGAAAGGCACCAGCACCAGGGGGCTGACCCATTCGTGGGTGGTGGCCAGCCACCACAGCACCAGCAGCAGCGCAGGCGGCACCAGCCCGCGGAAGTGGCGGCTGCGCCACACGCGCCCGGGGGCCGCGGTGAATGGCCCGGCCGCCGGCCGCGCACCACCGGCGGGGAGAGGGGCCGGCGC
>NZ_AMXE01000096.1 GCF_000310205.1 Thauera linaloolentis 47Lol = DSM 12138 | reverse complement strand
CATCGGGCCCATTTACGGCCGAAAGCCTCTCGCAGACCAGCAACAACCTCTGAAAAAACAAAACCCCCGAAAAATGGGGGTTCGTCAGCAGTCTGGGGCTGCGATCATCGCAGCCTGTTTTCTTTTAGCGTCATGTCGTCTCAGGGCGTTCCATAATGCTGGGGGTCGCGCGTTCGAATGTGTTTCGCTCCGCCCAACCTTCGATTCAAGCCGTTGGTTTCCATGTGCACTCTTGCCGCCGCCTCCCGTTCCGCCCCCCGACTGCGCGAGGGGCTTGGAATTTCCTCTGCTGGCAGATTGAGCGAAGCCTGAAACGCATGGCAATCGAGATCGACGTCTCAACAGCGGGTGCGGCCATTCTGCATGCGTAGCACGACCGCCCGCATGGCTGCGAAAAGCCGACAGTGGGAAGCTGAAACGAGCGGACTGTCGGCTCCGTTCCATAGCGCTGACTGTTTCGGCTCAGACTTGATGGACTGTTACCATCAGTAACGTATAGACTTATGTCATGGCCCCATGGACTTTGTGTAGTGGCACCCTCCTACAGTTCGGTTGAGAGACGCATCAATGCCAGACGCAGCCCCCGCTACCCCGGAATCCGGAGGCATTAAGCTTCGATTTCTGGAACTCTGCCAGTTTCGCCGGCTCGGCAAGGTCCAACTAGACATCGATAGAAAGACCACCATCCTTGTCGGCGCAAATAACAGCGGGAAAACCTCGGTTCTTGTTGCTCTTCGCCACTTCCTTGCGGATGGAGCCCCCTTCGGCGCTTTCGACATCAGTCTCTCGCAGTGGCCAAAACTCCGAGCTCTTGGCAAATCTTGGGAAGCGCTGACGGAAGACCCAACAACGGTGGCCGGGTCCGAAGATTCATGGAAAGAGCAACTCCAGACACTTCTTGCGGCCATGCCGACGTTAGATCTCTGGTTCGATGCAGAGGCTGGCATGTACCACTATGTCGTACCCTTCCTTTCCAGGTTCAGTTGGAAAGGAGGCGCCGTCGGTGTTCGCTTACGACTGGAGCCAGCCGCCAGCGTTGATGAACTGAAGCAACTGGCCTGGACGTATCACACTGCGCGCTCACCGGTAAAGGATATGGGGGCTGACTCGCTAGCGTGGCCCATCGACCTTCTTGATTTCTGGTTGCGTGAGCCATCGAAGCTCGGCCAAGTTCGCGCATACAAGCTAGATGCAGATAACAACCCGGTAACGGATTTCGCGACCTACGTTACTCAGCCGCTCGCTGCGGATGCCAGCCCAATTGAGCGTAAGCACCTGTCGAGATTGATACGCGTTGATTTTGTTGCGGCCCAGCGTGGGCTCGGAAGCGAAGAGGCAGATTTACGGTCTGCCTCGGGACCGCATCGGGTCGGCATGTTTTCAAACCAGCTTCTCAAGTTTGCCCGACAGCACTTGAACGTTGCCAGCACCGGGCACGGCCACCGTGCAGACCTTATCAAGGCCGTGGCTGAGGCACAGAGAGACTTGGACAAGAAGATTCACGAAGCCATCGCCGATTCTGTTGAGGAAGTGAAGGAACTCGGCTATCCGGGTCTGCATGACCCCCAAGAGATTCGATTCCGCACGCGCATCCAGACGGCTGACTTGCTCGACCATGGGACTGCTGTCCAGTACAGTATGCAAAAGGAGTCACTCGAAGATCTCCTGCCTGAATATTCCATCGGGCTCGGCTACCAGAATCTCCAGTCCCTCAGCTACCAACTGGTTTCCTTTAAAGCAGCCCGGCTCAAGCCTGAAAAAGGTTCTCCTGCACCCGTTCACCTTGTGATGATTGAGGAGCCTGAGGCGCACCTTCATGTTCAGGTGCAGCGCATCTTCCCCGACAAGGCACACAAGCTCATTAGCCCGACTGAGAAAGACGCGTCAGCCCTCAAAAGCCAGCTACTCATCAGTACCCATTCGAGCCATCTTGCTCATGCGGAGAGCTTTGATCGGCTTCGATACGTTCGCCGCATCGCGAAGAGCGCGGCGAACCCCATGCCGACGACTGAAGTGGTCAATCTTGGACAGGTTTTTGGTGATGACAAAAAGACCCGCCAGTTCGCGGAACGCTACTTCCGCGTTCAGCACACAGACCTGCTGTTTGCCAATGCAGCCATTTTCGTTGAGGGCGTTGCAGAGCGAATGCTGGTACCGCTCTTCATTGAGCGCGACTTCAAGACACTGAACAGCCGCTACGTGTCATTTCTGGATATCGGAGGGAGCCATGCCCACCGACTCAAACCACTTGTCGAGAAGCTCCGGATTCCTACGGTCATCATTACCGACATCGACCCCTCCGAAGAAAAGGAAGGCAAGTCCAAGAAGAATGGTGAGCCGACCAAGAAACTCGTCGCGGTTGCGAACACGGGGCAAGCTGGACTTCACTGCGGCAACCCCACTCTTCGCGGCTGGCATCCGAAGCTGCAGCAACTCGATGATTTCAAGAACCCAACTGACGCTCAGTTGGTATGGAACGAGACCGCAGATTGCCTTGTGCGATTCGCTTGGCAGTTGCCTGTCGCCGAAGCTGACGGCAACTGGCCAAGCACGTTTGAAGACTCACTCGTTCTCACGAATGTGCCCTGGTTCAAGGGCCTGATGGATGAGAAGGTCGATGAGGATGGCGTGGAGATTGAAGCACCAACAGGGGCACTTGGCTCTGTCGCAAAAAGGGTTGCTGAGGCCGGAAGTGTTCCAGAATTGCTGGGTGCGCTTCACACACTCATGCACAGTTCGTTCGATAAAGGGGACTTCGCCGCGAGCATTTTCGAAATGGTCTCGTCGGATGAGCCCGTTGTATGCCCAAAGTACATCGCGGACGCCCTGGCCTGGCTGCAGGCGCAGCTTGAGCCAAACCAGGAGTCGATGGTATGAGCGCGGTCCCTATCTTTGCCGATAACGACCGTGATGCTGGGGTTGTCGAAGAAATCTGTGGCTATCTCACTGAGGATCCTCCGCGCTGCTATTTCCTATTCGCCGGCGCAGGCTCCGGAAAGACGCGTACTCTCGTAGAGGTGCTACGTCGAATGACAGGCGTCGTGGAGCACGAGAAGGGCAGGGGGCTTGCCCGACGCCTGCGGATGTACGGGCGCTCGATACGTGTGGTCACGTACACGAAGAACGCGGTCGCGGTCATCAATGGGCGCCTCGGGGATAACGACTTGGTGGAGGTCTCTACCATCCACGCATTCTGCTGGGAACTCATCAGCGGATTCAACGATGACATTCGCGCAGCGCTCATAGCCGTCAAGGAAGCTCAACTTGAAAAGGAAACGGCGGAAGCGCTAGCAAAGCCGAAGGGAATCACGGCGGCAAAGCAGCGGGATCTGGATCAAATCAAGGAGGACATAGAGGCGTTCAGAGGGACGGGTGTGTTCATCTACCATCCGGACCGCGAGACGTATGGCCCTGGTGCGCTTGCCCACAAGCACGTCCTCGACGTAACGGCCTGGCTCCTCAAGAACAGCCCTACGCTTCAGACTATCCTCAAAGACCGGCACCCCATCGTGCTCATCGATGAGTCACAGGACACGATGAAGAGTATGTTGGATGCCTTGATGGACCTTGCGGAGCCAAGGGGGAGCGGCCTGACTCTCGGACTGCTCGGCGACCATCGGCAACGCATCTATACCGACGGGCATTCGGACCTTCCAAGTTTGGTACCACCGAACTGGGCGACGCCGGAACTGCAAATGAACCATCGCAGCCAGCGCCGGATCGTTGCTCTCATTAACAGAATCTGGGAAGCAGAACTCGAGGGTCGGACCCAACCTGCGAATGGTGTGGAACAGCATCCAAGAGCCGAGAACACAGGTGGGTTGGTTCGGCTCTACGTCGGTGACGCATCGCTTTCTCCAGAAGATAAGGTTCTCGGCGAACGTTGGTGCGCAGACCAGATGCGGGAGGCGAGCGGGGCAACCGCCTGGAGTCACGGCGATTACCAGTTGCTTGCTTTGGAACATAAGCTCGTCGCGACGCGTGGCTCGTTTCTCGATGCATATAGTGCCATGGTTCTGCTTGACCCGAATGCTGCCGCACCTACTGGGAGCGGCGAAAACAAGGGGCCGGCTGCAGTACAGATTTTATTGAACGAACTTGCCCAACTAGAGGCGTGCGTTGGTGCCGATGGTGCTCTGGATGAGTTCAAGGCCACAGAAGTTTTCCGGCGCCACGGCCGCCTCGATGACATGCCCGAGGACACGGCGGCGCGAGCAAGCCGCGTCGACGAAATGCTTCAAGCCATTGGAGTTTTGGCCGCCGCTTGTGCAAATCCGATTTCAACAGTGGAAGAGGTGCTTGAACCAGTCTTGAGGGCAAAGCTGTTTGAGGTTGACCATCGTCTCTCGGCGGCATACGCGGACAAGTCGCCCCCACCTCCGGCGCCCGGTAGAGGCGACGAGGAGTCCAAACAGGACCGGATGCGCCGTGGCTGGTGCGCGCTGTTCGCTTCCCCTTGGAATCAGCTGCAAAAGTACCGCACCTACCTCGCTGGGAATTCAGTGCTGGCCACCCATCAGGTTGTCAAGGGCTCTGAATTCCTCCATGTCATGGTTGTGATGGACGACAAATCGGCTGCCGGCAACCAGATTTCCTACGACAAGATTTTTGGTGGCACGGAACTCAGCAAAGCGGATAGAGAGAATGTAGAGAAAGGCAAGGAAACGACTATCGACCGTACGTTGCGCCTCCTTTACGTCACCTGCAGCCGCGCCCAGGAGTCGCTGGCTCTTGTGCTCTGGTCGTCCGACCCCGCAGCGGCACTAGCGCGAGTCAAGGGCAGCGGCTGGTTTGCTGACGGCGAAGTTGGGTCGATTCCGTAGGCGGCTAGTAAAAATGCCATTGTTTGACCATGAGCAATGCTCGCCAGCGCCTAGGCTGTGCGTCGGACCGGTAAGCCGTTCCCGTAAGTCGTTATGAGCTCGTCGGCCCCATTGGATGTTCTGCTAGATCTGACGCCTCAGCAGCGAAACTTGCTGTTGATGAGGCCACTCTTACAGTTGGAACTCACCAAGAACAAGTTCTCGGATTCGACTGCCGACGGGCGGAGCCTCTTCGATGGTGTAGACACGCACTATCTCAGCCTCGCCGCCTTGACCCACATGATGGAGGGCACGGCAGTCGCCGTTGGATACACCCAGGAGGAGGTGGTCCAGCACTTGGCCGCAATCGTGTCTCGGATGAAGCCTGCCGCGACGGCGGGGCAATCCCTGCGTATTGCTGAGATCGTTGTGGACGCGCTGGACAACGCGTCTAACAACTACCTGGAGCATTCGTACGAATACTTCCATGCCCCTTCTGGCGAAACCCGGAAGGTGAGCTTTCGGCTGACGACCTACGAGCCCGACCTCGAAGACGAGTACCGATACCGCCCGACGGCAGAGGGATACCTCGTCCTCATGGGCATGCTCGATCTGAAGGTCGAGGACCATCAGATCCTTGTCGAGCGCATGCTGCAGCTGCTGATAGAACGTGGTCGATTCGATCAGGCCTACGAGTTCGCAAGGCGGGCTCGGATGCTCTCTATCGAGCACCGTCAGCAGATTCGAGACTTCATTCATCAGGCTTGGCGGGCGCCCGGCTCGGTTGCCTGGGCGCGCGATATCGCGCCACGGCTGAACGAAGCGCGTGTGCACATCCACGCACGTCAAGAAGAGGACAGGCGCATGGAGGAATCGGTCCGCGAGCAACTGATTCAGGTGACTGACAGTCAAGCGCGAGAGCAACTCGTGCGGTTGCACGACGTTCTCAAAAGTGCAAGCGGGGTGCGCGCCCACCTTCAGGTCGACGTGACCGGGGCCGGTGACAAGTTCATGGATGCGCAGGCGGGTGCATTCCGTTCGCGCCGTCCGTCCTCTTTCCCCGACTTGGAGACTCGGCTGCTGCCTGAAGCGTTGGCGACGGCTCAGACCGCCTTGGCGGGGAGCGTTGATGCACTGCTTCTCAGCTTCTATCCAGCCGTGGTGCCGAAGGCGCCTGACCTCTCGAATCTGCTGGCGCTGCTATTTTTTCGCCGTGAATACGACGAACCTGGCGAAGACGAATCTGAGGGCGGAGAGCTGATGCCGTTCAAGAAGTACCTCGATCCGTTTCCAGAGGACATGGCGCAGTTCGTTCAGGGCTGGGTGTCAGCGAAGTTCGCCATCGGCGGCAGCTGGAAGCTGGATGAACTGCTTGCGCATGCCGAGGACGAAGGGCTTACCTTGCTGGAGCGCCAATGCATCGTCTACGTGCTCTATCGTAGCTACCCGGATAGCGAGAATCTGTTCAAGAGCATGCGAGCACACGCGGATGGCGAGTTCGTGGCTGACGTGGCAGCAGGCGATAACCTTCGTTTCGATCCCGTGGAGACCAGATGAGCAGCATCCATCGCGAGGCCACCAGACTTCTCTACAAGGCGATGAACCTGACGGGCTCTCCGTCGACAGATTCAGAGTACCGAGACCTGCTGCACAAATTCCGCGGCGACCCGACGTTCTCCCTGGCGGTCCAGGAGGCGGCGATTGGTCTGGAGCTTCACATTTTGGACGTGAGTGAGCGGGGCCTGATCGTGGCACCGTCGTCAAAAGAGAGCCGGTTTTCTCTCCGGATGGTTGACTTGCGTGGACAGTTCAATGCGGAGCAGAAGGTGGCCCTGGCAATGGCGCATCTGGCCATCGCCGCCGTCTTTTTCCCAACCACCGACCGGCTGGATGATGACGCCAAGGCGCCGCTGCCTGCGACGCTTGCACGCTTTCGCGACACGCTTCTGGGCACCGTCAATCGCCTCTCGGACGCTCAAGGCTCGGATGAAACGACAGACGTCGCGGAAGATCTGATGCCTGGTTGGCAGTACTTGAAGCGCTTGCCGGCTGTGAACCCGAAGGCGGAACGGGCATCTGCATCCTCCGTGGATGGCTTCGTGCGGATCGCCGTTAACAGAATGGTCGAGTACGGCTTGCTGCGGATGGTTCGCGAAGGCGAGGACGAAGCGCTGTCACTCTTCACCGCGACGCACAGGCTGCGTGTCCATTTGCGTGAGCTCACGCTGCCTCGACTTTTTCACGTGACTCGCGATGCGGCGAACGCTACGGGGGCTCTCTGAATGCAGCGCATCTCAAGAATCTACGTCAGTCATTTCGGTAGTCCAACGGCTTGGTACGACAGCCATTTGTTTGGGCTGGATGACCCAGATACAGACAGCCCTACGGACACGGTTTTCAACCTGGAGAACGCGGGCGGTAAAACCTCGTTACTCTCGTACATCTTCAGCTGCTTTGAGCCGAAGCTGGATCGGTGGCTCCAGCACTTGCAGACGAGAAACCATCACTTCCATGACTACTTTGCGCGTGACGGCCGCCCTTCGTTCATCTTGATTGAGTGGCGGATGCCGGGCCGGGCTGCCGGCTCGCCTGATTACAGTTTGCTGATTGGGCAAGCTGTGACCATCAAAGACAGTGTCGAGCGAAACAACGACGTCGAGCGATGGTTTTTTGCCTACGAGGTAGCGCCCGGACTGTCGGTGGAGGATTTCCCCGCTCCCGGCCTTGGCCCGACCCCTGTTCGGACCATGCACGAATTCGTGCACTGGCTTCAGGAGGCCGCAGCAAGATCGAAAGGCGACTTCTTCCGCACCAAGACCCAGGATGACTGGATCAAGCATCTGGGAAACGTGCGCGGGCTGGATATAGACCTGCTTCGGATGCAGGTCGACTTCAACAGCAATGAAGGCGGCATGGAGGAAGGCTTCCTCACCTTCAACTCGGAAGCTGACCTGATACGGCGCTTCCTGCTGCTGACGCTCGACCCCGAGAGGTCGGCGACGGTGCGCGCAGGGTTGGCTCAGACCGCCGACAAGTTGAAGGCACGACCGCGGTACGAGCAGCAACTGCAGCAACTCACGAAGCTGCACACGGTCATGGTGCCGTTTGTCGATGCAGCGGCCGAGTTCCAGGCTGCCTCAGAGCAGCATGGCTCAACGAGAAGACACGCAGCGAGTCTGGCCGCTGCGTTGTGCCGTGGCGGGCAAGAGAAGGAGGCCGCTGCAGTTGAGAAGCGCACCTATGCTGAGCTTCAAGAGGGCGTGGCAAAGACCGCAGAGAAGAACGCCGAGCTTCATGGGGCCGATGTGGTGGCGTTGAAAGGCTTGCAGCTCCATCGCAAGGTCGTTGCTGCGAAAGCAGCGGAAGAGCTCGCGGTTGAGAAACTGGCCGCAGGGGAGAAGCGGACCCGCATGCTCCGTGGGGCCAAGGCGCTCGGTCATTGGGAAGCCAAGACCGAAGCAGCGAAGGAGCTTGAAGGGCTCGTCGAGTCAGAAGAACAAGGTCTCCAGTCGGTACGGCAGCAAGCGGAGATACAAGGGGCACTACTGGACTGCGCGCTAGCCGCTGCGGAGGCCAGCGACAGGTCCAAGATGGCTCAAGCCGCTGCGCAGGAGATGGCGGCTCAGCAGCAGGTCACGGCTATCGGCCAACAAGAGCAGCAGATCAACGGCAGTCTCGGCAAGATTGCCAATGAGCAAGGGCAGATTGAAGCGTTCCTCGAAACGTTCAAGCTGCAGCGTCAGCGGCTGGAGCAGAATGGCCTCGTGTTGCCATCGGATCTGCGAGTTGAAACTGCCATCGAGCGTGTGCAGCTCCAAATCGAAGAGCTTGAGGCACAGGACCAGGTACTTGGAGAGCATATCCTTGGCCTACAGGAGCAAGAGCAGCAGCATCGGAACGGTGCCGCCGACCAAGGCGTGAAGGCGGCTGCCGCAGCCTCAGATCAACGGGCGCTGGAGGACTTCCTGTCCAAGGGACGTTCAATGCATGACGAACTTGCCCAAATGGAGGTCATGCGTGCCGCGGCCGACGCGGAGCTTGCTGATCCCGATTCCACAACCCTGCTCGACGACCTTGGCGCGTTGCTGGCAGAGGCTGACCGAGAAATCAGCGAGCGCGATGTTCGGCTTGCACAGCTTAGTTCGGACCGTGGCTCAATCGTGGAGACTGGCTTGGCGGGGCGCAGCGCCGATGTGGACGCAGCCGTTCGGCAACTCCATGCCTTGGGCATCCGGTCCGCCAGAGCCGCGAATACCTATGTGGCCGACCTGGTTTCGGATGTCGAGAAAGCTGCGCAGTTGGTGCTCTCAGATCCCGCGCGATTCCTTGGTGTTGCCGTGGCTCAAGGAGATTGGGCGAAGCTCGAGGAAAAGCTGGATGACGTGAAGGTCAAGCTCAGGATGCCAGTCACGGTTGCCCAGGCGTCTCTGGATCCTCAACACGCCGCGGCTGGAAAGATTGTCTTCGCACCTGAAGACGCGGCGCTGTTCAACAAGGAGGCAGCCAAAGTCGCCCTGGGCCATCTGGATGCGCGTATCGCCTCGACAGGAGAGCAGCGCGATGCGTACCTGAAACGGAGAGCGGACGGGAACGCTGGGCGAGAGACGCTGCTGAGATATCAGAGGGAGTTTGGGGCAGCCCGGCTGAAGCAGGCAGATGCCGACCTCGACGATCTGAAGGTTCAGGAAAGTACGGCGAAAGAGCGGCAGAAGGAGCTTCTACTGCTGGCGGAGCAGGCCAAGCAAGATCGCGTGCAAGCGGAGAGCCAGCGCAAGCCGCTGCCCGGAAGAATCGAGGCAAGCAAGACTGCCCTGCGGCGGCTGGTGGAGTTCCAGCATGACTACGAGGAACCTAGCGGCGCAAAACAGAGGCGGTCCGATGAGCTTGCGTCACAGGCCGAGCTCGAAAAGGCGCGCCTCGTCGATTTGGCGGTGCAGCGCAATGAGGTCGATAAGCGCCGGCTTGGCTTCATCAACGACAAGGTAAGGCACGAGAACAATGCCCGAGTTCACTCCACGAACCGTGCGGGTATTGCCTACATCGACAGGAAATACCCAGCAGAGCAACAACTGGAGGCTCGGCCACGCGCTCTCGAAGTGCTGAGGGCGACATACGATGACGCGGCCGCCGCCTTGGAAGCTCAGGAGCGTGACAAGCTAGGCGTCCTGGCAGATCGCCTGAAGACCGCCCGATTGGAGCGGCAGTCTGCTGAGACTGCGTACAAGGAGGACTATGGCGACCTCTCGCCAGACGAGCTCGCGCCACTGCGGACCTTGGACTTTGAGACTGAGGTCCGCGAACAGAACATCGTCAATCAGCGGTTAGGAGAGTTGAGCAACGAGGCAGGCAATAACCACGTGTCTGCCACGACAGAGCACAAAATCTTCTGGAAGAGTCAAAAGCAGCATTTGCCGCCGACGCTGCAAATGGAAGCGCTGAACGACGTTGAGCTGGCTGAACAGATCTCCGCTACCGAAGACGATGTGGTGAAAGCGACCGAGATGGCTGATCGGGCGAGAGGCGAAGCTCAGCTTGCGCGAAGGCAGGCAGAGGATGCACAGCTTGCTGCGTCAAAGCTCAGTACGCTGCTTGCTTCTCTGACCGCCGCCGTTCCAAAGATGGATGACGACTTTGACCTGCTGGATTTGCCGGTGGAGCCGGAGCAATACACGACGGAACTGATCCGTCGACATGGCGAGGCCAAGGAACGAGTGGACAGGCAGCGCGACAAAGCGCTAACGGCTTTCCAGGCTCTGGTGGCTGCGGCCATGGCGAGGGACCTGATTGAGGTCGAGGCAGAACTGGCCCGAGATATCTCTGACAGCAACTTCGACCTGGCGTGCTCTGACCGGCTGCGTGTCCTCGAGCTGATCCTGGATCGGATAGCGGCCGCGAAGGATACCCTGGACACTATGGAGCCGGACCTACAGAACTCGGTCGGCGAGCTCTACAACCTGACATTCGAAGGCATCGCCTTGCTGACAAGGGCTTGCAACAAGACGATGCCGATGGCCGCTCCTTACGTTGGCGGCAAGCCCATCATCAAGATGAAGGCAAATTTCAAAGGGATTCCCGTGGAGGCCCGTAAGGAGGCCATCCGAGCCTACTTCAACGGGCTCATCAAAGTTGGGACCGTGCCTGCCAAGGGCGCAGACCTGGTAGTTCAGAGCCTGGTTGCCATCAGTGGCCGGTCGGACCTGGGTGTCGACGTGCTGAAGATGGAGCAGAACGAAGCCCACCAGTACCAGCTCGCCAGCGAGCTCAAGGGTTCCAAGGGGCAGGGCAGCGTCATCGCGATGTTCCTGTATCTGCTCATCAGCCAGCTTCGCTCCGACACCCAAGCCACTGCCAAACGTGCCGGCGGCGGACCGCTGATCCTGGACAACCCATTTGCGAAGGTACAGACGCGGGCACTCATCGACGCACAGCGCCTTTTGGCCAAGGAAATCGGCGTGCAGCTCATCTTTTTTACCGCCAATGCGGACGCCAACATCCTGGCTGGCTTTCGCAGAGTCATTCGCCTGCGCAAATCACACATGAACTCCAGGTCCCAGAGGTCGCACATCGAGATGATTTCGGCGACATTCGAGGACCTGACTGCTTCTGAGCTGCCAGCGTGAACGAATCCTTCCTGAACCAGCTCCGCGCCCATCCAAGGAAGCGTGTCACTCTGGCCGAGTTACGCCAGGCATGGTTGAGTGTGCATCCGGAGCAGGTTCAGCACCCTGAGCGGGACGCGTTGATGCTGGAAACCCTCATCGCGTATGCAGAGCAGGGGCATCTTGCTCTGCCCGCAGCCAACAGTTTTGAGAGGCTCGGCCATCCGCGAATGCCAAAGTTCGTCACGCTCATCGCTTGCGGTCAAAGAACTCCGGCCATTGATTGGGCCGCATTGCCATGGCTCCCCGAACTGGGCTTCTGGCCGCTCCTGACAAATTCGGAAAAGCATGCGGCGTTCGCCATCAATGAATGGATGCGGCGTCCCAAAGGCCGGCGCTTGTTCGTTCCCCTCAGGGAACGGGCGTTGGAGATTTTCGGGGACGAGAAATTCCTTGACCTGCGCGTGCGCAATGATGCGCTCTTCGCAGGAAAGCTTCCTTTGAGCGCCCTCGGAGCCTTTTTGGTGTCCCCGCCGCTTCCGCACCGGAAGGCCGATGCACCTGGACGACCGGTGGTCATCGTTGAGAACCACCACACGTACTGGAGCCTGGGCGAGTGGAACGTGAGAGCGAAAAGATATGCAACGGTGATTTACGGGGCAGGCTATGCGGTCTCATCAACGAGCCGGGCGCTGGACGAAGTCCTGCGTGAAGTGCAGGGCACATCCGTTCTCTACTTTGGTGACCTCGACCCCGAGGGCGTTGCCATCCCGTTGCGCATTCAGAGCGCTGGGGCGGGTGAAATCTGTCCGGACGTTGACCTCTATCAACTGGCGCTAGCCCATGGCCGCAGAAGAGACGGGGTTCATCGGGTTTTCGACGACGTTCCCACATTGCGCCGCTGGCTCCCCTCCCTCGTGTCAGAGGTTGAGGCGATGTGGATCGAGGGCCAGTGGATCCCTCAAGAGGGTATAGGTACCGAGTTGTTGCATGAGCGGGGTGACCAACTGCTGGCCTAATGACTGATTCCTCAGCCAGTAAATGTCTGGAACAGGTCGAGCGGAGTCAATCGCCCCTTCTCATCTGCGCGACCGCAATCAGCCTAGAACAGGCGATCGCGAGCCTGGATGTAGGCAAGTGTCGATGACAGAAAAACCTTCCGCACCAATGCCCCAGTTATTGTAATCTTCGACAAGGGTTATTCATGATGACCTGCCCCCTTCAGCCGTGCCAATGTTGAGTTAGCGAGTCCAAGGGTTTGGAGATTACTGGATCT
>NZ_AMXE01000095.1 GCF_000310205.1 Thauera linaloolentis 47Lol = DSM 12138 | reverse complement strand
TGGCCGCGCGCGGCTGCGGCAGCGTCGCCGAAGCCGCAGCGCTGGCCGCCGCCGGGCAGGGCGCGCGCCTGCTTGCCATCCGCCACATTTCGCCCGATCGCAGCGCGACCTGCGCGATCGCACAAGGAGAATCCCGATGACCGTTCATTTCATCGGCGCCGGCCCCGGCGCCGCCGACCTGCTCACGCTGCGCGGGCGCGACCTGATCGCCGCCTGCCCGGTCTGCCTCTACGCCGGTTCGCTGGTGCCCGAGGCGGTGCTGGCGCACTGCCCGCCGGGCGCGCGCATCGTCAATACCGCAGCGATGTCGCTGGACGACATCGCCGCCGAATTCCAGGCCGCGCATGCGCGCGGGCAGGACGTGGCGCGGCTGCATTCCGGCGATCTGTCGGTGTGGTCGGCAATGGGCGAACAACTGCGCCGCCTGCGCGAGCTGGGCATTCCCTGCACCGTCACCCCGGGCGTGCCGTCTTTTGCCGCCGCGGCGGCGGCACTGGGGGCAGAGCTGACGCTGCCGGGTGTGGCCCAGTCGGTGGTGCTGACCCGCACCTCGGGGCGGGCCAGCGCGATGCCGGCAACCGAGACCCTGGCGAATTTCGCTGCCACCGGCGCGACGCTGGCGATCCACCTGTCCATCCACAAGCTGGCCGACGTCGCAGCCGAACTGCAGGCGCACTACGGTGCGGGCTGCCCGGTGGCGGTGGTGTGGCGCGCGAGCTGGCCGGACGAGCGCATCGTGCGCGCGACGCTGGCCACTATCGCCGCGGCGGTGGACGGCGGCATGGAGCGCACCGCGCTGATCCTGGTCGGCCCGGCGCTGGCCGCCGAAGGCTTCGACGAGAGCCGGTTGTATGCGCCCGATTACGAGCGCCGCTTCCGGCCACAGTCGGCAAGCGGCAGCGGCACCGTGGCGGCGAGCATCGACGGCGTCGATACGGCGCGGAGCTGAGAGGCCGGCATGGCGGACACGCTCGAACTCCATCTCGTCGGCATCGGCACTGGCAATCCAGAACACCTGACCCTGGCAGCGGTCCGCGCGCTCGATGCGGCGGACCTGATCCTGCTGCCGCGCAAGGGCGAGGACAAGGTTGAACTGCTGGACCTGCGCCGCGACATCTGCACCCGACTGCTAAACGGCCATGCCCGCATCGCCGAGTTCGACCTGCCGCTGCGCGCCGCCGACGGCGACTACCTGGCGGCGGTGGCGGACTGGCACGATGCGATCGCCGCCGAATGGCGGCGCCAGATCGATGCCCACCTGCCCGCCGGCGGCGGCAAGGTGGCGCTGCTGGTGTGGGGCGACCCCTCGCTGTACGACAGCAGCCTGCGCATCGCCACGCGGCTGGGTGCCGTCGGCGGGGCGCCGCGCGTGCATGTCGTGCCCGGCATCACCGCCGTGCAGGCGCTGACCGCGGCGCACGGCATTCCGCTCAATGACCTCGCCGCGCCGGTCGTCATCACCACCGGCCGGCGGCTGCGCGAAGGCGGCTGGCCCGCCGGGGCGGATACGGTGGTCGTCATGCTCGACAGCGGCGGCGCTTTCCAGGCGGTCGATGCGGACGGCGTGGGGATCTGGTGGGGCGCCTATCTCGGCATGCCGCAGCAGGCCCTGGTGGCCGGCGCGCTCGGCGAGGTCGCCGGCGACATCCTGCGCGAACGCGCCCGCCTGCGGCAGGCCCACGGCTGGATCATGGACGTCTATCTGATGCGGCGGGGGCCGGGGGGCTGAGGCAACCCGCCTTCATCCGCCCGGCCCGGGCTGTGCTTCGCCCAGCCGCGCATCCAGCCAGCCGCGCAGGCTGTTGATGAAGGCCCAGCCCTGCACGCGCGGAATATCCTGCACGCGCACCACGCCTTCGGCCACGCGCCCCTCGCGCAGCGCCGCAGCGCGGCCGATACCGGGCAGCAGGCCGCAGGCCAGGGGCGGCGTGACCCAGCAGCCGTCGATCAGCATGGCGATGTTGCCGAAGGTGGATTCGGTGATTTCGCCCGCTTCGTTGTAGAGCACGGTGTCGAATACACCCGAGCCCGGCGCGGGCGCGAAAGCCGTGTAGTGCCCCCGGCGCGTGGTCTTGTGACGGGTGAATTCGCCGTGCGCGTGCCCGAAGGGCCGGTCGGCCAGGGCCAACAGCACGGTCGCCGGCGCGGGCGCGAGCGCGAAGGCTTCGGTGCGCGGCACGCCCCGCGCATCCAGCAACAGGCGCACGCGCCAGGTACCCTGGTCGTGGGTGCGGGCGAGATCATCGAGGCTGGCTTCAACTCGTGATTCATTCCAGGGGTAGCCGAAGTGTTCGGCGGCAGTGCGCATGCGGGCGAGGTGTTCGTCGCGGTGGCGCAGTTTGCCGTCGTGCAGGCCCAGGGTTTCCAGCAGCTCGAATGGCGTGCTGGCGCGTTCGACGAAGGCACGCTTGGCAGCCCATTCGGCCCATTCATCCTTGGCGCTCGCGCCCCAGACGATGCCGCTGCCGATGCCGCAGCGGGCGTCGCTGCCTTTCAGTTCGACGCTGCGGATGGGCACGTTGAAGGTGGCGGCGATGCCGTGCCGTCCGTCGGGCGACACGTCGGGTCGCACCACGCCCACGGCGCCGCAGTAGATGCCGCGCGGTCCGCCTTCGAGCGCGTGGATCATGCGCATGGCCTCGACCTTGGGGGCGCCGGTGACCGAGCCGCAGGGGAACAGCGCGGCGAATACGTCGGAAAGCCGCGTACTGGCGCGGGTGCGCGCCACCACGTCCGAGGTCATCTGCCACACGGTGGGCAGGGCCTCGGTGTGGAACAGGGTGGGCACCTGGACGCTGTGCGGCTCGGCGATGCGCGAGAGGTCGTTGCGCAGCAGGTCCACGATCATGACGTTTTCGGCGCGCTCCTTGGGGCTGGTGCGCAGGTGCGTGGCCCGTGCCGCGTCTTCCTCGGGCGTGCCGCCGCGCGGGGCCGTGCCTTTCATGGGGCGTGCAAGGATGTGGCCCGCGCGCCAGTCGAAGAATAGTTCGGGCGAGACCGAAAGCACTTGCACGCCGTCCGCGTCCGCTTCGTTTCCTTGGCCGCATTCGCCGGGGGTGCAGTCCAGGTGCGCCGCATACCCGCCCGGCTGCGCCCGTTGCAGCGCGGCGAACAGGGCGCGGCCGCTGCCCGCCAGCCGCCCGCGCAATTGCGCCGTGTGGTTGAGCTGGTAGAGCACGCCTTCGGCGATGGCCTGCTGGATGCGGGTATGGGCGGCGTCGAATGCGGCGCGCCCGGGCAGGGTGTGCCAATCTACCGTGGCCTCGCCGCTTGCCGTCTTGCCATCCCAGGGCAGGGGTGCATCGTGGATGGCGAACCACGCCAGCGGCCCGTCCGCCGCATGCGTGCGCAGCGCCGGATCGAAGGCGGGCGCGGCCTCGTAGCGCACGTAGCCCAGCGCCCAGGCGCCGGCGCGGGCGGCGGCCTCGACGGCGTCGAGCACCGGACGCACTTCGTCAAGGGTATGGGCGGCCAGTACCGTGCGAGGCGGGCCGAAGGCGAGGCGCAGGCGCGGCGCGGCGCGATCGCGGGGGTCGGTAAAGTCGATGAGGCTGGTCACGGCGGGGGGTCCGGTCCGGTCCGGTTCTGGGGCAGGTCGGCATTTTGCACCTTGTACGCGCGGGTGCTATAAGGCCGCGGGTTCGATCTCCGCGTATTTCACATGATCCGTCCGCTTTCCGGCCCCGCCAGTGGTCGCGATGTTCCTTCGCGCCGCCTGCTGCTGTCCACCCAGCTCGTCTTCAACGTCGGTTTCTACGCCATCGTGCCTTTCCTGGCGTTGCACATGAGCCGGAACCTGGCGCTGGCGGGCTGGATGGTGGGGCTGGTGCTGGGGGTGCGGACCTTTTCGCAGCAAGGTATGTTCTTCATTGGCGGCTCGCTGGCCGAGCGCTACGGCTGCCGCACGCTGATCCTGTGCGGTTGCGTGGTGCGCATCGCGGGCTATCTGTGTTTTGCCGTCGCCGATTCGGCCGCCGCGATGCTGCTGGGCGCCTGCCTGACCGGCGTGGGTGGGGCGCTGTTCTCGCCGTGCCTGGAGGCACTCGCCGCGCGCATCGATGCGCAGTCGCCGGCGGACGACAGGCGGCGCAGCATCTTCGCGCAGTTCGCCGTGTACGGCGAGGTGGGCGCGGTGGCCGGGCCGCTGCTCGGCAGCCTGTTGTTCGACATCGGCTTCGCTTGGATGGCGCTGGCCAGTGCCGGCGTGTTCCTGCTGGCCTTGCTCGTGCTGTGGCGCCGCCTGCCACCGCTGAAGCCGGCCGCGCGGGTGCCTGGCGGCTGGGGCTGGAGCGAATTGTTCGCCAACCGGCCTTTCCTGTTGTTCATGCTGTTCTACAGCAGCTATCTGCTCAGCTACAACCAGATGTACCTGGGGCTGCCGGTGGAGCTGGAGCGCTCGCACGGCGGAGCACGCGACATGGCCTGGTTGTTCGCGCTGGCCTCGGTGCTGGTGGTCGCCTGCCAGATGCCGCTGGCGGCGCTGTGCAAGCGCTGGCCGCCGCGCCTGCCGCTGGTGGCGGGCTTCGCGCTGCTGGCTGCGGCCTTCGTCAACCTGGCACTGTGGACGGCCGTCGCGCCGCTGCCGGGCGCATGGCGCTTGTTGCCGGCAGTGCTGACCGTGGTGCTGCTGACGGCCGGGCAGATGTGCGCCGTGCCGGTGGCGATGGCACTGGTGCCGGCCTACGCCCGCCAGCGCCTGCTGCCGGTGCATTACGGTGCGCTGGCCTCGGCGGGTGGGCTGATGGTGCTGCTGGGCAACATGCTGCTGGGCAGGCTGTTCGCCGCGATTCCGGCGGAGCCGGAGGCCGGCGTGCTGGCATGGAGCGTGGCGGCGGTCTTTCCGGCCCTGAGCGCGCTGTACTTCGCGTTCGCGCGGCAGGGCATGCCCCGCGCGGCCTGAGGCGGTGCGCTTGCGGACGGCGGCGGAGACGTGCCGGGAACGGGTTGGTGCAATGCATCATCCGATCTGGCTATAATTACGGTTCCGGTTTCCGCAAGGAAATAATTGGGAATCCGCAAGGGCCATCACGGCCCCAAACGGAACTGCCCCCGCAACTGTAGGCGCCGAGCCTGCTCCACGATGCCACTGGGCCACCCCGGGAAGGCTGGAGCGAGGCGATGACGCGCGAGTCAGGAGACCTGCCGGTACCAATGTTGACCACAGACCGGCGGGGTGTCCGGGAAGGGCATTCCCGCACCGGTTTCCATCAGCCTTGCCCGGGATTGTGCTTTCCATGCGTGCACGCCGCCTTGCGTACGCCCAAATGGAGATCGCACCCATGGCACTGCCCAGCTTCACCGCTTCCCGTCTTGCCGTCCTGATCGCGGGGCTCGGCCTGTCCGCCGCAGCCCTGGCGGCACCGACGCAGTATCCGCTCACCGTCGACAACTGCGGCCAGCAGCTGAAGTTCGACAAGGCGCCGGAAAAGGCCGTGACCATCGGCCAGGCCGGCACCGAGACCTTCTATGCGCTCGGCCTGGGAGACAGGCTGGCCGGCACTTCGCTGTGGTTCAACAAGGTGTCGCCGGAGTACGAGGCGCAGAATGCCGGGGTCGAGCGTCTGGCCGACAATGATCCCAGCTTCGAGTCCGTGATCGGCAAGCGCCCGGGGCTGGTTGCGGTGCAGTTCGAATGGATGGTCGGCCAGCAGGGCGTGGTCGGCACCCGCGAGCAGTTCCACGAGGTGGGCATCCCCACCTACATCCTGCCGTCCGACTGCGAGGGCAAGGACAATCTGGTCGGCGCCGACGGCACGCGCCTGCAGGCCTTCGACGTCGGCAGCGTGTACAAGGGCGTGCTGCAGCTTGCGCAGATCTTCGACGTGCAGACGCGCGGCGAGGAACTGGTCGCCGGCTACAAGGCGCGGCTGGCCGCGGCACAGGACAAGGCGCGCAAGAACGGCGCCGACAAGCTGTCCGCCCTGTTCTGGTTCTCCAGCGCCGACCTCGAGATTGACCCCTACGTGGCGGGGCGCAAGGGCGTGGCCGACTTCATGCTGGCGTCGCTGGGCATGCGCAACGTGATCGAGTCGCAGGAAGAATGGCCGACCGTGGGCTGGGAGACCATTGCCAAGGCCAATCCGGACATCCTCATCATCGCCCGCATGGAGCGCCGCCGCTTTCCCGCCGACGACTACGAGAAGAAGCTCGAATTCCTCAAGTCCGACTCGGTGACCCGCAACATGGACGCGGTCAAGAATGGCCGCATCGTCATCATGGACGCAGACGCGATGCAGGCGAGCACGCGCATCTTCGCCGGTGTCGAGCAACTGGCCGAAGCCGCGGCCGGGTTCAGGCGATGAGCCGAGCCGGCCATGCCCTGGCCGTGCCCGTCGGGCACGGGCTGTGGGTGGTGCCGCTGCTGTGCCTGGCGCTGGCCGCGGGCGTGGCGATCGGCGAGACGCCGATCAGCCTGCCGGTGGTCGGCCAGGTGCTGGCGAACAAGTTGTGGGCGGCCGGCTATCCGCTCGATCCGATCGACGAAGGCATCGTCTGGAACTACCGTCTGACACGGACCATCGTCGCCGCGGCCTGCGGCGCGGGGCTGGCGATTTCCGGCCTGATCCTGCAGTCGCTGCTGCGCAATCCGCTGGCCGAGCCGTATCTGCTAGGCATCTCCGCCGGCGCCTCGACCGGCGCCGTGCTGGTGGCGCTCGCGGGCCTTGGCGCGGGCGCGCTCTCGTTGTCGATGGGGGCTTTCGCCGGCGCCATCGCCGCCTTCCTGCTGGTCGCCGCGCTGGCGCATTCGGCGCGCGGCATGGCGGGCAGCGGGCAGATCATCCTGGCAGGCATCGCCGGTTCGCAGTTGTTCAACGCGCTCACCGCCTTCCTTATCACCAAGTCGGCCAGCGCCGAGCAGGCGCGCGGCATCATGTTCTGGCTGCTGGGCAATCTCAGCGGCGTGCGCTGGCATTCGGTCATGCTCGCGGTGCCGGTGGTGCTGGTCGGGCTGGCGGTCTGCCTGTGGCATCGACGGGCGCTGGACGCCTTCACCTTTGGCGCCGATTCGGCTGCCAGCCTCGGCATTCCGGTACGGCGCGTGCGTTTCGTGCTCATCGGCTGCGCGGCCCTGGTGACCGCGGTGATGGTGTCGATGGTCGGCTCCATCGGTTTCGTCGGCCTGGTGATCCCGCATGCGGTGCGCCTGCTGGTGGGCGTGCGCCATGCCCGGCTGGTGCCGCTCAGCGCGCTGGCGGGGGCTTTGTTCCTGATTGCCGCCGACGTGCTGTCGCGCACGCTGATCAAGGGCCAGGTGCTGCCGATCGGCGTCATCACCGCGCTGGTCGGCGCGCCGGTGTTCGCGCTCATCCTGATCCGCGGAGGGCGCCGCTGATGGATATGTCCATGGCAGACCCGGTACTGGCCTGCGAGGGCCTGAGCTACGCGGTGGGGCAAACCTGGCTGCTGCGAGAGGTAAGCCTGGCCGTGCGCGCCGGCGAGAACCTCGGCATCGTCGGCCCCAACGGTTCGGGCAAGTCCACCTTGCTCAAGCTGCTGTCCGGCGTCCACACGCCGGCCGCCGGTGAGGTGCGGCTGCTCGGCCAGCCGCTGGCGAAGATGCGCCGGCGGCAGGTTGCGCAATTGCTTGCGGTAGTCGAGCAACAGGCCGAGACGGGAGATGCGATCAGCGTGCGCGACGCGGTCGAATTGGGGCGCACGCCCTGGCTGTCCGCGCTGGCGCCGTGGGGCGAGGAGGACGAGCGCATCGTCCGCCAGGCGCTGCGCGACGTCGCCGTCGAGCACCTGCAGGCGCGCATCTGGCACAGCTTGTCCGGCGGTGAGCGCCAGCGCGTGCATATCGCCCGCGCCCTGGCGCAGCGGCCGACCGTGCTGGTGCTGGACGAGCCGACGAACCATCTCGACATCCGCCACCAGCTGTCGCTGCTCAAGCTGGTGCATACCCTGCCAGTGACCACCGTCGCCGCCTTGCACGACCTCAACCAGGCCCTCGGCTGCGACCGCCTCGCAGTGATGGAGCAGGGGAGGATGGTCGCGCTCGGCGCGCCATGCGAGGTGCTCACGCCCGAGCGCCTGCGCACCACGTTCGGCGTGCATGGCCACTGGCTGACGGACCCGGCCGACGGCGCGCGCATTCTGCGCCTGCGCCAGCTTCCGTCCCATGAATCGATAGAAGGAAATTCCCCGCATGTTCAATAGACCGTTCTGCATCCTTGCCTTGTCGGCGCTGCTCGCCACCCCGGCCATGGCCGAGGTTCATGAAGTCAGGATGCTCAATCGTGGCGCCGCCGGTGCCATGATCTACGAGCCCGATTTCCTGCGCGTCGCACCCGGCGACACGGTGAAATTCATCGCCACCCACCGTACCCACAACGCCGCCTCGCTGCCGGGGCTGCTGCCGGAAGGCGCCAAACCCTTCAAGGGCAAGATCGATGAGGAGATCGAAGTCGGCTTCGACGTTCCCGGCTATTACGGCGTGCAGTGCATTCCGCACATCGGCATGGGGATGGTGATGCTGATCCAGGTCGGCGAACCCGCATCCCCGCTGCCGGTCCTGCCGGAAACCCTGCCGCAGCGGGCTGCCGAGCGGTTCGGCGAAATCATTGCCCGGGAGTCGCTGGCGAAGTGAGCATCGCGAAGGGAAAGAAATGAAAAACACGAATACGCCATTGATGCCGTACGCGCTGGCCGCCGCGCTGGCGGTTTCACTTACTGCCCATGCGGGCACCCAGGACGAAGCCAAGGGCTTTGTCGAAGGTGCCAGCCTGAAGATGCAGAATCGTCTGCTGTACGAGCGGCTCAATTACCAACATGGTGACACCACGCGCGTGGTGAAGGGGCCGCGCTCGGACAAGGCCGAAGAAATCGGTTACGGCCTGATGCTCAATTTCGAATCGGGCTACACACAGGGCACGGTCGGTTTCGGCGTCGATGCGCATGCCTACGGCGGGCTGAATCTCGGTTCCGACCCGGATACCGTGCGCAGCAACCCGCGCTATCTTGCGCGCGACGACGACGGTCTGAAGGATGCCTTCGGCCGCGCCGGCGCGGTGGTGAAGCTGCGGGTTTCCTCCACCGAGCTGAAGTACGGCGAGATGCGCACCAAGAATCCGATCTTCCATTCGTCGGATACCCGCCTGCTGCCCGAAACCAACCGTGGCTGGCTGCTGGCCAGCAACGAAATCAAGAACCTGTCGCTGCTGGCCGGCCGTTTCACCCAGTGGGCCGACCGCAACGCGCGCAAGAACGGCGGCGAACTTCTGGCCAACTACTCGGGCGTCAACGGCAACGCCTTCAGCTTTGCGGGCGGCAACTGGACGACGCCGGTCGCGGGCTTGAGCCTGTCCGGCTACTACGGCCGCTACGAGGACGTGTGGAACACCGCCTACCTGGGCGGCTTCTACAAGCTGGCGCTGGCCGACAAGCAGTCGCTGTCGTTCAGCCTGAACCTGTACCGCAACACCGACACCGGCAAGGCCAAGGCCGGCGAGGTGGACAACACCACCTGGAGCCTGATGGGCGCTTACGCCTTCGGCGCTCACAAGCTGGGAGTGGGATATCAGAAGGTGGATGGCGATACGCCGTTCGACTACGTCAACCGGGGCTCTATCTGGCTGGAAAACGCCATGCAGATCTCCGACTTCAATGCGCCGAACGAAGCATCGTGGCAGTTGAAGTACGACGTCGATCTCGGCCAGATGGTCACGCCGGGCCTAACGGCAGGCGTGGCCTACACGCGCGGCTCCGACATCGACTACCGCCGCATGAACAGCGTCTACACCAACTTCCTTGGCGCGCCGGGCTCGGGTGGCAAGCACTGGGAACGCGACATGATCGTTCGTTATACGGTGCAGGAAGGCAAGGCCAAGGGCCTGGCCCTGCAACTGCGCTACGGCGTCCATCGCGCCAACAGGGCGCAGGGCGAACTGAGCGTGGATCAGATCCGCCTGGTGGCGGAAATGCCGCTGAGCATTTTCTGATCGGTGACGCAGCCGGCCCGGCGATGGGCCGGCTCACCCCACGCGCCTGCATGCTGTTTTCTAGCGCATGCGACCGTCGGACAGCTTGCCCCGCAACTGCCCAAGGCGTTCGGCGAACCAGCCGATGCGCTCGGTGTGGCGGACGTCGAATGCCGGGACGTAAGGCTTGATGTCCAGCACCGGCGTGCCATCGACCATGTCGTTACCTTCGAACGACAGCCGTGCACCATCGATCCCTGCCAGCCGCACGATCGACAGGCCGATCCGGTTCGGGCGGCTCGGCGCCCGCGTCGCGAACACGCCATGGCCGGTGTCATCGAGGAAGGGCACCACTTCCAGTGGTTCGTCCGTCCCAAGATGGAGGCGGGTGAGCAGTTTGCTACGGGGGCGGTCTTCGTTCGCCATTGTCGGCCATCCGTGTGCCAGAAAGGTCGATCACCGACACCTGGCCCAGATCATGCACGGGCGTATGCCCCCATTGGGTATCGGTGTCGAAATGCAGTTCCAGCATGCTGGGCAGGGCGGCATCGATCACGAGCAGGCGGACAGGATGGCCGAAGCCTGCTTGCGCTGTACCGAGCGCATGCAATATCTGTCGAAGGCTGTCGTTGCGCAATTCGTCGGCGATCATCAGCGTGGGCCGGCGGGGCCTGAAGTGTGCCAGCCGGGCCATCGCCGCGGGATGTTCCAGCACATAGCCGCAATCCCAGGGCTGGCGTGGATGCCGCTTTCGCCACCACCACAGTTCGTGCCATTTCACCGCCAGCTTGAGACACATGCCCTTCAGCCTCGAATCGGCGGACAGCGCGGCGAGTTCATCGTTGCGGTCGAGACGAAGCGCAAAGGTTTCGGCCAGTTGTGATCTGGCTCCGCTGTTTCCTCCCACCATGACGGCCAGACTGAAGCGCTCCGGCACATCGGGCAACTGCCGAGGACGCCAGAACGGCGACCGTCCATCCCCCGCGCCGGCCCGGCACCAGGATTCGAGGGCGGCCCAAGCATGCTGCTGCACCGCATCCAGCGGCCCGGCCCGTTTCGAACCCGGTTCGGTTGCGGGAGGCGATCTCATCACTTCGCCGTCGTAGCGGGCGATCAAGCTGGAGCCGATGCGCATCCCCGCCGAAAGGCATGGCACGAAAAGGATCAATGCGAAGACCGCTACATCCCGGACGGGGGAGGGCAGCATGGGCTCGCCGATTGCGAGCAACAAGGCTTTCAGCAATATCGCCAGCAACAAGGCAAGCGACAGCGCCACCGCAATGCTGGCAAGCCAGTTCTTGCGGCGATCGATACGACGGTATTTTTCGAGCGTTTGGGGCATGGTTCAATCGTTGGTCATGATGACCCTCTGTGTCCGCTCCGATACAAAGGATTCGTGTATTGGCAGGCAATTCGCTGAACAAGGATTCCAGAATGAAGTACGAGCACTCCTTGATCGGCGCAGCCTTGGAATATTGCCTGTTTTAATTAGAGAAATGATGAATGTATATCTTCAGGTCTCGTCTTGGCGCATCTTTCTTTCCGGCTAGACCGTCGGCTCTGACCAGACGGCGAATTCATTGCCGCCTGGCTCAGTGAAATGAAACCGGCGGCCACCCGGGAACGAAAAAATCGGCTTTATCACCTTTCCACCGGCAGCCTCGATCTTGGCAAGCGTATCCTCAAGATATTGGCTGTAGAAAACAATGAGGGCGCTGCCTTCACTCGTGCGTGCAGCCAGTTCGGAGCTGAAGAAGCCGCCGTCCAGGCCTTGGTTCGAGAATGCAGCATAGTCGGGGCCATAGTCCTCGAACGCCCATCCGAGCGCTTCTTGAAAGAAGCGCTTCGTCGCACCCAGGTCCCGTGAGGGAAACTCGACATAATTGATCTTCTCGTGTGCGGGCATGACTGCCTCCTGCAGAATGATGTATGCGTCAATGTGGCGTGCCGCCTGTGGGGGTCACTTGAGATGTTCTTGTCCAGGGCGCTGACGGCAGTCGAGAACCAGCATCATTGGCTGGTGCCAAGCAGTCTAGCCGCCTCATGCTTCACGAAGTTTGCTGCGCTGTACCAGAATGGCTGGGCGGTCTATGTCAAATTCGATTCACCTCTCGCTGGTGGCAAGCTTGGCGCCAAGACCAGCAAAGGCAGCCGCAAAGCTGTAGCGAAGCCAGCCCTGCACCGTGGGGGAGCCTATGACATGACGGCGAAATGCATGTGCTACGACGCCATAGACGCAGAAGACAGCGAACGTCATGATCATGAAGATGGCGCTTAAGAGAAGCAATTGGGCCAGTGGCTGCGTAGCGCTCGGACTGACGAACTGCGGTAGGAACGCCAGGAAGAAGATGGTTAGCTTCGGATTCAGGATGTTCAGCAGGAAAGCCTTCACGACGATGCTTGAAGTGCTGGATCGAGAAATGGAGCCATCAATCGAGAAGGCGGCCTTGTCACGCCATGTGGCATACGCAATGTAGAAGAGATAGGCAACACCTGCGTACTTGAGTAGCTGGAACGCAAGCGCACTTGTGTGCATAACAGCAGCCAAACCCAGGATAGTGGCCGCCAGGTGAGGAATGATTCCTGCTGTGCAGCCAAGACTTGCATAGATACTTGCTACTCGCCCTTGAACCAATCCTGTGGAAACGGTGTAAATCACTCCGGTTCCAGGAATCAAAACGACTATCAAGGAAGTAATGAGGAATTCGGCGCTGACCATATTGACTCCTGGTAGGGGTGGCGTAGTGGATGCTGCCAGTGACACCTAAGAAGTGACCTGCCCCCTTCAGCCGTGCCAATGTTGAGTTAGCGAGTCCAAGGGTTTGGAGATTACTGGATCTCCGGTT
>NZ_AMXE01000094.1 GCF_000310205.1 Thauera linaloolentis 47Lol = DSM 12138 | reverse complement strand
ATGGAGCGCCATCCGCTCGCTTCACAGGCCTTCATTCCGATGTCCGGGCACCCTTACCTGGTCGTCGTCGCCCCTCCCGGCCCGACCCCCGATGCACAGGATCTGCGCGTCTTCCTCGCCCAACCCCACCAGGGCGTCAATTACGCGCCCGGCGTGTGGCACCATCCCCTCCTCGCCCTGGATGCCGTCTCCGAATTCATCGTCATCGACCGCGCAGGACCCGGGCACAACTGCGATGAAATCACGCTCCCGCAGCAGGGAATCATCGCTTCAAGAAACGGCTGAACAGCCCCTCTCCCGCAGCCCCATCCTCCAGCCCCGCAAAGGGGCTGCACTGTTTTCATCCGCCGCGGATGCACAGGTGCGCAGACAACCTCGGCGTGGGGCCAAATGGCGCCTGGCGTAGCGGGCGAGGTATCTTTCGATTCACCCTGGATACTACTGAACGGTATGCTGGCTGTAGCGCCGGATGCGGACTTGGTCACGCGCGGTGTTGAACAGGCGTCGTGCGGATCATGGTGACGTGATAAACAGGGTGGGCAGCGGCATGGTCATTTCCCCCATCCCAACATCGGGCACGAAACTATGATGTTGCCGTCGGCCTGGCTCGAAAAATAACCATGGAATATAAAATGCCGCACTGCATAATTGAGCACTCAGCATCATTGGACGGTGAAACGATACTGGCGCTGGTATTTTCAGGTGCTTTGGAGTCAGAGTTATTTGAAGCGGATGGCAGCGATATAAAGGTAAGAGCAATTTCCTACCACCGCCATTCTACAGGGTCGAGCAGATCTGATTTCGTGCATGTGGCTTTGAAAATACTGTCGGGCAGAACACCCGAGCAGAAGCAGATGCTTTCAAGGTCGGTGTTGGCTCAGCTTCAAACGCTGAAGCTCATAAACTGCTCATTGACAGTCGAGGTGGTCGACATCGACCGCGCCAGTTATTCCAAGCACATCACTCCGGCATGAGTATTCCGAATACATGGCACTTCGCGTGCTGGACTCGCACAAGAACGCCCGGCGCTTAGGCCATTAGCCCTCTCAGCGAATCAATATGCGCCATCAAGGTCGAATTACCACTTGGAAGGATGACAAAGGCTTTGGCTTCATCACGCCCAACGGCGACGGGAAGCAAGTCTTCGTACACATCAACGCCTTTTCCAGCCGCCTGCGCCGGCCAGAAGGAAATGAACGCGTCACTTACCAGCTCACGGTCGACGACAAGGGCCGCTCCCAAGCGAAGGCTGTTGCGTTTGTTGGAGAGCACCCCACACGCCCCCGGGCTCCGGGCCGCAGCAAATCCCCCCTCATATTCACTGCTTTTTTCTTGATCTTTGTGGCTGGCGCTGCCGTCAGCGGCCGACTCTCCAGCACCGTCCTCGCGCTTTACACCATTGCAAGCATCATTACTTTTATCGCATACGCACTCGACAAGTCCGCTGCGTTGCGAAATCAATGGCGAACCCGGGAAAGTACATTGCACGTGCTCGCTCTTCTCGGTGGTTGGCCCGGCGCACTGGCGGCGCAGCGGCTACTTCGGCACAAATCAGCCAAAGCGTCATTCCAGACGACTTTTTGGATCACTGTCGTGTTCAACTGCGGAGCACTCGGTTGGCTATTTTCGCCGTCAGGCACCAAGGCCCTTGACGCTTTTCTGGGTGCCATATGAAGCCTGGCTTCAACGCGTGGACTCGTGAGGAACCCGGACACGCCATTCAAGCCACTTCAAAGTCAATGAAGCCTGGAACGCATAAATGTGAAAGCGAGTCTTACGGAACGTGAGTTTGGAACGCCATACGTGCCACATCCGTACAAGTACATCCTGCTGCTGATAACGCTGGTGCTGCCTTACCTGATCGTCGCTCATCGCAACCGGTTTGACAGCTCCTTCGCCACTGCGCTCCGGTTTGCATTGGCTGTGGCGGCCGTCTGGGGCTGGCTGCTCTGCACCCGCCTCATCGTCGACCACATGGATGCTCGTATCGCGCTGACACCCGAGCAGCTAGCATCCATCCATGCAGGGGATGGCGCGCGTAATGCCTCCGCCCTTTTGTTCGGGTGGGTTCCAGGTGTCCTTCTGGCTTCCATCAGTTGGTGCGTGGCACGCTCGTGGCACTGGCTCCGGGCCATCATCTGACGCTTTCCCGAGGGCCTTCCCGTCAACGTCTCTTTTTCTGCAGAGCGACCGCAGGCCGGTCAGGCCGGCTTGTTCTCCTGTCGCCGCTGCACGGTCATCCGTGTCTCCATTCCCGACGATTTTGCCAGGCCGGCGAAACTGCTGGCGGCCATCGCGGCATCGCGAGCACGCTCACACGATCGCCGCCTCGCCCAGGCGCTTCCACAGCGCGCTGAAGCGTTCGACCTGGTCGGCCAGCAATGCGCGCTGCTCGTCGCGGCCGACGAAGACCTTGAACATGGCCTCGCCCTCGGCGTTGAGGAAATTCACCGAACAACTGTCCGCCCCCATGAAGGGGCGGCGCACGAAAGCCAGCGTCTTGCAGCGATCCAGGCGCAGATGGCCGCTCACCGGGCTGCCGCCGCCGATATTGTAGAAGCCGTGGGCGAAGCGCCCCGCGGGCAGCGGCGCCTTGCATTCGAGGATCACGTCCGGGGTGTGCACCAGCACGGTTACCGGCCCCCAGCCGGCGATGTCCAGCAGCACCGCCTCGGCATGCTCGCCGGGCGCCAGGGCGCGGAAGGATTCGGGCAAGCATTCGATCACCGTCCTCATGCTGACCGCGTATTCCTGGGCAAACATCTCGAGCACGCCGGAGGCATCGGCGCTCAGGCGGGCGCGCAGCTCGTCCAGGCGCGCCGGGCTGGTTTCATGGGTGGTGGCTGCGTTGTTCATGAGGATGGCCTTGTGGCTTTGAAGGAAAAGAGAGCGGGCGCGGCATACCTGCGGCGTGGCCGTCGGGGTGCACCGCGGCGGCGGCCCGCGGGCCGTCGATGTAGGCGCCGATGAGCATGAAGAGCTGTGCGGCGATGTTGTTGTACCAGTAGCGGCCGCTGACGGTCAGGCACAGACTGCTCTGCTCGCGGCTGACCAGCCCCTGCCCCGCCCAATGGGCGAACAAGGGTTCCAGCGCGGCGGCGAAACCCGCTTCGACCACGCCCTCGAGAGCTTGCAGGTCGAGCGTGCCGTCCTCCAGGCTCTCCATCACCCAGCCGCAGGCGCGATGGTGCGGCGCGGGCGCCAGCATGGCGCCGAGCGGCTTCTCGCCCGCGGCCACGCGCGCCTGGTAGGTTTCGGCATTGCCTTCCTGCATGAAGCGATGGCCGGCCAGCATGCCGCCCGCGCCGGCACCGAAGGCAAGGCAGTCGGCGCCCCGTTTGGTGGCGTTGTTGTAGCGGTTGCGCTCACACTCCGAGCGGCGCCAGTGCGCCTGGCTGATGCGGGTCCAGCCCGCCGCGTCGAGAATGTCGCCTCCTTCGCGGTAGCGGCGCTGGGCGGCCTCGTGATCGGCGGCCTGCGGCAGGGCCCCCTTGTCGATGGACAGCGCCAGCGGGCTGCCCGCGTGCAGGGCCAGACAGTACAGATCGACGCCATCCAGGCCGATTTCCTCGCACAGCGCCACGTCGCGCCGCCACATCTCGTCGCTCTGCACGGGCAGCCCGTAGATCAGATCGCACACGATCACGGCGCGCCGCCGAGCGACCAGCCCGGCGAGAAAATCCACCGCTTCTTCCTTCGAGGCCTTGCGGCCCATGCGCCGGCGCAGCGCGGTATCGAAGGTCTGGATGCCGATCGAGAAGCGGTTGGCCCCGCCTTCGATGCAGGCATCCACCCGTTCGTCATCGAAGCCGGCCACGCGCCCCTCGATGGTGATCTCGCAGTCCGGCGTCAGAGGCAGATGCTCGCGCAGGGCCTCGAGGATGCGGTTCAGGTCCCGCGCCGATAGCGCGCTCGGCGTGCCGCCGCCGAAAAACACGGCCTCCACCGGTGCCCCCTGCATGCCGGCGCGGGCTCCGTCCAGGGCGATCTCGTCGATCAGCCTGTCGGTGTAGTCCGCCATCGCTTCTTCGTTGGATTTGTTGCGGTAGAAACCGCAGAACAGGCAGTGATTGGCGCAGAACGGCACGTGCAGGTAGGCCATGCGCGGCGCGGTGGTGTGCAGCAGAGCGGGATAGACCTGGTCCGGCTCCGCGATCGGGCGCACGTTGCGGCTCATCCAGGGATGCAGGGTGCGGCGCTCGAACGGCACCATCAGGTCGGCAAGGGACAATGGATGAGCCATGATCCAGGGAGGTGGAGTTATGCTTTCTTGAGAATAGTTCCAACTCCACTTCGGGAGGGTTAAGTTTGCTTAACCCCGTCATGGCCCGCAGCGCCCGGCCTGAACACAGGCCGGGGCGCCCATCAAGGCTTCGCGATACCTGTATTCCGCCTTGGTGATGCGCCCCGGCAATGCGAAGCCCCGCCCCCTTTACAGCGGGAAGCCGGTGATGCGCTTGGGGCGCGGCGGCGCATAGGTGCGCACCTTGGATGTCCGCAGCCCCAGCCGGACCAGCGATTCGGCGATGGTCACCGCGGCGGCCACGCCATCGACCACCGGCACGCCCGTCCGCTCGCGCACCGTGGCCTCGAGCTCGACCATGCCGCCGCAGCCGAGGCAGATGACCTCGGCATGGTCGTCGCGCACCGCGGCCTCGGCCTGGGCCACGATGCTCTCCACCGCGCGCCCGGGCTGGGTCTCCAGTTCCAGTACCGCCATGCCGCTGGCCCGGACCGAGGCGCAGCGCGCATCCAGCCCGGCCAGCTTCAGCCTGTCCTCGATCAGGGGCACGGTGCGGTCCAGCGTGGTCACGACCGAATACTTGTGCCCCAGGAACATCGCGGTCGAGGCGGCGGCCTCGGTAATGTCCACCACCGGCACGTCGAGCAGTTCCTGCAATCCCTCCCGCCCATGCTCGCCGTAGCCGGCCTGGATCACCGCGTCGAAGGGCTGGTCATAGCGCATCACCGCGTCCATGACGCCGACGGCGCAAAGGTAGCTTTCGAAATTGCCCTCGACCGACTCGGCGCCGAAGCGCGGGGTCAGGCCGACGATTTCGGTGCCAGGGGCGGCGAACTTGCGGGCTTGCGCGGCAATGCCCTCGGTCATCGAGACCGTGGTGTTCACGTTGACGATCAGAATGCGCATCGGTCTCTCCGGTCAGTGCTTGGTGGCCACGGCGATCGCTTCGCCGTCGCGGTCACGATAGGTCAGTCCCTTGGGCGCGATCAGATAGTAGGCCAATGCCCCGAGGCCCGCCGCGATGAACCACGAGAACTGCGACAAGGCCTGCAGGCCGGGCAGGAAGGCGATCAGCAGCGCGATCGCGGCCGAAGGGATCAGCGCCTTGATGGCCAGCGGATTGAAGCCGTTGACATAATGATAGGGGCCTGCCGGGTCATCGGTATAAAGCGCGGGCACATCCACGCGCTGCTTGCGGATCAGCCAGTAGTCGGCCATCACGATCCCGAACAGCGGGCCGAGGAAGGCGCCCAGCCCGCCCAGGAAATAGACGATGACGACGGGCGAGTTGTAGAGATTCCACGGCAGGATGACGAAGCCGATGACCGCGCTCAGCACGGCGGCACGGCGGAAATCCAGGTGTCGGGGCAGCATGTTCGCCAGGGCGAAGGCAGGAGCGACGAAATTCGCCATCAGGTTCACCGCGATGGTCAGGATCAGCAGCGACAGGCTGGCAAGGACCAGCAGCGGCGTGTTCGGGATCTTCTGGACCACGTCGGTCGGGCTCTTGATCAGTGTGCCGTCGATCATCAGCTGGCCGCCGGTCAGGACCACCACCATCAGGCCGAAGATCAGCATGCTGATGGGAATGCCCCAGAAGTTGCCGAGGACCACCGCTCGACGCGAGGTGGCGCCACGGGTGAAGTCGCAGAAATTCAGCACGAAAGTGCCGTAGATCGCCACCCACAGCGAGGCGCCGCCCAGGATCTGCGCCCACATGGCGCCGCCGGTCAGCGGGTTGGGCGCCGACCATTGCAGCCTGCCCCCCGAGCTGTAAAGCACCCAGGCCGCCAGCGCGAGGAAGGTGAACAGGATGACCGGGCCGGCAAAGGCCTCGTATTTGCGGATGCTCTCCATTCCGTAGCAGGCGATGATCACCTGCACGATCCACAGGGTGGTGAAGCTGATCCAGCCCAGAACCGACAGGCCCAGCACCATCTGCTGCGACAGCGGCGCGAGGCCGGGCAGCAGCGCGATCAGCAGCACGTCCAGCACCATCGAGGCCAGATAGGTCTGGATGCCGAACCAGACGATGGCGACGCCGCCCCGGATCAGCGCCGGGATCTGCGCGCCGCGGGTACCGAAGCTGATCCGGCTCATCACCGGGAAGGGGACGCCGGTTTTCAGGCCCATGTAGCCCGACAGGTTCAGCAGCATGAACAGGAAGACCGCGCCGAGCATCAGCGCGCCCAGTATCTGCCAGGCCCCCAAGCCCAGCGCGAACAGCCCGATGGCAAAGGAATAATTGCCCAGGCTGTGCACATCGTTGGTCCAAAGCGCGAAGATGTTGTAGGCGCTCCAGGTGCGGCCCTGCTTCTTGCTGGGCGCGAGATCCTGGTTGTAAAGGCTGGGCGAAACCCCCGCGGGCAGTTCAAGCTCGCGGTTGCCGTCATCGGCAAGAGAGGCGCTGTGGCTCATGCCGTACCCCCTTTGGCGGGGGGAACATCAAGCGTGTGGCTGGACATGGTGGGAGTCTCCTTTGTTTTTTCAGTGTGGTAAGAAACCGGGCCGGCCGGGGAAGGGTTCAGCCGGCCCTGGCGGGGAACTCATCCTGGCCGGTAGGGATGTTTTTCGATCCAGTGCCGGGCGATGTCGGCGCGGCGGCAGACCCAGACGCGGTCGTGCTTCTCGATGTGGTCGAGAAAGCGCTGCAGCGCCTTGAAGCGCCCCGGGCGGCCGAGCAGGCGGCAGTGCATGCCGATGCTCATCATCGCCGGGCGCTCCTCGCCCTCGGCATACATCACGTCGAAGGCGTCGCGCAGGTACTCGAAGAACTCGTCGCCGTGCGAAAAACCCTGCGGCAGCGCGAAGCGCATGTCGTTGGTGTCGAGCGTGTAGGGCACGACCAGCTGCGGCACGGTCTCACCGTCGCTCTTTTGCACCTCGGTCCAGAACGGCAGGTCGTCGCCGTAGTAGTCCGAGTCGTACAGAAAGCCGCCGTAGTCGGCCACCAGGCGCCGGGTGTTGGGCGAGTCGCGCCCGGTGTACCAGCCCAACGCACGCTCGCCGGTCAGGCGCTCGATGATCTCCATGCCGATCTTCATGTGCTCGCGCTCGATCTGCTCGGGCACGTCCTGGTAGTGGATCCAGCGCCAGCCGTGGCAGGCGATCTCGTGGCCCAGTTCCTTGAAGGCGGCGGTGAGTTCGGGGTGGCGCTGCAGCGCCATCGACACGCCGAAGACCGTCATCGGCAGGCCGCGGCGCTCGAACTCGCGCAGGAAGCGCCACACGCCCACGCGCGAGCCGTACTCGTAGATGCCTTCCATCGACAGGTGGCGGCCCGGGTAGCTGGCGGCGTTGAACAGTTCGGACAGGAACTGCTCGCTGCCGGCGTCGCCGTGCAGCACGCAGTTCTCGCCCCCTTCCTCGTAGTTCAGCACGAACTGCACCGCGATGCGGGCGCCGCCCGGCCAGGCCGCATGCGGTGGCCTCCGGCCGTAGCCGATCAGGTCGCGAGGGTAGGGCGTGGCGGTATGCGGGTTCATGGGTTGCGGGTTCATCGTTCGTCCTCGTCGTGGCTGCGGTCAATTCCGGGCGGCGAACAGCGCATCCAGGCGGAAGCGGGCGATCTTGCCGATTTCCGTCAGGCAGGCGCGGAATTCGGTGTCGCGCTCATTGGCCAGGCGGGCGTCGACGCGGTCCATGATCTGGTGGCGGGTGAGGCCCTTGACGGCGATCACGAAGGGAAAGCCGAAGCGTTCGCGATAGGCTTTGTTCAGGCCGCGCAGGCGCTGCAGTTCGTCCTTGCTGCACTGGTCCAGCCCGGCGCCGCGCTGTTCGCCGGTGGAGGCGGTGGTCAGGGTGCCGGCCTCGGCTTCCTTGCCGGCCAGTTCCGGGTGGGCGCAGATGAGGGCCAGTTGCTCGCTCGGGGCGGCGGTATCCACCACCAGGCACATGGCCGCGTGCAGCGCGTCGATGCTGTCGAAGGGGCCGGCGCTCCAGGCGCGTTCGGCGATCCACGGCGAATGCTCGAAGATGCCTTCCAGGCGGTCGACGAAGGCGGCCTGCGGCAGGCGCGACAGTTCGGCCAGCGCGGCGGACGTGTCGTCCGTGGAAAGGGTGCGGGTGTTCATGCTGTCTCTTCCCTGTTCTGTGGTCAGTTGGCGGTCGAGGCGCCCTGGGCGTGCCAGATGGCGATCGTTTCGCGTTCCTGTGCGGTGATGTGGGTCAGGTTGCCGAGCGGCATGTAGCCGCTGGCGACGGTTTCGGCGATCTTGGCGGCGTGCTGGGCGATCTGCTCGGGGTTTTCCAGCATCACGCCCTTGGGGGCCTGGACGAAGCCTTCGTAGCTCGGCTTCTCGGCGTGACAGCTCACGCAGCGCTGGTCCATCACCTGGCGGACGGTGGCGAAGCTCACCTTGTCGCCGCTCGCATCGACCTGCCTGGGCGCCATCAGCACCATCAGCAGCAGGATCAGCGCGGCGCCGGCCGCCGGCAGCCACCATTTCACCTGACCGCGATGGCGCAGCACGAAGAACTGGCGAATCAGCACCCCGGCCACCATCAGCACGCCGAGGACCAGCCAGCCGTTGGGGTTGGCGTAGGTCATCGGGTAGTGGTTGCTGATCATGATGAACAGCACCGGCAGCGTGAAGTAGGTGTTGTGCACCGAGCGCTGCTTGCCGACGATGCCGGGCTTGGCGTCCACCGGCTCGCCGCGGCGGATCTGCTCGACCATCCTCTTCTGGCCGGGAATGATGTGGAAGAAGACGTTGGCCGCCATCATCGTGCCGATCATGGCGCCGACGTGGATGTAGGCGCCGCGGGCCGAGAACACCTGGTGCAGCAGGTAGTTGGCGGCCATCACGAACACGAACACGATCGCCACCAGCAGGCCGTCCCTGCCGACCATGTTGCGGCACAGGACGTCGTAGAACACCCAGCCGGCGACCAGGAAGGCGATCGAGATGCCGATGGCGGCGGCGGGCGACAGCGCCATCACCTGGCTGTCGATCAGGTAGCTCGACGCGCCGATCCAATACACGATGGCCATCATGCCCATGCCGGACAGCCAGGTGGTGTAGGCCTCCCACTTCGACCAGTGCAGGTCGTGGCTGAGCGGTTCGTGCTTGGGGCCGGTGAGGTATTTTTGGCTGTGGTAGAAGCCGCCGCCATGCACCGCCCACAGTTCGCCGAACACGCCGCGCTTGGCGTCTTCCGGGTTCTTCGGCGCTTTGAGCGAGGTGTCGAGCATGACGAAGTAGAAGGAGGCACCGATCCAGGCGATGCCTGCGATCAGGTGCAGCCAGCGGACCAGCAGGTTGGCCCAGTCGAGCAGGTAGGCTTCCATGATCTCTTTTCTTTATCGGATGGGTGTGGGGCGGGGGCGGCCGGACGCGGGGCGGCTCAGCTGCCGCGATAGGTGGAGTAGCTCCACGGCGACACCAGCAGCGGCACGTGGTAGTGCTGGCCGGGTTCGGCGACGCCGAAGCGCAGCGCGACCTCGTCGACGAACGGCGGCTCGGGCAGGTCCAGGCCCTGGGCGCGGAAGTAGTCGCCGGCGCCGAACACGATCTCGTACTTGCCGGCCTCGAGCGCGGCGCCTTCGAGCAGCGGCTGGTCGCAGCGGCCGTCGTGGTTGGTGACGGCGCGCGCCACCTCGCGGCGTCCGCCGTCGAGGCGGTGGACGGTGACGGTGATGCCGGTGCCGGGCTTGCCGCTGGCGGTATCGAGTACGTGGGTGGTGAGGCGTCCCATGGCGTTGCTCCTGGTTTCTGTCCGGGGAGGGGAGGATGTGAGGCGCAGTGTAAGCCCGGGCATTGTTAACAAAACGCATATGTTCTTATAAGTGATATATCCTCTTGCTTATAAATAGACGAGGAGACACACCATGAGCCTGAGACGCGGCGACGACCCGCTCGACACCTACCTGCTGCGCATCTTCGTGCTGCTGATCACCGAGCGCAGCGTGTCGCGCACCGCCTTGCGCATGAACCAGTCGCAGCCCGCCGTCAGCGCAGCGCTGAAGCGCCTGCGCGACATCCTGGGCGACCCCCTGCTGGTGCGCGAAAAGGGCGGCATGGTGCCCACCGAACGCGCGCTGGCGCTGATGTCGCACGCCAAGGGCGCGCTGGCCGAGATCGACCGCATGGTCGACGCGCCGGAATCCTTCGAGCCGCACAGCACGCGCCACGAGTTCCGCATCGGCTCACCCGACTACCTGGCGCCGATGTTCATCGCCGGCGTGTCCGAGCGCTTCCGCCGCGAGGCGCCGCAGGCGCGGTTGACGTTGCACGCGCTGGGGCCGAACTTCGATTTCGAGCGCTCGCTGGCCGAGGGCGACCTCGACGTGGTCATCGGCAACTGGCCCGAGCCGCCGCATCGCATGCACCTGTCGATGCTGCTGGAGGACGAGATCGTGTGCCTGGTGGCGGCCACCCATCCGCTGGCACGCAAGGGCATGACGGCCGAGGACTACATGCGCGCCGCGCACGTCGTGCCGATGCCCTACTCCATCAGCCAGCGTGGTGTCATCGACAGCGTGCTGGCGTCGATGCGCATCAACCGCGACGAGCGCGTGGTGGTGCAGTCCTTCACCGCCGCGCCCTACCTGCTGCAGAACACCGACCTGGTATTCACCACCACGCGGCACTTCGCCCAGTTCTACGCCACGCTGCTGAACCTGGCGATCGTGCCGTCGCCGATCGCCTTTCCGCCGATGCGCTTCTACCAGCTGTGGCATGAGCGCAACCACCATTCCACCGGCCACCGCTGGCTGCGCCGCCTGCTGTCCGACTGCGGCCGGCGCATCGCGCTGCCGTCCGCGTAGACGGCAGCAAAGCTCTCCGTACTTTCTGTACTTTCCTACGGGGAGGGGGCTCGCGGGTGCGGGGGCGCGGGTGTTGCTATGCGAGCCTGGCCCGGGGCGCCGAGCCGCGCAAGCGCGGTTCAGCGGTCGATCGGCACCAGGATCACCGGCACGTCGGCCTTCATCGTCACCTTGTGGGCGACCGAGCCCAGCAGCAGCTCGCCGATCGTGCTGTGGCCGCGCGAACCCATCACGATCATGTCCGCCAGCACGTGCTTGGCCACGTCCAGGATGCGGCGCGAGGCGTCGCCTTCGAGCGCGCGCACGCTGGCCAGCACGCTCTTGACGTCGAGGTCCGGGTTGCCCTCGGCGAACACGTCGATGCGGTGGCGCAGCAGCGCCTCGGCCTTCTTGTGCCCGGCCAGTTTGATCTCGTCCATCTTCTCTTCGCTGATGAATTCCTCGTAAGGCAGGCTCGACGAGGGCAGCGTCACGGTGACGGCATGCAGCCTGGCGTTGAACTTCATCGCCAGGCCGACGGCGTGGCGGAACACCGCGGGCGAGCGCGGCGTCAGGTCGGAGGCGTAGAGGATCGAACGGATTTCGTAGCTCATGCGAGTCTCCCGGTAGGTGTGGTGTGCCCCGGGCATGCCATGGCGCGGCAGCGCCGGGGGCAAGGCCGTGGGTGGCCGATTGTCGTGCCGTGCGAAGTGTAGTGGGCGTCGCCGGCCGGCCGCCATGCCGCGCTTGATAGCGCTTATACGGGAAAACTGATGTCGCCGCGCACGTGCCGGCGGGCGGGGTGCTGATCGGGTGCGGAAAGGTCGATGCTGCGCGTCGCCAGCGCCGCGGCCAGCGCCTCGTCGTGCGAGGCGACGATCATCGGCAGCCCGCTGCCGGCCAGGATGGCGGTGATGCGGGCGGCGCTGGCGGCGTCGAGCGCGGCGGTGGGCTCGTCCAGCAGCAGCACCCGCGGCCGCATCGCCAGCACGCCCGCCAGCGCGGCCAGGCGCTGCTGGCCGCCGGACAGTTCGTGCACCGGCCGCGCCGCCAGTCCGGCGATGCCGATGCGCCGCAGCGCATCGAAGGCACGCGCGGAGGCCGCATCCGCGTCCAGGCCCTGGTTGAGCGGGCCGAAGGCCACGTCCTCGATCACCGTCGGGCCGAACAACTGGTCGCCGCTGTCCTGGAACAGCATCCCCAGCGGCCCGCGCAAGGGGGCGAAGTCGCGTTCGCAGCGGCAGCTACGGCCCAGCAGGCGGATGCTGCCGGCGGCGGCCGGGACGAAGCCGAGCAGCGCGTGCAGCAGCGTCGTCTTGCCGGCGCCGCAGGCACCGCGCACGAACAGGCGCTCGCCGGCATGCAGGTCGAGGTCGAGGCCGTCGAGCACGGTCCGCCCGCGCCGCGCCACGGTCAGGCCGCGCGCTTGGACCAGCGCCCCGCAGGCCGGGCCGTGGAACGTGCTCATGCGCGGAAGCCGCGTGCGCGCAGCGCGAGGCCGACGCGCTCGGCGCGCAGCATCGCATGCACCAGCAGCAGCGCCACCAGTTGCGCATGGACCCGCAGCGTGCGGCGGTTCATGCCCGGACGGAAGCCGCGCGCCTGCATCGCGCGCTCGATGCGCTGCCGGCTGGCGGCGAGCAGATCGAAGTAGCGCACCGTCAGCGTCAGCAGGCGGGCCATCTTGGGTGGCAGGCCGAGCCCGGCGGCGGCGCGGCCGATGGCGAAGGCGTCCAGGCCGGAGAGCAGGCCCAGGCAGCACAGCGCGATCGCGTTGGTGCGCAGCGAGATCTGCAGTGCGAGCTCGCGGCCGGCGGCGGAAGCCGCGATGCCGTCGGCGCCGAACTGCCAGGGCAGGGTCAGCCACAGCATTGCCACGAAGCCATTGACCGCCAGCAGGCGGCCCAGCAGCGGCCGCCATGCGCCGCCGCGCCACATCGCCGCCGCCAGCACCAGCGCGCCGGCCGCGGCGGCGA
>NZ_AMXE01000093.1 GCF_000310205.1 Thauera linaloolentis 47Lol = DSM 12138 | reverse complement strand
CGCGGCGCGCGCAGGCGGCCGCCGCGGCGTGGCCGCCGCGCGCGAGCCGGATGCCGTCGATCGGCGCCTGATCAATGCCCTGCAGGGCGATTTCCCGCTGAGCGCCACGCCCTTCGCCGACGTCGCCGCCGCGCTGGGCCTGAACGAGGCCGAGGTCATCGCCCGCATCCGCGCCATGCTGGACGACCGTGTGCTGACGCGCTTCGGGCCGATGTTCCAGATCGAGCGCATGGGCGGCGCCTTCTGCCTGGCGGCGATGGCCGTGCCGGAGGCGCAGTGGGAGGCCGCGGCGGAGGCGGTCAATGCCTTTCCCGAGGTTGCGCACAACTATCGGCGCGAACACCGCCTGAACATGTGGTTCGTGCTCGCCACCGAGCGGCCGGGCGGCATCGCCGACGCGGCGCGGCGCATCGAGGCGGCCACCGGCCTGCCGGTGCGCCTGTTCCCGAAGGAACGCGAGTATTTCGTCGAGATGAAGCTGGAGGCCTGATGACGATGCCCAAGCGCAAGGCTGCCGCCGCGGCCGTCATTCCATCCGCCGATTCCGCGCCCGGCCTTGCCGCCGCTGGCACGCCGCTGGACGAACTCGACCGCCGCATCGTCGTTGCCACCCAGGACGGCCTGCCGTTGGTGGCGCGTCCCTATGCGGCGCTGGCCGAGCAACTCGGCTGCGACGAGGAAACCCTGTGCGCGCGCCTGGCGCGCATGCTGGAAAGCGGTCGCATCCGGCGCATCGGCGCGGTGCCGAACCACTATGCCATCGGCTACACCGCCAACGGCATGAGCGTGTGGGACATCGACGATGCGCTGATCGACGCCGTCGGCGAGCGCGTCGGCGCACTCGAATTCGTCACCCACTGCTACCGTCGCCCGCGCCACTTGCCGGACTGGCCCTACAACCTGTTCGCGATGGTGCACGCCGCCTCGCGGGACGCGGCGCTGGCGCGCGTGGCCGAAATCGCCGCCTTGCTCGAACGCGAATTCCGCGGCGCCTGCCGGGGGCGCGACGTGCTCTTCTCGGCGGGCATTCTCAAGAAAACCGGGCTCAGAATCGGCGGCTGAGCCGGGGCGCGAAGGCGGCTGGATACGCGCTGCGGGCTGCCGGCCGCGGCGACCCGGCCCTCCCATTAAGGCGCGGTGGTCAGGCGCAGCGTGACACGTTCCACCGTCTTGCCGAACAAGTGGTAGCCCGACCCGCCCTCGGCGAGGCGTTCGAGCAGTTCGTCCGCTTCGAGCACCCGCGTGCCGCCGAGCACGGTGACGCCGCGGCGGGCGAAGGGCTCGGCGATCAGTGTGGCGGTGGGCCCGATCACCGCCGCTTCCGCCCCCGGCCGCAGCAGCCGCAGAAGGCCGTCGAGGGTACCGTTGATGAGCGTCGTGCCGGTGGTGATGAAAACCTCGACCTGCGGCACGATCTCCGGCGCGCGGTCGGCTGGGGCGTAGAAGGGCAGCTCTTCGGGCTTGAGCGTTTCCGGCGCCAGTTCCAGCACGTGGAAGGGCTGGCCGCGGCGGCGCAGTTCGCGCATGTAGGGTGGGAAGGCGCCGACCAGGGCGACGCGCTGGCCGGGCAGGATGGTCAGCGCGTCGAAGGCGTCTCCCTCGCGCAGTTCGGCGCAGGCCGGCCCGCCGTCGCGCAGCCACAGCGTCTCGGCCAGGGCGTTGAGCGTGGCGATGGCCAGCGTCCGGCGCAGGTCTTGCGGCCGATACAGGTCTTCGAGTATCTGGACCACCGGGCGGCCGGCGATCTTGCCCGGCGTCGGCATGGCCTTGGCGGAGCTGGGGCAGCACACTGCTTCGGGCACGCCCTTGATCGGCGTCGCGCACAGGCCGCCGGCGCCGTTGGAGAGCTTCACGCCGGTGAAGAAGATGCCGAGCACGGCGCGCTCGATGGCCAGCCGGCCGGCCTCGTCGCCGAGGCGTTCGAGCACGGCGGCGTGCAGTTCGGCGAGCAGGGTGTCGGGCCGTCCGGCGGCGGGTGCCGGCTTCAGCGTGGCGGCGGGGGAGGTGTCGTCCATGTGCGTTCTCCTCAGCGTTCCGGGCAGCGGGCGAAATGCAGCTTGGTGACGCCGTAGTCGCTCTCCAGGTCGGCGCGTTCGGCGCTGCTCAGGCCGGCGTTTTCGAGGCGTGTGCAAAAACCTTCGACATGGCACAGGGGGTGGCTGTCGGTCAGCACCGCCTTGTCGAGCTCGCGCAGGCCGCCGGGCGCGGTCTCGCAGGCTTCGAGGCAGAACCAGTGGGCGAGCACCAGCTCGCCGCCGGGGGCCAGGGTGGCGGCCAGTGCCGCCAGCGCGTCGGACATCGCGCGCCGTACCGGATAGAGGGCGTGGAAGACGACGACCTGGTCGAATACGTCCGCCGGCGGTTCGAGCGGCGAGCCGGTGACGACGCGGCAGCGGTTGCCGGACGGGCTGGCGCCGAGGGTTTGCTGCGTGCGCGCGAGTGTGGAAGGCGCGACGGCGACGGTGATGTCGGTGTCCGGAAAGTGTCCGGCCAGGGCCGCGGCGAGCAGGCCGTCGCCGCCGTCGATGCACAGCAGGCGGGCCGGCGCCTCCACGCCGTGGCGTGCCGCCAGATGGCGGGCGAGGTGGCAGGCGTCGCCGAGGAGGGGGTGCTGCGCCGGTGGCGGCACGACTGCCGCCACCGGCTGCCAGGCGTCCGACAGGAAGCGGGCGAGGTCGGACCAGCCGTTGGCGGGGGCGAGCAGGCCGTCGATCGCCTGCGCCTGGTGCCACGGGCTGCTGGCGCACAGCACGGCTTCCATGCCCGGCGCCAGCGCGTAGCGGTGTTCGTGGCAGGCCAGCAGGCCGAGGTCTTCCAGCGCTTGCAGAAAACCGCCCAGGTGGGCGCCACGCAGCCCGGTGGCGGCGGCGATGGCGGATTTTTCCGCCGGCCCGTTGTCGCCGAGCCAGTCGAACAGGCCGCTGGCGAAGCCCGCGCGCAGGATCTGAAAGGCCTTGAAGCCATCGGCGATGCCGCGCAGCGTGGCGGCAGCGGGCGGCGGCGCCAGATTGGAGAGGTCGAGTGCGGCGGGGGCGTGAGCCTGGGTGTCCATGGGGTTCTCCTGCGTGTCCGGTGGGGATGTCGGGAATGTCGGGCGTGTCGGCAAAGGAGGCTTTACCCGCCGTTGCCGTCGAGAATCCAGCGGATGTCCTGATCGGAGATGCCGTACTGGAAAAAGCGTTGATAGAAGCTGCGGATTTCGTCTTCCAGGCCGATGCGGCCGAAGCGCTCCGGGTGCAGCAGGCCGGCGGCCCACAGCACGGTGAGCGGTTGTTCGATGGTTCGCTGGCCCCACGAATGGGCGCCGATCGGGGTGGCATGGACCCTGCCGTGCCTGACCGCGGCAAGCCGGGCGAAGCGCTCGTCGCGGTAAACGGCGGCCACCTGCTCGGGAGAATTGACGATGAGCACGTCGGGGTCCCACAGCAGGAGTTGTTCATGGGTGTAGTGCGCGCTGCCTTCGCCGGCCAGGGGGGCGGTGACGCTGCGCCCGCCCGCCGCCTCGATCCACCAGTTGGCGATCACCAGCGGCGTGGCCATGGTGCCCGGGTTGAAGTACAGCACCTTGGGCCTGTCGGCCGGCGCGACGTCCGCCAGTGTTTTGCGGACGCGCTGCAGCGTGGCGTCGAAGTAGCGCAGGTAGTCTTCGCTCTGCGGCACGCGGTCGAGCGCGCAGCCCAGCAGTCTCATGCTCGTCTCGATGTCCTGGGCGTGCCGCCATTCGATGACCATCACCGGCATCCGAGCCGTCTCCAGCGCCCGCGCGCTGGGTGTGTCCATCGTGATGACGAGGTCCGGGGCGAGGCCGAGCAGGGTTTCGAGATTGACCCCGCCGCCCGCCTGCCCCTGCAGCACGGGGCGCTCGGCGAGCCCGGGCGCGATCTCGCCCTGTAGCCGCCAGCGCGCGGTCTGCGTGAAGCGCGGCGGCAGGCCGTTCACGATCCGGTCGCCGAGGCCAAGGGCGAACAGGTAGCCGTTGATCACGGGCACCGAGCCGACGGTGGCGATGCGCTCTATCGTTGGCGGCAGGACGACGGTCCGCCCCGCCATGTCGACGATAGACCGCGTCTGCCCGGTGTCGGCGCTGCAGCCCGCGGGCTCGCCCGCCGACGCCGCGCCAGGGCCGGCGCCCCACAGGCAGGCCGCCAGCGCCAGGCTGCATAGCGCAGCCTTCCGTCCGATCGTCATGCTTCGCTCCTGTCCGTGGCGGCGGCCCCGCGGGGGCGGTGCTCCGCCGCCATGCCGTTTCACCTCAGAAGTTGTAGATCAGCGTCGCGTGGATGTTGCGCCCGGGGTAGGCGTAGGCGTCTTCCGGGACACGGCCGAGATAGGAGTAGGTCTTGTCGAACAGGTTGTTGATGTCCATCTTCAGATCGACGCTGTTGGACGGTCCGCTTTCCCACAGGCGCTTGCGCACGCTCAGGTTGGCCACGGTGAACTTGCCGAAGCCGACCAGCGGGCCATCGCCGACGTTGGCGCGGCCGCCGTACTGCTTGCCGTAGTAGTTGAAGTTGAGATGGCCCGAGAGCTTTGCCGCCGCATGGCTGAAGCCGAAGCCATAGCCGATGGCGGTGTCCGGCATCCGCGTGATGGGCCACCACTTGCCCAGTAGCCCGGGGCCGCCCTCGTCGATGACTTCCTTCTTCCGCGTCATGTGGACGGCATTGATGTACGGGCGCAGCTCCAATCCGCCCAGCCCGGGGAGATCGCGCAGCGTTCCGCTGGCCTGGATTTCGATGCCTTCCTGGATGCGCCGGTCCACGTTCATCATCACGCGGCCCTGCACCCCCGAACCGTCGGCGCGGACGCCGGGGTAGATGTAGATGTTGTCCTTGACCTCGTAGTAGAAGTAGGTGCCGGACAGGCGCCAGAGTTCGCGTGCGATGTCGAAGCCGATTTCGAAGGCGTCGGTGAATTCGGGCTTCAGCCGCGGGTCGCCGGGTGCACCGTAGTCTTCGTAGAAGCTGCTGGCGAAGAGCTGGCGCCCGGACGGCGCGCGCCAGCCCTGGGTGTAGTTGGCGCGCAGCTTGAGCCCGTCGGCCGGCAGGTAGCTGATGCCGAAGGTCGGCGACACGTGGTCGAAGCTGCGGCTGGTGGGCAGCTGGCTGCGGTCGGTGATGCCCCGGCCGCTGAAGTAGGGAACGCGCTCGTAGTGCTCGTCGCCCACCGACAGGTCCTTGGCCCGTGCGTGCTCGTAGCGCAGGCCGCCGGACAGGTTCAGGCGTCCGTCGTCGAGCTTGAGCGTGCCGACCAGGAAGGCGCCCCACAGCGTGGTGGAACTGGTCGAGTGCATCGGAAAGCCCAGGCCCGCCCATTGGGGATCGCGTCCGCCCGGCTGCAGGAAGGCGCCGCGGGCGGTGGAAGAGTTGTCGAGCTCGTACTTGATGTAGTCGAGGCCGCCGGTGAGGTCGAAGCGCTCGGAGGTGTAGGTCATGCTGCCCTGGGCACGCTTCGAGCGTGCTTCCTGCCCCTTGGGGTAGCGCGAGCTGGCCTCGTAGGTTTCGTACAGATCTTTGCCCCAGCCGATGTTGCCGCGCCACGACAGCCGGCCGTTTTCGCTGGCGCCTTCGTAGTTCAGGTGCAGGAGCTGGGTTTCGCGGTCGGTGTAGCTGTTGTCGCGGATTTCGCCTTCTTCGTCGACGTAGGACGGCCGGTGGGCCTGGTCGACGGCGTAGTGGTAGCCGTCGATGCCGATGCGATGGCGCTCGTTGAAGCTGTAGCCGAGGTTGAAGTTCGCGCGTTCGGTGCCGTCGGTGCGGGTGTTGTGCACCCGCTTGCCGTCGCCGTCGCGGTAGTCCCTGCGTACGGTGCCGTGTTCGTAGCCGAAGGCGTAGTCGAAGGCACCGGACTGGCCATCGATGTCGACACCGGCGCGCGAGGTGTCGTGGCTGCCGTAGCCCAGCCGCGCCGAACCGCTGATGCGCTCCGGGCCGCCGCGCCGGGTGACGACGTTGATGATGCCGCCGGGCGAGCCCATGGAATACTTGAACATCTCCGGGCCGCGCAGGATCTCGACCCGTTCCACGTTGTGCAGCGAGATCTGCCGGGTGTTGGCCACGCCGGAGCGCCGGCCGTCGATGAGGATCAGGAGCTTGCCGTTGGCCTCGGTCATCAGGTGCTCGGTCTGGAAGCCGCGCAGCAAGGTGGTGTTCTCGCCGTGATCGGTCGGCGTAGCCTCGACCGTGATGCCCTGTTCGATCAGCAGTTCGCTCAGGTTCTCGGCGGAGGAATGCTCGATCGTCTCCTTGCCGATGAGGAAGGCGCTGGTGGCCCGCTCGCGCTCGTGCTCGGTGAATACACCGGAATCCACCACCACCGGCGGCAGGACCGGGGCGTTGCCGGACTGGGCCAGCGTCATCGTGGGCAGCAACAGCAGGACTGAAACTGCCGGTATGCGACAGGACATCATCTTCTCCCTTTGATCATTTCGTGCATGGAAAACCGGATGCGGGGCGCCGTTTCATGGCCGGCACTCCCTGGCAAGCGGCCGGAAGGCGATGCCGCGGCCGTCGGCGCCGCGCATCAGCGCCACGCGGACGCCGTACAGGTGGTGGATGGCGTCGGGCGTCAGCACCTCGCCGGCAGGGCCGTCGGCGGCGATGCGGCCTTCGCTCAGCAGCGCCACACGCTGGCAGCCGCTGAGCGGCTGATTCGGGTCGTGGGTGGTCATCAGCACGCCGTAGCCTTCCGCGGCGAGCCCTTCCAGGCGGTCGAGGAGCCTCACCTGGTTGCCGTAGTCGAGCCCGGCGAGCGGCTCATCCATCACCAGCAGGCGTGCTTCCTGCGCCAGCGCGCGAACGATCAGGGCCAACTGGCGTTCGCCGCCGGATACCTCGGTGTAGGCGCGTCCGGCCAGGTGGGCGATGCCCATGTGTTCGAGCAGGCGGCGCACGCAGGCAAGGTCGCCCGCGCCCGGCGCCTTGAGGATGCCGGTGGCCGGCAGCCGGCCCATCAGTGCGACCTGCTGCACGGTGTAGGGGAAGGGGGCGACGTGCACCTGGGGCACGTAGGCGATGAGCTGCGCCAGTTGGCGGCGGTCCCGCGCCGCGAGCGGCTGGCCGTCGAGCGTCACCACCCCCTGTGCGGGGCGCTGCAGCCCCAGCATGATCCTGAGCAGCGTGCTCTTGCCTGCGCCGTTGCAGCCCAGCAGGCAGACCAGTTCGCCGGGGGCGAGGGCGAGGCTGGCGCCGGCCAGCACGGGCCGGCCGCGGTAGGCGAAGCGGATGTCGCGTGCGGCGAGGATCATGTCCACCCCCGTCGCACGCGGCGCAGCACGATCAGGAACACCGGGATGCCGAGCAGTTCGGTGACGATGCCGATCGGCAGCTCGGTGGTGAACAGGTTGCGCGCCAGGCCGTCGGCAAAGAGCAGGAAGGCGGCGCCCAGGCTCGCCGAGGCCGGCAGCAGCAGCGCATTGCCCGGCCCCACCAGCAGGCGGGCGATGTGCGGCACGATGAGGCCGATCCAGCCGATCATGCCGGCGATGGACACCGTCATCGCCGAGATCAGCGTGGCGGCCGCGATCGTCACGAGGCGCACTGCCGTCACCGGCACGCCGAGCGCGCGCGCCTCGTCGTCGCCCATCGACAGCGCATCCAGCGCGCGGCCCATCAGGCACAACAGGACGATGCCGGCCAGCATCGGCGCGGCGGCCCAGGCGATGTCGCCGGTGGTGGCCTGGCCCAGGCTCCCCATCAGCCAATAGACGATGGCCGGCAACTGGCTGTAGGGGTCGGCCACGTACTTCACCATCGTCAGTAGCGACGCGAACAGCGCGCCGCTGAGAATGCCGCCGAGGATCAGCATGATGATCGAACCGCCGCCGAACGCATGGGCGATGCCCACCGCGATGCCCACCGCGGCGAGCCCCAGTGCAAAGGCGCCGGTCTGCACCAGCAGCCAGTTGCCGTCCAGCAGGATGCCGAGCGCGGCCCCCGCCGAGGCGCCGGCCAGCACGCCCAGCAGCCCCGGCGACACCAGCGGGTTGCGGAACAGGGCCTGGTAGGCCGCGCCCGAGACCGACAGCGAGGCGCCGACCAGGATGGCCGCCAGCACGCGCGGCAGGCGGATTTCGACGATCAGGTTGTGCAGCAGCGCGTAGCGGTCCGGCTCCATCGGCGCGAGGCCCGCGGCGGCCAGCAGGAAATGCAGCGTTTCCCAGGCCGGCACCGGATAGCGGCCGATCGACAGCGCGATCAGCGTCGCGGCCAGTGCCAGCAGGGGGGCCACCACCCAGCGCAGATGAATGTGCGGCAGCGCGGCGGTGAGGGCGGAGGACGGCGGGCTGGCTTCGTTCATGTGCCGTTCGCGCGGTACGGGGCTGGGGCGGCGGACGGGCGCCCGGTCGGGGTCATTGCCGCCGCAGCCCGCCGGCGATGCCGGCAAACCAGGTCTCGAGCGCGGGCAGGCTGGCCGGCAGCTCGGCTGCGCCGCCGCCAGTGAACCAGCGCCAGTCGAGCAGGTAGGCATCGGCGACGACGGTGAGCAGCGGCCGGCCTTCGCTCAGCAGCGCGAGCATTTCGTCGGCGAAACCGCCGCCACCCGCTTCCAGCGCGCCGAAGCGGTTGGCGATGGTGAGGTCGGCGCCATCCTGCAAGGCGCGGCGCAGCACGATGCTGGCGGCCGCGACGCCGCCCGAATCCAGACTGCACGAAGTCGAGCCGCTGCCAAGGCGCTGGAACAACGGAAAGGATGCTCCGTTGTCGAGATCGATGAGCAGGGTGTGTTCCTTGCCCTCGCCGCCGGACTGCTGCTGGACAACCCCGCACACCTTCCAGCCGCGCTTGCGCAGGGAAAACGCGAAATCCGCAAGCAGCCCGTCGACCGAATCATGGTGGGCATGGACGATGGCCGCGGCGGGACAGGGAGGCGCCGTGTACCGCGAGGCGGAAGCGCTGGATTCGATCTCTTCGTTCATGACAGCCCGGCCGGGTGAGCGGGGTGGACTCGTCGCGCAGGCGCCCGAGCGAGTCCGCGAATGATTGGGTGGATCGAAATATACAGCCGTATACTACGGTTGGGACTTGATTCAGGTTAAGGCGCGGGCGGTGTTTTGCCGCAAGGTGCCGGATCCATCACGAGCTTGAGTTCGGCCTGAGAATCAGGCCGCGCAATCTGGGCTGGACAAGCCTCAGATCTTCGCAAGCGTTCCGCCCTCACGGATTGGCTGGGCCTGGGACTACGCCCGATGTTTGAAAACAGGGTGCTTCCGGTCAGTGGAGACGTGATGTTCAAATGGCGGCTACTGGTGGAGCAAGGGCGCAAAGTGGGCCACATATTCCCGCAGCCGGATCTCATCATTGCTGCGACGACGCTGCACCATGGATTGGCGATTGTGTCCCGCGACGAGGGAGCTTATGCCAAAACAGGCGTGACGCTCGTCAATCCTTGGCAGGAATCAGAATAGTTCCGCAATACCACCACAGCCCGTCCGCACTGTCTCCGTCCACTCAGCCGAAGAGGGCTTCGGTGCAAGCACGCCGACCGTTTGGAGCACCGGTGTGCCGGTCCCGTGCAATGTTCGGGATTCTGTGCAGACTGCGTTCTCGCTCGACATCAGTTGCCTTTGCATATAGGCGTCTATCCTGCTATGTTGGTAAGTGCTTATAAGGAGATCATCATGTTGAGCACCACCCGCTGGACGGTTTCCGTTTCCAAGGATACGGACATCGCTGTGCGCACCCTTCTGGCGCAGCGCGGCATGAAGAAGGGCGACCTCTCGAAATTCATCGAGGACGCCGTCAAATGGCGAGTGCTCGACCAGACGATCACCGACGCCCGCGCGCAGTTTGCTGGCATCTCCGCCGATGAGCTGGAAGCCTTGCTGGCCGATGCCGTAATCGCCGCCCGCACGTCCACGCGCTCCGATTCCTGAGCCGTGCGACTCGTTGTCGATACCAATATCCTGATCAGCGCCCTGCTGATCGAAACCAGTCTGCCTGCACGCCTCATCCTGCTGTGGCGGCAGGGGCGGTTCGACCTGGTGAGCAGCGCCGAACAACTCGACGAACTGATGCGCGTCACGCGCTATCCCAAGGTGCGTGAGCGGCTGAATCCGGCACTGGCGGGGCGGCTCATCAATCAACTGCGCGAACTCACCATCATGACGGGGCGGCTTCCCGTCGTCACCGCCTGCGCCGATCCTTACGACAATTACCTGCTGGCCATGGCCGAAGCGGTAAGCGCAGACTTCCTGCTCACCGGCGACAAGCGCGACCTATTGAGTATGCAATGCCACCAAGGCACCCGAATCATCACTGTGCGCAATTTTCTGGAGCAGCAGGGACATTTGCCGCACGGTTAGCCGCGGCAAGGGTGTTTGCCGCGTTTGGCAAAAATTGCCAACGCCTGCTGGGCGCGTTTGATTATTGTTTCACTGAGCCTTTCAGCTTCTTCATGAAGTCCAGGAAATGCGGCCAGAATTCGGAGAACAGAGGGTTGCTGCGATTCTCCAACACCGCTTCTCCGAACAGCTTCTGTCCGACCACAAAAGCTGCCGTCGTTTGCGCATCCAGCAATTCGCGACGGCGAACCATTTCGACGATGCCGATAATTTCGTCATGACTGCCTGCCTCGAACACCAGCGGCTCACGCTGTTGCGGATTGCCGTCGGCATCGGCGAGATATTCAAGCGTGACGCGATAGCGGTGTTGTTTCATTGATGTGCTCCTGATCGATGAATGTGGTAAAGCGCCATGCCGAGTGAAACTGCCGACCCAATATCACATGCCTAGGCCCCTACGACGCGGACGCTCGGACCATCGCCTTCGTTCCAGCGGAACAGGACGAGGTGCGAAAGTCCCGGGCGCTTGCGTGAGGGATCGATCAATCCATTGGCGCCTGCTTCGATGAGCTGATCGCGCACCGTCCATGAGCTCGGAGTGCCGCCCGACGTCGCGATGTCTTGCCACGGAGCGACGGCGTCGGCCAGGTCGATGCCGAGCTTCGCCAACGCGGATGAATCCCGAAGATCGATGATGCCGGTTGACTCGACCTCGATCTCGATAATCTCAAGTGACGACGAACGCGCGTCCTTGTGCGCGATCATTGCGGCCTCGACGCCGTCGACGGACGAGCTCAGATAGAGCGTCGGTTCCTCAGGCCTTGAGTATCGCCCTGCCGATCGGGACCCCGTGATCGCATATTCACGGAACTGCGGATCGATCGCTCGGTAGAAGATGCCACGCAGGACCGGGATGAACACGGAGTCCTGGGTTGGAACCGTAGCTTCGTGTGATGCCTCCGAATTCTTGGCAGACGCTTTGATCTTCAAGCATGCCTCCGAAGGCGCAGCAGGATTGGCGTCGCTCGCGGCGAGCATAGCAGACGGTGGGTGAGGATCGGCAGGCAGGGTCTTGGCGCAGGCGGACAACTCTTCGACCAGATGGGCGGCCGATCACCGGCGAGATTTCACCTCGCGGCCTGCAACTCGCGTGCAGACTTTGCCAATTCGATCAGTGCAGTCTTTTCCGCTTCGCCAGGCTCGACGCCGGCGGCCCAGGTGAGCTGGATGACAAGGCCGTTCTCGACGAAGCTGGTTTCGGCGCGCGGATTGCCGCTCTTGCAGGCAAACGACAGCTTCGCGTCCTTGTCCAGTTCCGGCACGTCGCGGGTTTGGCAATCTCCGGCGCGCAGCGCATCGGGTGAGAGGCCGCCGCGCGCCTCCATCGCAGAAAGCAGCAATACACGCGATTGCTTGTCCAGCGCCATGCAACTGTTCTCGCCATGCACCTGCACCTTGTATGGCTTGCCGCCGAACAGCTTCTTCAGGTCGCCTTCGTCGAACCAGGGGCAGGTAACCGCCTTGCGCTGCATGTCCGCGTCGTTTGCGCCGCGCAGTGCGAACTGACCGAGTCTCGAGGCGGCCTGCACGTCGGCTTCCGTCACCGCACGTTGCAGGCTCAACATGACGGTGAGGACCAGGCGGTCCTTCTGCGCGGTGATCGAGGTGGTGCGCGAGCCTTGCGCGCTGCCGTCCTTCGGTTCGTAGCGGCTCATGCACAGTGGACAGAGCGAGTCGATATCGCTGCGATTCGGTGAGGCCGATTGGCTGTGGACACCGCATTTGCCATGTTGTGAATTACCTATGCGTCGAATATGTCAGCGGCAACGTCATATCCTCAATCCCAGGGGCGATTAAAATCTCCTCTCCGACACGCCATGACTACTTATAAAACCCTGACTGTACAAGCTAAAGCGATGCTGGGTAGTCAATTTTCATATGCATAAGTCAAAACTATTGCATAATCGCGGAACTCTGCTAGTATAAATATGCAGTTAATTATCATTCTCATGGAGGGTGCATGGCCAGTCAACTCATCAGAAGATCACTCCCCATCCTACTGATCTGCTTAGGAGCTAGTGGCTATGCATCCGCGGAGCAGGTAATTTCCCCGACATGGAACATGTGGATGTTCTCAAGGGCCAACTGCATCAACAATGAAACTATTTCATTTGAGTATTTTCTGAACGAGTACTGGAGTATGGAAATACTATCTTCCCACTCCAACTTTGAAGCAGGGGAAGGTAGCCCTTCAGAGCTATTTTTCTATGAACCTCAGACAGTGACATATCGAGCAGCGGCTGTTAACTGGGGGGGAGGTCTTTTTGGTTACTGGCACGTTTTTGGGTGGCATGGATTAGGCCCCGCATGGGGCACGATATTAGATGAAGCATATCAATTAATCGGCCAAAATTGCCCAGATGATAATTTTAGCTGGAGCTTTATAGGCGGAGGTCACGAAATTCGTTATGTCGGCCAATGCAAAATAACATACACCGACTCATGCTGGTAAAGCCGGTAAAATAATCATGAAAAAATATTCAATTTCGCTAAGAATTTCTATCGTATTATTTATAATGCATTCATCTTTCGTCGCTCAAGCCGAAATAGAAACAGAATTTCCATCCCCTTCGCAGATCAAAACTCCACCAAACATAAGCGCTGCTGCGCAAGTGACCTGCCCCCACTGGCCGTACCAGTGATTACTGACAAAGCCCGGGGTTGAAGGGTACTGCGTTGTTGGCCTG
>NZ_AMXE01000092.1 GCF_000310205.1 Thauera linaloolentis 47Lol = DSM 12138 | reverse complement strand
GGATGCGCCACGGCTCGCCGCTATGTTCGGGGCTGTTGAGCGGGAACGCTTCCACCCGCTCATCCACGATCGTTTCGGCGGGCGTCTGGCTGGCGCGGCGCGGGCGTGCTTCGTCCGCGGCGCTCCGCGCCCACAGGGGCCGGGGCAGTGCCAGGGCGGACAGCCCGAGCAGGACACCGCGCCGCTTGAGAAGATCAACCGGGCTCATGGTCAGTCACCAGTCGTAGCTCAGGGTGGCGGAAACCAGCCGGCCCGCACCATAGAAGCAGAACGAAGTGAGGCCGTTGCAGGTGACGTATTCCTTGTCCAACAGATTGCTGGCACTCACGCTCAGACGCAGGCCGCGCAGGCTTTGATCCAGTTCCGCCAGATCGTAGCGCAGCGAGGCATCCACCAGCGTGCGCGAGGCGTTTTTCAGGGTATTGGCGTTGTCGCCGTACGAGGAGCCGGTGTAGCGCGCACCCAGCCCGAGGTGCAGGCCGCGCGCGGCGCGCCAGTCGAAGCGTGCCGCCATCATCTCCTTGGGCACGTGCGCGAGGCGCTTGCCCAGGTCGGTGCTGTTGCTCTCGGTGACCTCGGTATCCATGTAGGTGTAGGAGCCGCTGAGGGTCAACGCCCGCGTCAGCGCGTAGGTGCCTTCCAGTTCGAAGCCGCGCACCCTGCCCTCGCCGGTCTGCACGCGGCACAGGCCGCCATTGCAGGTATGCGTCGGATCGGGGTCGGGGGTGAGAATGTTGCTCTGCGTCATCTCGTAGAGGGATGCCGTGACCAGATTGCGGCTGCCGGGCGGCTGGTATTTGACGCCAAGCTCGATCTGCTTGCCTTCCACCGGATCGAAGGCCTTGCCATGGTAGTCCTCGCCGCTGGACGGCACGAAGGAGGTCGAATAGCTGGCATAGGGCGCCACGCCGTTGTCGAACAGGTAGGTCACGCCGAGGCGGCCGGTGGTGGCCTCGGTGGACTCGCTGGTGCGAGTGTTGCTGCGCAGCGATACCGTTCTGGTCCTGGCCCAGTCGTGGCGCAGGCCGGCGGTCAAGGTCCACTTGTTCCAGAACATCTGGTCCTGCAGATAGACGCCCGACTGGATGCGGCCGCTCTCCGAGTTGGGCGTGCGCTCGCCGATCACCACCGGCGAGCCGTACACCGGCGCGTACAGGTCCAGCGGGCCGACCGTGCCGGTGGCCGAGGCGAGTTCGATGTCCACCTTCTGGTAGTCGAAGCCGCCCAGCAGCATGTGCGCGACCGCGCCGGTTTCCAGCGCGTAGAGCAGGTTGGTATCCGCGCTGAAACCCTTGCTGTGGTTCTCGTGCGATTCCGCGTTGCCGGTCAGGGTGCGGCCATCGGCCCCCAGGCTGCGGCGCGACACGCTGTCGTAGTTCATGTCCACCTCGATGTAGCGCACGTTCTGGCGCAGCTTGACGGATTCGCCGATGAACTGCTCCAGCGAATAGCCGACGGCGGTCTGGTCGCGGTCGTAGCGGTCGAAGTCGGGCTCGCCCTGGAAGAAGCTGCGCGACACCTTGCCATGGGGCGAATCCAGGTAGGTGCCGACCACCGGCAGACGCTGCCAGGTAGCGCCGCCGCGATCGCGCTGGTGATTGACCAGCAGGGTGACGGAGGTGCGCGCGGAAGGCTGCCAGGTCAGGCTGGGATTGAAGAAGAAGCGCTCCAGTTCCACATGATCGACCTCCGTGTCCGTGCGCGAGGCGGAACTGACCAGCCGGTACAGCCACGTGCGCTCGTCGTCGAGGGGGCCGCCGATGTCCACGTTGGCGCGGATCAGCCCTTCGCTGTCGGTCTGCAAGCCCACCTGGTGCTGTGCTTCCTGCGGCGGCCGCTTGCTGCGGATATTGACCAGGCCGCCGGGGGTGACCTGCCCGTACAGCACGGACGAGGGGCCGCGCAGCACTTCCACGCGCTCCAGGCCGTAGCTGTCGAAGCGCGTGGACAGCGCGGCGGCACCGGCGCTGCTGCCCGGCGGGCGCAGGCCATCCACGTACATGTTGTTGGCGAAGCTGCCGGTGCGGAAGCCGCGCACCCAGATTTCGTCCACCCGGCTGTCCTTGCCGTAGATGCCCGTGCCCACCCCGGCCAGATAGCCCACGGACTGCTCCACGCTCTGCGCGCCCATCTCGTCCATCTGCTGGCGGGTGACCACGGAAACCGATTGCGGGATCTCGACGATCGCCGTATCGGTCTTGGTGGAACCGTAGCTGCGCGTGGCCACCGGCGAGGCATCGTGAGCACCGCCCAGCCCCTGCGCCGTCACCGACACCGCCGGCAGCACCGCCTCGCCCCCGGCGCGTTCGATGATCAGCGCCCCACCCTCCACCCGCCCATGCAGCCCGGTGCCGGCGAGCAGTTGCACCAGCGCGTCGGAAACGCTGGTGGCGCGGGTGACGGGCCGGCCTTGCAGGCCCTGCGTCAGCGATGGAGAGGCCAGCAACTGCAGGCCGGCCTGGCGGGCGAATTCGCCCAGTGCCTGGTCCAGGGATTGGGCGGGCAGATCGAAAGGCGCGGCGGATGCCGCAGCAGCATGCATGCCGAGGGAAAGGACGGCGGCGGCCAGCAAGGTCTTGCGTAGCTTCATAGCGGGACGTGTTCCTGTTCGGATTGAAAAAATGAGGCTTCAATCCGCAGAACGAACGAGACGAAAATTACCCTCACGCACCACGCAGTTCCTACCCGCGCACGGCGGCGCCGGCTTCAGCGCCGCGCGTCGATGCGCCAGCCGCCATCGACGCCCTGGCGCGCTTCCACCGGCAGAATGGCGGGCAACAGGCGCAGCCAGTTGTCGCGCTCAGCGATGTTGACGCGCGCGATCACCGGCAGTCCGCCGACGGCCGGTGCAACCTGGAGCGGCTCGGTGCTGTAGCGCGACAGGCGTTCGGCTACCAGCGCCAGCGGGGTGTGCTGGAAGTCCAGCCAGCCCTCGCGCCAAGGCGCCACTGGAGCGGCGGCGCCCTGCCCGGCCCCGCTGGGTTCGACGAAACTACCTCCGGCGCGCACGCGCGCGCTCTGCCCGGCGGTGAGCAGACGCTGGCCGCCGTCGCCGGCAAGCACCTGGACGCGCCCGGATTCGACGTCCACCCGCACCCAGTTGCGTTCGATGTCCACGGCGAAGCGCGTGCCGAGCACCTCCACCGAGACGTCGAGCGCGGTGACGGTGAAAGGCCGCGCACTGTCCGGCGCGACAGCGAAGAAGGCGCCGCCCTGGCGCAGGTGCGCGGTGCGCCGCGTGCGGTAGTAGGCCAGCGCGATGATGCTGGCACCGTCGAGCAGCACGGTGCTGCCGTCCGGCAGGGCTTCGCCGTGGAAACGCCCGGGGACCAAAGCGAAGTCGGCGCGATACACCGGCATCCAGTGGCGCCAGAGCTGCCACAGCGCGGGGAGCCCCGCCACACCGGCCCCGACCCCCAGCAGGCGCGCGAGATTCCGGCGCCGCCCCCTGCGCTCGGGCGCCGCGTCGCCCTGCCAGTTCAGCATGGCCTGTTCGACGTGGTCCATCGCCAGCATGATCTCGCGTTCCACCGTGGCCAGCGAAACGCCGTGGCGCCGGGCGATGTCTTCGCGCTTCTCGCCTTCCAGGCGGTCGGCCAGAAAGATGTCGCGGGTGCGCTCGGGCAATCCGGCAAGGCAGGCCTGCACCGCCCGCAGGGCTTCGCGGTGGGCGTAGCGGCGGACCACGTCGCTGCCCGCGCCGGCCTCGGCCTCCACACCGTCCGGCAGCTCGGCAAAGCGCTCGCAGGTACGCCGCGCATGGCGTTGATGGTCGATGGCGCGGTTGGCGGCGACGGTGTAGATGTAGGCGCGCCAATCCTGCCCGGCGGATTCGGGCAGGCTGTCGAGCGGTTTTTCGGCCAGGCTGAGCCAGGTTTCCTGCACCAGTTCGTGCGCGGTTTCGCGGCAGCCGGTGCGCTTGATCAGGAAGTGCAGCAGACCTGTGTAATGCTCCTGATAGCAGGACAGCAAGGGATTGGAAGCAGAGCCGGGCACCGTGTTTCCTGGAGGAAAGGGAAAACGGAGATTTTATGTGCGACTGATTCTCATTTCAAACATTGAGTGCCCCGCCCGGCGCCCATGCCCTGCGGCGTTGCTCAGCTCGACCGCAACTGGCTGCACTGCGTCATTTGTACTAACATGGCGGCCAATGTACCTGAACAAGGAGGCATTGCCATGCCCACCGCCACTTCCGCCCGCTCTGCCCGGCTCGGCCTGCGCGCAACGCCTGAACAGGAGGCCGTGCTGCGTCGGGCGGCCGAGGCTGCACACAAGTCGCTGACCGACTTCATTCTGGATGCCGCCTGCCAGGCCGCCGAGCAGACCTTGCTCGACCAGCGCCTGTTCATGGTTTCCGGCAGCCAGTATCAAGCGCTCATGGACATGCTGGATCGCCCGGAATCGGACAACCCCGGACTGGCCGACCTTTTTTCCCGGCGCCCGGTCTGGGCCGGTAAATGAAGCCGTCGAAGCCGCAAGCACTCGGTGCGCACCATCGCCTGGACGATTTCGACTGCGGCAAACCGGCACTCACCCATTGGCTGCTGCACCATGCACGCCAGGCGCAAGCCAGTGGCTCGGCGAGAACCTTCGTGGTCTGCGAAGATGACCGGGTTGCCGGCTACTACAGCCTGACCGTTGGCCAGATCGATACGCTGGAAACACCCGAGCGTGTCCGTCGCGGCATGGGCCGGTACCCGATTCCGCTGGTGATCCTGGCAAGGCTGGCCATCGACCTCGATTACCAGCGCAAAGGCCTGGGCTTCAGCCTGCTGCAGGACGCCATCCTGCGAACGGCGGTCATTGCGGAACAGGCGGGCATCCGCGCCTTGCTGACACACCCGGTCGACGCCCAGGCAGATGCCTTCTACCAGCGCTTCGGCTTCGAGCCGACGCCGGTACGTGAGGGGCAGTTGATCCTGCTGCTCAAGGATGCACGGCGTTTTGCCGGAGCGGCGTAATCGACGGGCCGCTCATATGGGCAATCCACATGGATACATTGCGCGATGAAGATGCGTTGTATTTCGTTCTCGCACTCCATGCCGCAAGGCATCACCAAATTCCACGAGGCATTCAATGCCGGAACAAAAGGAGGCAAGCATGGCCCTTGACTACCGCTGGCTTCACGACACCGTACGCAAGCGCTTTGAATCGGACGAAGCCATGGAGGCTTTCCTGCCCAAAGCGCTTACCCCCGAAGAATTGAAGCAGAAAGGCGATGATCGCTATCTTTCCGCCATGAGCCGGCGGGTATTCCAGGCCGGCATGCAGCACTCGGTAGTCGATGCAAAGTGGCCTGCCTTCGAAGAAGCCTTCTGGGGCTTTGCGCCCGAGAAAATGGCGCTGCTCAGCCCGGAGCAGATCGAAGGCCATATGAAAAACGAGCGGATCATCCGCCATCTCGCCAAACTGCGGACCATCCCCCAGAACGCACAATTCATCCTGGACGTCCGCCAGGAGCACGGTAGCAGCTTCGGCACGTTCATCGCCGGCTGGCCAAGCGCCGACATCATCGGCCTGTGGCGTTTACTGGGCAAACGGGGCGCCCGCCTGGGCGGACGCTCGGCCGCCGGATTCTTGCGCCTGGTCGGCAAGGACACTTTTCTACTGACCAGCGACGTGCTTGCACGCCTGGTGGCCGCAGGCATCATTGGCCACGAACCCACCAGCCAGCGCGACATGCAGGTCGTGCAGGACGCTTTCAACGAATTGCAGCAGACGTCGGGAAGGCCGCTGTGCCAGCTGTCGGCCATGCTCTCCTTGAGCATCAACCCGAGATTCTAGCCATCCTCGTTTCCGCTTCACCCAAGGGCAGAACCCGCTTGATGTCATGAGCAGCCACGTACCGCCGCGCCCGCCGCTCACTCGTGCCGCAGCGCCTCGATCGGATCCAGCCGCGCCGCACGCCGCGCCGGGAAGTAGCCGAACACCACCCCGATGGCGGCGGAGAACGCGAAGGACAGCACGTTGATGCCCGGGTCGAACACATAGGGCATCTGCATGATGGCGGACAGCGCCAGCGAGGCGAGCGTAGCCAGCACGACGCCGATCAGCCCGCCCAGCGCGGCCAGGGCCACCGCCTCGATGAGGAACTGCAGCAGCACTTCGCGCTCCAGTGCGCCGATGGCGAGGCGGATGCCGATCTCGCGGGTGCGCTCGGTGACGCTCACCAGCATGATGTTCATGATGCCGATTCCGCCCACCAGCAGGCTCACGCCGGCCACGGCGCCGAGCAGCATGGTCATCACCTGGGTGGTGCCGGCCATGGCGTCGGCGAACTGGCGGGTGTCGAGGATGTTGAAGTTGTCCTCGTCGGTGTCGGACAGGTTGCGCCGTTCGCGCAGCAGATTGGTCAGGCTGGCCTTGACGCGCTCGCTGTCACTGCCCTCCTGCAGCGACACCAGCAGCACGTCCACCCGCTGGCTACCGGAGATGCGCCGCTGCACGGTGCGCAGCGGCATCACCACCATGTTGTCCTGGTCGCTGCCCATGCCGGACTGGCCCTTGGACAGCAGCACACCGATGATCTCGCAGGAAAAGTTCTTGATGCGCAGCGGCTGGCCGAGCACCTCCGTGGCGCTGGCGCTGCCGTACAGTTCGCGGCGCACGGTTTCGCCGATCACGCACACGGCGCTGCCGGCGCGTTCCTCCGCTTCCTCGAACTGGCGGCCGGAGACCAGCGTCCAGTTGTTGGAAATGAAGTACTCGTTGCTGGTGCCGTTGATGGTGGACGACCAGTTGCGCCCGTTGGCCACCAGGGTGACGCTGGACATCAGCTGCGGGGCGACCACGTTGACGCCGCCGATCTGCTGGCGGATGGCTTCGACGTCGGCTTCCTTGAAGGTGGGCGCGCCGGCGCTGCTGCGCCCCGGCCCCAGGCGCTGGCCGGGCATGACCATCAGCAGGTTGGTGCCCAGCGCGGCGATCTGCTGCTGCACCGCGCGCGTGGCGCCGTTGCCCAGGGTGACCATGGTGATCACCGCGCTCACGCCGATGACGATGCCGAGAATGGTGAGGAAGGAGCGCAGCAGGTTGCGGCGAATTTCACGCAGCGCGAGCAGCAAGGTGTTGAGCAACATCAGCCGGCCTCCTGCACTGGTGCCGCATGGCGCGCTTGCGGCCCGGGCTCGGGGTTGCGCGTGTCGCTGTCGATGCATCCGTCGACGAAATGTACGATGCGGCGGGCGTAGCGCGCCATGTCCGGTTCATGGGTGACCATCAGCACGGTGATGCCCTGCTCCTCGTTGAGCCGCCACAGCAGCTCCATGATCTCGTGGCTGCGCTGGGTGTCCAGGTTGCCGGTGGGCTCATCGGCGAGCAGCACTTCCGGCTGCGTGACGATGGCGCGCGCGATGGCCACGCGCTGCTGCTGCCCGCCGGAGAGTTCGGCCGGGGTATGGTGCTCCCAGCCCGCCAGGCCCACCGAGGCCAGCGCGGCACGCGCGGCGCGGTGGCGGGCTGCGGCCGGTTCGCCGCGGTAGAGCAGCGGCAGTTCGACGTTCTCCTGCGCCGAGGTGCGCGCCAGCAGGTTGAAGCCCTGGAACACGAAGCCCAGGTAGCGCCGGCGCAGCCGGGCGCGCTGGTCGCGGCCCAGGCGCTCGACATGCAGGCCGTGGAACAGGTATTCGCCGCCGGTGGGCGTGTCCAGGCAGCCCAGGGTGTTCATCACGGTGGATTTGCCCGAGCCGCTGGGCCCCATGATGGCGACGAAGTCGCCGGCCTCGATGTCCAGATCCACGCCCTTGAGCGCCTGGAAGGCGGCCTGCCCCTGGCCGTAGACCTTGGTCAGGCCGCGCAGGCGGATCAACGGCAGGTCTTCCGCGTGCGCGGTACTCACCGCGCGGCTCCGCTGCGCTGGTCGACGATGGCCTGCTCGCCCGGCTGCAGTTCGCCGCTGACGATTTCCGTGCTGCGGCCGTCGGACAGCCCGGTGCTCACCGGCACGGCCACCGCCTGGCCGTTGCGCAGCACCCAAACCTGGCGCGCCTCGGCGCCGCCGCTGCGCGGTACGACGGTCTGCTGGGGCGGGCGCGGCAGCAGGCTGCCGACCAGCCCGCGCTCCTCGCCGCCGGCACCCGTGGCGGTCGGTGCCGGAGTGAAGCGCAGCGCCATGTTGGGCACCAGGATGACGTCCTCGCGCTCGGTGGCGGTGATGATCGCGCTGGCGGTCATGCCGGGGCGCAGCGACAGGTCCTCGTTGGCGACGTCCAGCGTGGTGGTGTAGGTGACCACGTTGTCGGTGGTGGTGGAGCCGAAATCCACCCGCGTCACGGTGGCCGGGTAGCGCCGGTTGGGCCAGGCGCTGACGGTGAAGCTGGCCTGCTGGCCCACCGCGACCTGGCCGATGTCGGCCTCATCCACGTTCACTTCCAGCTTCAAGCGCGACAGGTCTTCGGCCAGCGTAAACAAGGTGACTGCCTGCAGCGAGGCGGCCACCGCGTTGCCCGGATCGGTGGCACGGGTCAGCACCACGCCGTCGATCGGCGATCGGATCGAGGCCTTGGCGAGATTGGTCTCGTTGGTGGCCAGCGCGGCCTTGGCCTCGACCACCGCGGCGCGGGCGGAAGTCTCGGCCGCCTGGGCACGCGCCAGCGCGGCGCGGGCGGCATCCAGCTCGGTACGCGAGGGCACCTTGCCGCCGGACAGGCGGGAGACCTCTTCCAGGCGGCTCAGGGTACTGCGCTGCTCTCCCACGGTAGCCGCCGACTCGACGATCTTGGCCTCCGCACTGGCAAGGCTGGCACGCGCACGTGCCACTTCGTCGCGCAGCTTGGCGGTATCGAGCTCGACCAGCACCTGGCCGGCCTTGACCCGGTCATTGACGTCGACCAGCACGCGCGCCACGGTGCCGGACAGTTCGCTACCGATCTCGACCGTGCGGGTCGGCTGCAGGGTGCCGGTGGCGTTGATCGACAGGCGCAGGGTGCCGCGCGTGATGCCTTCGGTGACGTATTGCGGCCCTTCGGCACCGCCCTGGCCCAGCCAGAAGCGCGCGCCCAGCAATGCGAGCAAAAGCAGCACGGCTGCGATCCATGTGCCGGGGCGCCGCCACCAGCGGCGGGTGGGTTCATCGTCGAGCGAAAGGGAGGCGGAAGCGTCGGTACGAGTCGTGTTCATGGTGCGGAAGATGGGGCTGCGGTTGCGGTAAGCGGCACGGATGCGGCGGCGGGCGTGAATTCAGGCATGGATTCGAGCGTGGCTTGCGGAGACCAGCCGCCGCCGAGCGCCTTGTAGAGCTGCACATGGTTGGCGGCGAGTTGCGCGGCGGCGCTGGCCACGGCGTCTTCCGCGTTGAGGCGGGTGCGCTGGGTATCCAGCACCACCTGGAAATCCACCAGCCCGCTGGCGTAGCGCTGGCCGGCCAGTTCGTCGGCATTGGCGGCGGCCCCGGCCGCCAGCGTCAGGCTGGCGAGGCTGTCGCGCGAGGTGCGCAGCGCGGTCAGCGCGCTCTCGATCTCGCCCAGCGCGGTCAGCACCGCCGCGCCGTACGCATGGTAGGTCTGCTCCAGCGCGGCGTCGCGCACCTCCACCTGGGCGGCGCGCGCGCCGCCGTCGAACAGCGGCAGGCCGACACTGGCGAGCAGGCTGCTGGCCACGCCGGCGCTGTCCAGCGCGCCGAGAGTCAACGCCGACAGGCCGAGCGAGCCCGTCAGGCGCAGGCTGGGGTAGCGCGCGGCCTGGGCTTCATCCACCCGCGCCCGTGCAGCTTCGACGCGCAGCCCGGCGGCGCGCACGTCCGGGCGCTGGCGCAAGGTGTCGGCAGGCAGGCTCACCGCCAAAGTGTCGGCCGGGCGCGGCATCGCCGCCAGTGCCCCGCCGGAGGCGTCCAGCAAGCGGGCGCGCAGATCGCCGGGCGTCTGCGCGCAGAGCACCGCCAGGCTGTTGAGCGTCTGCGCGACGGCCGACTCCAGGCTGGACAGGCTGGAACGGGTCTGCTCGACCGAGGTGCGCGCCTGCTCCACCTCCAGCTGGGTGACCAGCCCGGCCTGCTCGCGCCAGCGGGTGATCTGCAGGGTTTCTTCCTGATTGGCGAGGTTGGCGCGCGCCACCGCCAGGCGCTGCTGATTGCCGCGCAGGTCGATGTAGGCCAGCGCCACTTCGGCGGCGATCGATACGCGGGTGTCGTCCAGCGAGGCCGCGCTGGCCAGCAGATCGGCCTCGGCGGCGGCCAGCCCGGCGCGCTGGCCGCCGGCCAGGTCCACCTCCCAGGCGGCATCCACGCCCACCTGGAACTGGTTGTCGGCGGGCTGGCTGTCGGTGCGCGCGCGCTGCGCGGAGCCGGCGAAATCCAGCGTGGGCTGCAGGCCGGCCGCGCTCACCGCGCGTTGCGCGCGTGCCTGGCGCAACGCGGCGCGCGCGCTGCGCACGTCGTTGTTGCGCTCCAGGGCCAGATCTACCAGCGCACTCAGTTCGGCATCGCCAAAGTGCCGCCACCAGTAAGCCAGCCGTTCGCCACCGGCCACCGGGGCCGCATCCGGCGCTTCGGTCCAGGCCGCCGGCACGGTGGGCAGATCGCCGCTGGCCGGGGCATAGGGCTGCGTGGCGCAGGCGGCCAGCACCACGGCCACGACGGCGCATGGGAGGAATGACTTCGGCACGTCGAAAATCCGCATGAAAAAAGTGTCCGCAACCTTAAACGAAAAAAGACCGAAAAACCGGAGCGAGTCCGCGAGCGGGCAGACGCGTGCGCGTCAGCCGCCGCCCTCCCCGGAGGGTGTGGTGGAGCGCGCCGCCAGCGGCAGGGAGATGGACACCCTCAGGCCGCCACCGGGGCGATTGGCGGCACTCACGCCGCCCCCATGAGCCTCGGCAACCCGGCGGGCGATCGCCAGCCCCAGCCCGTAGCCGCCGGCCGCGGCGCCCTCGCCGCGCCGGAAGGGCTGGAAGATGCTCTCCAGATCCTCTTCCGGCACACCGGGCCCCGTATCGGCGATGTCCACTACGGCCGCGCCGCGCCCCGGGTCCGCGTGCGCCCCGATATGCACGTATCCATGCTCCGGCGAGTGGCGCACGGCGTTGCGCACCACGTTCTCCAGCATGCGGTGCAGCAGTTCGGGATGCCCGGCGACATGCAGATCCTCGTCCACCTCGGCGCCGATGGCGCAGCCGCGCACGCGGCCTTCCAGCTCGGCATCCTCGGCAATGCGGGCGATGAGCTCGGCCAGGTCGACCTCTTCGGCGACGCTTTCCGCCATGCCCGCATCCAGGCGCGCCAGGGTGAGCAGTTCGCCGACAAGGCGGTCCATGCGTACGGTTTCGCGTTCGACACGCTCGATGAAGGACTCGCCGCGTTCCGGACGCTGACGCGCCAGATCGGCGGCGGCCTGCAGGCGGGCGAGCGGCGAACGCAGTTCGTGGGAGACGTCGTGCAGCAGGCGCTGGCGGCCGTCGAGCAGATCCTGCAGGCGTTCGGCCATGCGGTCGAAATCCTGTCCCAGGCGCGCCAGTTCATCGTCGCGCCCGGCCAGCGAGTCGCCGATGCGGGTGTCCAAGCGGCCGGCGGCCACCGCCTCGAAGGCGCCGCGCAACTTGCGGATGGGCCGTGCGAAGTACCACGCCAGCAGCGCGGCGAACAGCAGGCTGACCACGCTGCCGGCCATCAGCGGCATCAGCGGCGGCATCCAGGGCGGCGGCCGAGCGCGGTCCGGCTGCGGCGCGGACGCCGGAAAGGGGGGCTGATGCTCCCGCCCCGCGGGTGGACCCGGCGCAAACATGCCCGGCGGCGGGTGCGGGAAAGCCGGCGTCGACGCAACGCTGTCCGGCCGCAGCAGCCAGATGGTCACCCCCACACCCAGCGAGGTGACCAGTTGGGCCAGCCAGAAAAAGAAGAAGAATTTCCAGAACAGGCGGCCCATGCCGCCGTTGCGCGCGTTGCCCGGTCTCATTCGTCGGCCAGTTGGTAACCCCGGCGGATCACGGTCTGGATGCGCGCGCGGCCATCGGCGAAATGGCCCAGCTTCTGGCGGATGCGGCTGATATGCACGTCGATGCTGCGGTCGAAGCGTGCCAGCGGGCGCCCCAGCGCCTCTTCCGACAGGGTCTGCTTGCTCACCGGCCGGCCGGCGTGGCGCACCAGGGTTTCCAGCAGCGAGTACTCGGTGCTGGTGAGTTCCAGCGCCACGCCGCCCAGTTCGGCGCTGCGCCGGCCGGGACGCAGGCACAGGTCGCCGGCCACCAGTTGGCGCGCGGCGTCGGTGCGTGCCGAGGCATCCACGCGCTTCAGGATGGCCTTCAGCCGCGCCGACAGTTCGCGCGGCGTGCACGGCTTGGGCACGTAGTCGTCGGCGCCCAGTTCGAGGCCGACGATGCGGTCGGTGTCGTCGCCGCGCGCGGTCAGCATCAACACCGGCAGCAGGCTTTCGGCGCGGATGCGGCTGAGCGCCTGGATGCCACCCAGGCCCGGCAGCATGACGTCGAGCACGACGATGTCGTGGCGCCCGGAGAGCGCCCCGGCCACGCCGCTGACGCCGTCGTACGCGCATTCGACGGCGAAGCCGTCGCCTTCCAGGTAGTCGCGCAGCAGTTCGAGCAGTTCGGTGTCGTCGTCCACCAGCAGCACGCGGGATGCGGGGGTGGCGGCGGTTTCCATCGGATTCATGGCGCCCATCATAGGGCAGCGCCCAGATGCACGGCCATGCCTCTTTACCCGTTTTTACCCCGGCGCAACGGCGCTTGATCCGCCCCCTGCCGAGAATGGCCGCGCCGTCGCCTGAGACCGGCGGCGGACTCCCAACTCGCAGAGGAAAGACATCATGCCCACCATCATTTCCAGACGCTTCCCGTACTGGCTGGCCATCGCGCTGCTGGCCGTGTCGTTGCACGCCTCGGCCGCCCCCGGCGCAGCACCGCCGGCCTTCGTTGCGGGGCCCCGGCTTCCGCCGGGCATCGAACTGAGCGACGCCCAGCAGGACCAGCTGTTCGACCTGCACCACGCCCAGGCGCCCCGGCTGCGCCAGTTGCAGCGCGAGGCCGATGCTGCCCTGCGCGAACTGCGCGCGCTGGGCGAAGCCGAATCCCTCGACGCCACGCGCGCCCGCGCCGCCGCCGAACGCCACGGACGCGCGCTGGCCGCCCTGCTGCTCGCACGCACCGAACTCGACGCACGTTCGCGCGCCGTGCTGAGCCCGGCGCAGCGCCAGACACTGGAGGCGGAGCGCGCCGAGGCGCGACCCGGGCCGGGCGCCGGGCCC
>NZ_AMXE01000091.1 GCF_000310205.1 Thauera linaloolentis 47Lol = DSM 12138 | reverse complement strand
GGCAGGCGAACAGCGGGCGCGGGCGAAGTCGTAGTCGGCGACCGGGGTTAGCCGCCCGCCGATTTCCGTGCTCGCGTAGCCCAGCAGGCTGAGGCGGGAGATGCGCAGCCGCAGCGGTCCGCCGGGCGTGAAGCGCGCCAGCCGGGTCCGGACGTCAGCCAGCGGCCACGCGCCGCCATACAGCCCCACGGTGACGTGCGGCCGGTAATCCGCATGCGCCAGTGCCTCCGGGGCGAGGCGGAGGCAGGCATGCAGGCGCCCGATGTGCCCGTCGCGGTCATCCACGGCGAGATACGGTGCCGAGGTGAAGCCGTCCAGCGCACCGATTCCGATGTCGAAGGCAGCGGGCCGCAGCCTGTTCAGGGCATCGATCTGGGCGTGCAGCAGGCTGGCGCCGAAATCGTCGGTGTGCAGCGGGGCTATGCTGGGAAAGCCGCACAGGCTGACAGTGATGTGCGGCTGGCGCACATAATCGTCCAGCAAGAGCCCGGACAGGTGATGCTGCGCGGCTTCCATGCGCTGGCGCACCGGCGCCAGGTCGACATCCAGCGCCCATAGCAGGTAATGCGGACGGCCGAGATGCCATTCGTGAAAGTCCCGGCGGGCGTTGCGGATCGTCGTCGCCGGCGATGGCGGCATGTCGTGCGTGAAGGGCATCGGGCGGAGGAAGGTGCTTTGCTGAGGGGCTGTTGTGAGCCGTGGCTGAGAGGCCCGGCCGCTGGAGCTTGGCGTCTGGCATCGGCCGCGGGTACTGCGCATGGTTCCATACCAGCCCGGTAGCAACAAGCCACAGCCGGGCGCCTGCCGGGCGAGGGCAGGCTGGCACGGCCGAGGGCCGAGGCGCGGGCGCTCGTCAGGGTTCATGGTCGTGGTGCGCAGGCGTCGGCCGGTGCTTGCCGCTCGAGTGCGCGCGCGGTGTCGTGCAGATCGATGAAGGCTTCCGAGGTGATCTGCAAGCTCCGGTCGTCCAAGACCTCCGCCAGTGTCTTGCCGTGCTCCCGGCCATGGCGCGCCAGGGTTCGGGCGCGCGCCCAGAGCAGCGTGCGGATGTCGGCCTCGTACAGGCGCAGAATGGCCGACACCCAGCGGTTGACCAGGTAGGAGGGGCGGTCCAGGTGCACGTCGAAGCGGCCGAGCAGTTCGCCGGCACGCTCGGCTTCGATGAAGTCGTCGCCGGTCATCCACCGGTTGACGGTGAACAGGCGGTAGGCCTTGCCGGCGGCATCCACGCCGATGCCCGCCAGATGATGGATGGGGCCATCCTTGCCTTGGGGACGGACGAAGCAATGGAAGTGCCCGTGCTCGCGCTCGTCGCGGGCCGGCAGATGGCAGTGGTAGTACCACAGTGAGCCGCTTTCGGGATCGAACACGTCGTCCGCCGGGTAATGCGTCCAGCCTTCGACGGCCCCGCCGTGGCCGAGCGTGGTCAGCAGCACGTTGCTGGCGGATTTGGCCAGCACGTGTTCGCAGAACTGCGCCTCGCGGGCGGCCTGCAGGCGCCGGGCAAAGACGTCGGGCGTAGGCGCTTCGGCCATCGGTGGGGCGTGGTGCTAGATGGCGCCGCAGATCGCGTAGTCCTCGTCGTCCTGGCCGGCGGATTCCGTGGCTGGTGCGCGGGCGCTTGCGGCTTCGGGGATTTCGGCAGGGGCGTCCGCTTGGCAGGCCGCGATCCCGGCGACCGTCATGGCCAGCACGGCGGAACCGAAGAGGAGCGTATTGCGGGATTTCATGTTTCTTCTTGCGTCGATCCAGACTGAACAGGAAGGCATTCGGTGGCCGCCGAGGTGCCCCCGGCGCGAGCGCAGCGGCCAGAGGACGCCCCGGGGACTGTGGCAATACTGCTCATTTGCTCTTCCAGCCCTCGAACTTGCCGGTGAAGAAGTCGATGTTCTTGTAGCCGAGCAGACTGAGGGCCGTGTAGGTGTGGGTGAGCTGGTAGCCGCCGCGCGCGTAGATGATCACGCGCTTGTCCGGCGTCACGCCCGCGGCCTTGTAGATCTTGTCCAGCTCGGCGGCGGATTTCAGCGTGCGGTCGGCATTCAGCGTGGTGTCCCAGAACACGTTCACCGAGTTGGGGATGTGGCCCCAGTCGTAGTCGGCCGGCGCGCGCACGTCGACGATCACGGCTTTCTTGTCGTCGGTGGCCTTCTTCAGTTCGTCGATGTTGATGAACTGCGGTACGCCGCTCTTGCTGCCCGCGGTGGTTTGTGTCCCCGTGACGTCGAAGGTGTAGTTGTCGTAGGCGACGGACTGCCCGGCCTTCGGGTCGCGGCTCCATTCGTCCCAGCTGGCGTCGTAGAAGGCCACGTTCCGGTAGCCCTGGTTGCGCAGCGCCAGGTAGTTGTTGGCCGCGTAAACGCCGCTGCCGCAGTAGGAGACGATCTCGTCGTCCGGGTTGATCTGCTTGTCGGCGAGCACCTGGGTCAGCGCGGACTGCGGCTTGAGCGTGCGCTCGGCGGTCAGCAGCTTCGGCGCCGGCAGGTTCTTCGCGCCGGGGATGTGGCCGTCCAGATAGGCTTCCTCGTCGCGGCCATCGATGATGGTCACGCCGGCCTTGCCCACCTTGCCTTCGACGAATTTCTTGTCGACACGGATTTCCTTCTTCTGGCTCAGCTTGAAGGCGCTCGGCTGCGGCGTGACGGCTTCGGTGGAGAGCTTTTCCTTCCACGCGCCGACACCGCCGTCGAGCACGTGTACCTTCTTGAAGCCGGCGTAATCGAACACCACGTAGGCGCGGCCGGGCAGCGCGCTGTTCTCGTAGATCACCAGGGTATCGTCATAGCTCAGGCCGGCGGCGGCGAGTTCGCGCTCGATCACCTCGTCGCTGGCGAACTCGTTGCGCACGCCGTCCACTTCGCGTTGGTTGAACTTGATCCACGGCAGATTGATGGCGCCGGGGATGTGGCCGGCGGCGTAATCCTTGGCGGGGCGCAGGTCGATGATCTTGGCGCCGGAGGCGGCCAGCTTCTTCGCCTGATCGGCGGAGATGATGATGTTGCCTTGCTGCGCGGCTTGCGCCGCGGCGGGGGCGGCAGCCACGGCCGCGCCGGTGTAGGCGGTGATGGCCAGGGCCGGCAGGCTCACGGCGAGCAGGACGGCGCGCAGGGATTTTTTCAGGGGGAATCTCGGGGACATTTTCGCTTCCTTTTATTGTGATGGACGGTCCGGGCAGGGGATGCGGCGGCATGCCGGACGTGCTTCCAAGGGCGAAAATGTAAAACCTGAGGCGGTCACACCAAACGACGAATTACCGATATCTATATCACTTTCGTTTTATTTTTCCGTTGGGCATATTTCAACTGGATGCCCCGGCAAGCGGCGCGCCCCCGGCAAGCGCCGGGGGCGGTCGGGCCACCGCGCGTTTCAGGCGCCGCGCAGCGCCCGGGCGTGATGCGCGACGTGCTCGCCGATGAAGCTGGCGATGAAGTAGTAGCTGTGGTCGTAGCCGGGGTGCAGGCGCAGGTCCAGCGGATGTCCGGCGGCCTCGGCGGCGGCCTGGAGCAGTTGCGGGCGCAACTGGTTCACGAGGAATTCGTCGCCTTCGCCCTGGTCGATCAGCAACGGCAGCTTCTCCGGGGCCGATTTCACCAGTTCGGTGGCGTCCCAGGCCTTCCAGCTTGCGCGGTCTTCGCCCAGATAGGCGGTGAACGCCTTTTCGCCCCAGGACACCTGCGTGGGCGCGACGATGGGGGAGAAGGCCGAGACGCTGCGGTAGCGCCCCGGGTTCTTCAGCGCGATGGTGAGCGCGCCGTGGCCGCCCATGGAGTGCCCGCTGATGGCGCGCGCGGCGCTGGCCGGGAGGTTCGCCTCGATCAGCGCCGGCAGCTCTTCCACGATGTAGTCGTACATGCGGTAGTGCCGCGCCCAGGGTTCTTGCGTGGCGTTGAGGTAGAAACCCGCGCCCTGACCCAGGTCGTAGCCTTCGGCATCGGCCACCGCGTCGCCGCGCGGGCTGGTGTCCGGCGCGACGAGGATGATGCCGTGCTCGGCGGCGTAGCGTTGCGCGCCGGCCTTGGTGATGAAGTTCTGCTCGGTGCAGGTCAGGCCGGACAGCCAGTACAGCACCGGCAGCCTTTCCTTTTCCGCCTGCGGCGGCAGGTACACGGCGAAGTTCATCGTGCAGCCCAGCACCTTTGATTCGTGCCGGTACACGTCCTGCCAGCCGCCGAAGCAGGCGCGGTGTTCGATGCGTTCCATCCCCGCCTCCTCAGTAATGCACCACCGAGCGGATGGACTTGCCCTCGTGCATCAGCTCGAAGGCGGTGTTGATGTCGTCCAGCGGCATGGTGTGGGTGACGAAGGGGGCCAGCTCGATGTCGCCCTTCATCGCGTCCTCGACCATGCCCGGCAGCTGGCTGCGGCCCTTGACGCCGCCGAAGGCGGTGCCCATCCATTTGCGCCCGGTGACCAGCTGGAACGGCCGCGTGGAGATTTCCTGCCCCGCGCCGGCCACGCCGATGATCACGCTCTGGCCCCAGCCGCGGTGGGCGCATTCCAGCGCCGCGCGCATCACGTTGACGTTGCCGATGCACTCGAAGCTGTGGTCCACGCCCCAGCCGGTCATGTCCACGATGACCTGCTGGATGGGCTTGTCGTGGTCCTTGGGATTCACGCAGTCGGTGGCGCCGAACTGCCTGGCCAGGTCGAACTTGGACGGATTGGTGTCGACGGCGATGATGCGTCCGGCCTTGGCCTGGCGCGCGCCCTGGATCACCGCCAGGCCGATGCCGCCGAGGCCGAACACCGCCACGCTGTCGCCTTCCTGCACCTTGGCGGTGTTATGCACCGCGCCGATGCCGGTGGTCACGCCGCAGCCGAGCAGGCAGACGTGCTCCGGGTTGGCGTCCGGGTTGACCTTGGCCAGCGACACCTCGGCCACCACGGTGTATTCGGAAAAGGTCGAGCAGCCCATGTAATGGTAGATCGGCTGGCCCTGGTAGGAGAAGCGCGTGGTGCCGTCCGGCATCACGCCCTTGCCCTGGGTGGCGCGCACCGAGACGCACAGGTTGGTCTTGCCGGACTTGCAGAACAGGCATTCGCCGCATTCGGCAGTGTACAGCGGGATGACGTGGTCGCCCGGCTTGACGCTGGTCACACCCTCGCCGACTTGCACCACGATGCCGGCGCCTTCGTGGCCGAGCACGGCGGGGAAGATGCCTTCCGGGTCGTCGCCGGAGAGGGTGAAGGCGTCGGTGTGGCAGATGCCGGTGTGGGTGATCTTCACCAGTACCTCGCCGGCCTTGGGCGGGGCAACGTCGATCTCGACGATCTTCAGCGGTTCTCCGGGTGCGAAAGCGACGGCGGCGCGGGATTTGATGGTCATGGCTGCAGGGCTCCTGTCGTTCTTGTGCGCGGCCCGGCCTCGGGGCCGGGCTATTGGACCTTGAAGTATTCCAAGACCGATTGATCCAATGAATGAATAGTTTTTGATTTCAGAATTCCAGATTATGGAATAATTAAAGGCTTCGCTTCACGCTGGAACGACACGATGCAGAACCGCCTGGAAATGCTCAGGATTTTTTGCTCCGCCGCCGAGACGCGCAACTTCAAGGAAGCGGCGACCCGGCTCGGCGTATCGCCGCAAGCGGTGACACGGGCGGTGAAGGAGCTCGAAAGCCATGTCGGCGAGTTGCTGTTCCACCGCAATACCCGCCATACCCGGATCACGGAGTTCGGCGAGCAACTGGCCGCGCGCGCGCGCCTCGGCGTGCAGGGGGTGGACGAGATCTTCCGCAAGAGCGTCAAGGAACAGGACGACAGCCTGTCCGGGCTGGTGCGCATCACGGCGCCGAGAGCGCTGCAGCGCGACTGGCTGACGCCGGTCCTGGGCGAGCTGTGCGCCCGGCACCCGGGGCTGCAGCTGGACCTGCGCCTGTCGGACCAGTTCGTCGATGTCGTGGATGAGCAGATCGACATCGGCGTCCGGCTCGGCTTCATGCGCGACAGCCGTTTCGTGGCCCGCGCGGTGGCGCAGGTGCCCTTCCATGTCGTCGGGGCGCCGGAACTGATCACGCGCGTCGGCGTGCCGCACACGCTGCAGGAGCTGGCGGAGCGGCCGACCACCGTCGTCATCGACCCCAACACCGGCAAGCCCTGGGTCTGGTTCCTGGCGCGCGGCCAGCAATGGCTGCCGCGCACGCCGGCCTTCGCCACCGACGATACGCGCGCCGAAGCCGATGCCGTGGTGGCGGGCATCGGCTTCGGGCAACTGGCGGCGCCGCTGGCCCGGCCCCATCTGCGGGCGGGGCGCCTGGTCGAAGTGCTGCCCGAGCTGCGCCCCGAGCCCTGGGGGCTGTCCGTCTATCGCCCCCAGCGCGGGCCGGTCGCGGCGCGGATCAGGCTGGTGTTCGACCGCCTCGTCGAGCATTTCTCCGGCGAGGCGGCGTCGCTGCTGCGCGCCTGAGCGGCACCGGCTGGATGGCGCCGGCTGGATGGAGTCAGGCGAGCGGCTTCGCCTTCTTCGCGCTGTACCACAGGCTCGCCACGACGGCGATGGCCAGGATCACCGCGACGACGCCGAGCGAGACTAGCACCGGGATCTTGATCCATTCGACGATCAGCATCTTGGTGCCGATGAACACCAGGATCGTCGCGAGGCCGTACTTGAGCAGCTCGAAGCGGTCGCCGAGGTCGGCGAGCAGGAAGTACATCGCGCGCAGGCCGAGGATGGCGAACAGGTTCGAGGTCAGCACGATGAAGGGGTCGGTGGTGATCGCGAAGATGGCCGGGATGCTGTCGACCGCGAAGATCACGTCCGAGATCTCGACCAGCACCAGCGCGAGGAACAGCGGGGTGATCATGCGCACGCCGTCGCGCATGACGAAGAAGCGCTCGCCTTCGAGGCCCTCGGTGACCGGGTAGTGGTTGCGGATCCAGCGGACGAAGGGGTTCTTCTCCAGGTCCGGATCATGCTCTGCGAACCACACCATCTTGACGCCGGTGATCACCAGGAAGGCACCGAACACGTACAGCAGCCAGTGGAATTCGGCGATCAGCCAACTGCCGGCGAAGATCATGATCGTGCGCAGCACGATCGCGCCGACGATGCCGTACAGCAGCACGCGGCGCTGCAGCTCCAGCGGCACAGCGAAGAAGCTGAAGATCATCATCCAGACGAAAACGTTGTCGACCGCCAGCGATTTCTCGACCAGGTAGCCGGTGACGAAGGCGAGCGCCTTGTCGTTGGCGATGGCGCGGCCCATCGTTCCGTCGAGATACCACCACAGCCCGGCCGCGAACAGCAGCGACACCGTCACCCACGCCAGCGACCAGCCGGCCGCTTCCTTCAGCGACACCCGGTGCTGCTTGCCGCCGCCGAAGGCGAACAGGTCCACCAGCAGCATCACCAACACGATGGCGGCAAACGCCGCCCACATCCACCACGTACCGATCGATTCCATCGCGTGCTCCGCACAAAACAAAAAAGGCCCGTTCCCTAAGGACACAGGCCTGGCGTGTGTTCGACGCGCACGGACCTTGCCCTTGGGCAAGGTCTCGCTTGCAACGAATCGATGTTCCGATGATCCGGTTGCCCGCAGCACCGGGAGCGTGTCTGGCGACAGGCTGCCGTGATGACGATGTTGCGGCTTGAGAAGCTACTCCCCTTGAAGGCCGCGAGTGTATGCGAGGCGGGGCAAATGTCAACTCTCGCCCGGGGATGCGCGCCTGGCCTTCAGCGATACCACTTCGCGAGTTGGGCGGCGGCCGGCCCGAACTCCGCGCCGACCGAATCCTGGTTGTCCGCGGCCCAGGCCACGGCGCGCTCGGCGTTGTCGATGCGCCGGTCGAGCAGATGCCCGTCGGAGGCGAGCGTCTCCGCCGCCTGGGAGAAGGCGCGGGCGACATTATGCAGCGTCTGCAGCGCAGCATCCCGCCCACCGCGCAACGCGGCGCCGAAAGCCTTTTCGTCGAGCTGCAACTGGCCGTCGGACGTGAAACCCACGCCCATGTCGGTCAGCCCGAGGGCGAATCCGCCGTTGCCCGCGCCGTGGAAGATCGAGCCGACTTCCCGGCGCAGCGAAAAGCGCGCGACCTCGCCGGCCTGGTTGTCGTCGAGCAGGGCGCCGTCCTCGAAATAGGGATCGAACTCCGTGTCCCACTGGTTGTAGCGTGCGATGAAGCCTTCGAGCGCGGTCCTGATCTCGCCGTCTGTACTGGCGGCCGTGAGCTGCTGCAGCCCATCGCCGGCGCTGCCCAGTTCGGCCAGTCGGCTGCGCAGGCGCGTCAGCACCGTGGCCTCGTCGCCGATCGCCTCGACGCGTGCGTTGTAGCGCTGCAGAAAGGCGTTGTTGCTCGATTCGAGCTGGGCAAGCACCGACTGCATCCGTGCCGATGTGTCGCCCGGCAGCGCGCCGGCCATGCCAGCGCCCGAGCTACCCGACAGGCGCGCGCTCTGGAGCTTCAGCAGTGTCTCGAACAGGCCGGCCTGGCCGGTGCTTGTGGCGCCGCTGCTGGCATCGCTGCGCATCAGCAGGGCGAGAGCGTTGAGACGGAAGGCGGCGAGGTCGATGTCCATGCGCGTCTCACAGGGAAAGTGTGGCTCCAGTCTAGCAGCTTCGCCGCATCTGTCTCGCCGCAGCAGATGCTGAAAATCTCAAATAGCAGGCAGGTGCATCAGCACCCTCCCGAGTCCCATTCCCACTGCCCGGGAAGCGAGTTGGCTGGCGTTTCTCCGTAGGCAGATGATCATCTTTCCAGCCAGTTCTCTACCTTGAGGCCACAGATGCGACGGAATTCGCGCGTGTTGTCCGTCACCAGTGTGAGGCCAAGCGCATGAGCGTGCGCGGCGATCAGCAGATCGTTCATGCCGATGGGCTGGCCTGCCGCTTCCAACTCGGCACGGATGTTGCCATATTCAGCGTCAGCGGGAATATCCAGCGGCAGCACCGGGATCGTTTCAAGGATGCCTCCCACCCTGGCAAGCAGTTTGGGCGAGCTCTTCTTTGCGTAGCCATAGTGCAACTCGGCGGCGACGATGATGCTGGTGAAAATCTTCTGTGGCCCGGCCTGTTCGATGCGACGCGCGGCAGGTCCATCCGGGTTGCGGATCAGGTCGCTGAGGATGTTCGTGTCCAGCAGATAGCCGCTCAAAACATGTCCTCCGGCCGGGCGGGCATGTCCTCGATGGCCGGGAACTGATCTTCTGGCCCAAGGGGGGCTTCTTTCCTCCACTCCGCCAGCAGTTCGACGATGTTCGTTGGCCGAGTCACTGGCTCGATGATGAGTTTGCTGCCTTCGCGGTGAATCAGCACACGATCCCCCGGCAACTCGAATTCCACAGGAATCCGCACCGCTTGGCTGCGGTTGTTGCGGAACAGCTTGGCTTCCTTGGGTCTGGATGGCTTCGATAGGGTAGGCATGGCATTGCTTCTCAATGTATATGCCAAAATGTATATACAAGACTGCGCTGCGTCAAGCCATGAAAAAGGCCAGTATCCTCGGCACCGCAGTGCGCCGGATTACTGGCCTTGAAGCACCGCGCCCGCCATCGACGGCCACAGTGCGTACAGATTTGGCTCCCCGACCTGGGCTCGAACCAGGGACCTACGGATTAACAGTCCGGCGCTCTACCGACTGAGCTATCGGGGAATTGAAACTTGTAGTGAAACTCGGTGTTTGCTGCTGCCTGTCGTTTTCTGGAAAACGGCAGGTTCTGAAACTTTGGCTCCCCGACCTGGGCTCGAACCAGGGACCTACGGATTAACAGTCCGGCGCTCTACCGACTGAGCTATCGGGGAACAGAGGCGCGCATTATAGGAATGGCGCCATGGAGCGTCAAGGCGGGGCGGCGATTTTTTGTGCGTTCACCGCCTCGCCTCGATCCTTGCTCAGCCCTTGACGACCTGGGCGATGGCCTTGGCGACGTAGCCGATGTTCTTCGAGTTCAGCGCGGCCAGGCAGATGCGGCCGGTCGACACGGCGTAGATGCCGAAATCGGCCTTCAGCTTCTCGACCTGGCCGGCGGTCAGGCCGGTGTAGGAGAACATGCCGCGCTGCTTGATGACGAAAGAGAAATCCTGGGCCACGCCTTCGGCCTTCAACTGCTCGACCAGGCTGGTGCGCATGGCGCGGATGCGGTCGCGCATGCCGGCCAGTTCGTCTTCCCACTGCTGGCGCAGCTCGGGCGAGTTGAGCACCGCGGCGACGATGGCGCCGCCGTGGATCGGCGGGTTGGAGTAGTTGGTGCGGATCACGCGCTTGACCTGCGACAACACGCGGCCGGCCTCTTCCTTGCTGGCGGTGACGATCGACAGCGCGCCGACGCGCTCGCCGTACAGCGAGAAGCTCTTGGAGAACGAGCTGGAGACGAAGAACTGCAGGCCACTGGCCGAGAACGCGCGCACGGCCACGGCGTCGGCGTCGATGCCGTCGGCGAAGCCCTGGTAGGCCATGTCGAGGAAGGGCACCAGGCCGCGGTTGCGGCACGCGGCGACGACTTCGTCCCACTGGGCGTCGGACAGGTCGGCGCCGGTGGGGTTGTGGCAGCAGGCGTGCAGCACGATGATCGAGCCGGCGGGCGCGGCTTCGAGGCTGGCCTTCATGCCGGCGAAGTTCACGCCGCGGGTGGCGGCGTCGTAGTAGGCGTAGGTTTGCACCGGGAAGCCGGCCGACTCGAACAGCGCGCGGTGGTTTTCCCAGCTCGGGTCGGAGATGTAGACGCTGGCGCCGGGCAGCAGGCGCTTCAGGTAGTCGGCGCCGACCTTCAGCGCGCCGGTGCCGCCGAGCGCTTCGACGGTGACGACCTGGCCGCTGGTGGCCAGCTCGGAGCCTTTGCCGAACAGCAGGTTCTGCACCGCGCCGTTGTAGGCGGCGGGGCCTTCGATGGGCTGGTAGCCGCGCGGCGGCATGGCTTCGAGGCGGGTCTTCTCGGCTGCGCGCACCGCCCCCAGCAGCGGGATCTTGCCGTTGTCGTCGTAATACACGCCGACGCCGAGGTTGACCTTCTCGGCGCGGGTGTCGGCGGCGAAGGCCTCGTTCAGGCCAAGGATCGGGTCACGGGGCGCCATCTCGACGGCGGCGAAGATCGAAGCGGACATGAGAGAACTCCAGTCGTTCCAGTAGTGCGGCAATGAACTCGCGCAGCAAGAACGGCGATGTGCCGTGCCTTGAGGCGCGATTTGGGAAATAATCGGCGTTTTCGTCCGGCGCACCGTCCTTGGTGCACCGCACACGCAAGGCGAAATATTAGCATGACGAGTCAAGGCAATAGCGCAGGACAAGGCGGCCCGGAAGCCCACGCAACGGGTGTCCCGGTACTGAGCTTCGAGGGCAGCCCGTTTCGCCTCCACCAGCCGTTTCCGCCCGCCGGCGACCAGCCCGAGGCGATCCGCCTGCTGTGCGAAGGGGTCGAGGACGGGCTGATGTACCAGACCCTGCTGGGCGTGACCGGCTCGGGCAAGACCTACACCATGGCCAACGTCATCGCCCGCATGGGCCGGCCGGCGCTGGTGCTGGCGCCGAACAAGACGCTGGCGGCGCAGTTGTACGCCGAATTCAAGGAGTTCCTACCCGAAAACGCGGTGGAGTACTTCGTCAGCTACTACGACTACTACCAGCCCGAAGCCTACGTGCCGTCGCGCGACCTGTTCATCGAGAAGGATTCGTCGATCAACGAGCACATCGAGCAGATGCGGCTGTCGGCGACCAAGAGCCTGATGGAGCGCCGCGACGTCGTCATCGTCGCCACGGTGTCGTGCATCTACGGTATCGGCGACCCGGTCGACTACCACGCCATGATCCTGCACCTGCGCGAAGGCGAACGCATGGCGCACCGCGACCTGATCCAGCGCCTGGTGGCGATGCAATACACCCGCGCCGACATCGATTTCCGCCGCGGCACCTTCCGCGTGCGCGGCGACGTCATCGACGTGTTCCCGGCGGAAAACGCCGAACTGGCGGTGCGCATCGACATGTTCGACGACGAGATCGAGCACCTGACGCTGTTCGACCCGCTCACCGGCCATCTCAAGCACAAGCTGGCGCGCTTCACCGTGTATCCGTCCAGCCACTACGTGACGCCGCGCGCCACCGTGCTGAAGGCGGTCGAGGCGATCAAGGAGGAGCTGCGCGAGCGTATCGCCTTCTTCCAGCGCGAAGGCAAGCTGGTGGAGGCGCAGCGCATCGAGCAGCGCACCCGCTTCGACCTCGAGATGCTCAACGAGATGGGCTTCTGCAAGGGCATCGAAAACTACTCGCGCCACCTGTCCGGGCGCGCGCCGGGCGAGCCGCCGCCGACGCTGATCGACTACCTGCCGTCCGATGCGCTGTTGTTCGTCGACGAGTCGCACGTCGCCATCGGCCAGGTCGGCGGCATGTACAAGGGCGACCGCTCACGCAAGGAAAACCTGGTCGGCTACGGCTTCCGCCTGCCGTCGGCGCTGGACAACCGGCCGCTGAAGTTCGACGAGTTCGAACGCCTGATGCCGCAGACCGTGTTCGTGTCGGCGACCCCGGCGAAGTACGAGGAGGAGCACCAGGGCCAGGTGGTGGAGCAGGTGGTGCGCCCCACCGGGCTGATCGACCCGCAGGTCGACGTGCGCCCGGCGATGACGCAGGTCGACGACCTGCTGTCCGAGATCAAGAAGCGGCTCGCGGTCAACGAGCGCGTGCTCGTCACCGTGCTGACCAAGCGCATGGCCGAGGACCTGACCGACTACCTGGCCGACAACGGCATCCGTGTGCGCTACCTGCATTCGGACATCGACACCGTGGAGCGGGTCGAGATCATCCGCGACCTGCGCCTGGGCGAGTTCGACGTGCTGGTGGGCATCAACCTGCTGCGCGAAGGCCTGGACATTCCCGAGGTATCGCTGGTGGCGATCCTGGATGCCGACAAGGAAGGCTTCCTGCGTTCCGAGCGCTCGCTGATCCAGACCATCGGCCGCGCCGCGCGCCACCTGCACGGTACCGCCATCCTCTACGCCGACCGCATGACCGACTCGATGAAGGCGGCGATCGGCGAGACCGAGCGCCGCCGCCAGAAGCAGGTCGCCTTCAACGAGGCGAATGGCATCGTGCCCAAGTCGGTGACCAAGCGCATCAAGGACATCATCGACGGCGTCTACGATTCGGATGGCGCCAGCCGCGACGCCGCGCGCGTGGCCGAGAAGGGAGCCGACTACGCGGCGATGGACGAAAAGGCGCTGGCGAGGGCGATCAAGCGCCTCGAGAAGGACATGCAGGAGCATGCCCGCAACCTCGAGTTCGAAAAGGCCGCCGCGGCGCGCGACGAGCTTTTCCGGCTGCGCGAGCGCGCCTTCGGCGCCGACCGCCACGATGGCGGATGAGATGTGATGGCGCCGGCCGCACGCGGCCGGCCGGGCCGGCGGGGGTCAGCGGGCGCCGGTCCGCGG
>NZ_AMXE01000090.1 GCF_000310205.1 Thauera linaloolentis 47Lol = DSM 12138 | reverse complement strand
GCTCCGGCCGGACGCGCGCGCAGGACGAAGGCCGCCGGGCAGGCGCCCGTCGAAGCCGCGCCCGCGGTGGCGACGGCCCCCGCACCGGTATCCGTGCCTGCGCCAGCCGGGGCGAAGCGCCGCCCGCGTGCCACCGAAGCCGGGCTGCCCGCGCTTGCCGCCGCGGCCGGGGAGCCTCCGGCAAAGGCCCGGCCCGCAGCGCGCAAGGCGCGCGCGAAAGCGCCTGTCGTGGCGGCCGAGGCCGCTGCCGGCCAGGCAAGCGTGCTCGACGACATCTGGCAGAAGGCGGTCGACCAGGAGGCCGCCGCCGTGAAGCTCGCTGCCGAAGAGGCGGCAGCCGGCAAGGTGCGCAAGGCGGCCGCCGCAAAGGCCGGCAAGAAGGCGAAGGGCGCCGCGGACAAGGGCACGAAGACCAAGGCGAAAGCCAAGGCCGGGGCCGGCGAGAAGCCGGCGAAGAAGAAGGCCGCCGCGAAGGAGGGCAGGAAAAAGGCGGACAAGACCGCGAAGGCGGCCAAGGCCGCGCCTTCCGATGCGGCCAAGGCGGTAGAACCGCGCGCCTCCGAACCGGCCGCGCGTCCTGGCGGCAAATCCTCCGCAAAGGAAAAGCGCCGTGGCTAAGACACCCGAAACCGCCTCCACCCGCCTGATCTACGGTTTCCACGCCGTCTCCGCCAAGCTGCGCCACGCACCGGATGCGGTGCTGGAGATCCATCTGTCGGCCGATCGCAAGGATGCCCGGGCGAAGAAGTTCATCGCCCAGGCGGAGGCCGCCGGGGTCCGCATCCTGCACAGCGAGGGCGACAAGCTCGACGCCCTGGTCGGCACCCGCCGGCACCAGGGCGTGGTGGCCAAGGTGGACGCCACGCGGCGCGATATCAAGCTCGCCGACGTGCTCGACAGCCTGGAGGAAAACGCGCTGATCCTGGTGCTGGACGGCGTGCAGGACCCGCACAACCTCGGCGCCTGCCTGCGCGTGGCCGACGCGGCGGGGGCGCACGCGGTGGTCGCGCCCAAGGACCGTGCGGTCGGCCTCAACGCCACCGCGGTCAAGGTCGCCAGCGGGGCGGCCGACACCGTGCCCTACATCACCGTCACCAACCTGGCGCGCGCCTTGCGCGAGATGCAGGATGCCGGCGTGTGGGTCATCGGCGCGGCCGGCGAGGCGGAAAAATCGCTCCATGACGTCGACCAGAAGGGCCCGGTGGCCTGGGTGCTGGGGGCCGAGGGCGACGGCCTGCGCCGCCTGACGCGCGAGACCTGCGACGAACTGGCGCGCATTCCGATGCACGGTAGCGTCGAGAGCCTGAACGTGTCGGTCGCGAGCGGGATCTGCCTGTTCGAGGCCCGCCGCCAGCGGCAATAGGCGGCGGCGCGCGGCGCCGGGTTCCGGCGCGGGGGGCGTTTAGGGTAATCTTGCGCCCTTCGAGCTTCGGGGTGCCCGCGCCTGCCGCGGGAGAATCGGGAAGGCGGTGAAAGTCCGCCGCGCGCCCAGCGCCGTGAAGGGGATCGTCCGGACAAGGTTTGCCCAGTCACTGGCCCGCGAGGGCCGGGAAGGCGTCCGGACGGGATGATCCTTAGCCGGAAGACCGGCCCCGAAGCGTTCAAGCAGCCGTCTGGTCGGCGACTGCCTACTGCTCGACGACAAGGGGACGACTCCATGAGCAGCCATGCGCAGGCCATCCAGACCGATCCATCATTCAGCGCCGCAGAGCGCGCCGCCGTCTACCGCGCGATCCACACGCGGCGCGACGTGCGCGGGCAGTTCCTGCCCGATCCCATTCCCGACGAGGTGCTGGCGCGCGTGCTGACCGCCGCCCACCACGCGCCCTCGGTCGGCTTCATGCAGCCCTGGGATTTCGTCCTCGTGCGTTCGCGCACGGTACGCCAGCAGATCCACCACGACTTCCTCGCCGCCCATGCCGAGGCCGAACGGATGTTCGACGAGGGCAGGCGCACCACGTACCGCAATCTCAAGCTCGAAGGCATCCTGGAGGCGCCGCTCAACCTGTGCGTCACCTGCGACCGCGGCCGCAACGGCCCGGTGGTGCTCGGCCGCACCCACATGCCCGAGATGGACATCTACAGCGCGGTCTGTGCGGTGCAGAACCTGTGGTTGGCCGCGCGCGCCGAGGGCCTGGGCGTGGGCTGGGTCAGCATCCTGCATCCGCAGGCGCTGCGTGAGGCGCTCGGCATCCCGGACGGAATCGTGCCGATCGCCTATCTGTGCATCGGCTACGTCAGCCACTTCCACGACCGTCCGGAGCTGGAGTCGGCCGGCTGGCTCAAGCGCATGCCCTTGGCTGGACTGCTGCATTTTGACCGTTGGCAGGGCGCGGCGGACGAGGCGGACGGGGGCCTGGCCGCGGCCGTGGCGCAGGCCATGCCGGGCGCGGCTCCGGCCTAGCGGCGATACCGTTCAGTCGGTGCGTTCCCCGTCACTGACGCATATCTGAACCGCATTGGGCCTTGGGGCCTTCGCCCGCGCGTCCGCTTTTCCTCTGCGCATCGCCGCCGGACGGCGTGCTTGCACGGCAATTGCTTGTTCCCGCCGTGCGTGGCCGTGTCGGCCGCGGTGTGGATGACGATTCCGGAGGACAGCATGAAGACGGCGCTCGCATTTCTGCTCGCAGCGCGCCGCTGCGAAATGGACGATCTCGGACGGCTCGCGCTCAGCTGCGAACTGGTGCAAGCGGCGAGCGGGCTCGTGCATCAGCTCCAGCGCGAGCGCGGCGTGTCCAATGTCTTCCTGGGGTCGGAGGGCGCGCGCTTCGGCGCCCAGCGCGAGGCGCAGCGCCGTGCCAGCCAGGACGCCGAGGCGCGGGTCAGGGCCTGGCTGGCACGGCCCGAACTGGGCGGCGAGCAGGCGGGGGCCGCGGTTCCGGGCGGTGCCCGGCTGTTCACGCGCATCGCGCTCGCGCTGCATGCGCTCGACGCCTTGCCCGGCCTGCGCGGCGAGATCGCCGCGCGGCGCTGCCGGCCCGACGAGGCCACCGCGCGCTACAGCGAAGTCGTCGGCGCCTTGCTTGCGCTGGTGTTCGAGGCCGCGGACGTGGCCGTCGACCCCGAGGTCTCGCGGCGGTTGGTGGCGCTGTTCAACCTGATGCGGGGCAAGGAATTCGCCGGGCAGGAGCGTGCGCTGGGGGCGGCATCGTTCGCCGCGGGGCATCCGGTGGCCGAGCGCACGCAGGCGATCCTGCACCTGATCGACGCGCAGGAGCTGTGCTTCCGGCGCTTCGAGGCATTCTGCGGCGACGAGGTGCTGCGGCAATGGCAGGCGCTGCAGTCCTTCATGCCGCTCGCCGGGCTGGAGCGGCTGCGCCGGACGCTGCTGGCCTCGGCGCCGGATGCGGCCCTGGATCCCGCGGTGGCCGAAGTGTGGTTCGATTGCTGCTCGCAGCGCCTCGACCAGTTACACGAGGTTGAGGTGGCGCTTGCCCGCGGACTGGGCGATGTCTGTGCGCGAAAGATCGCAGCGGCGCGTGCCGAGGCCCAGGACCAGGCCGCATTGCTGGACGCCCTGGCCACGGCGCCCGGTGCGCAAGCGCCGCTCGGCATGTTGACGGGGGCGGAGGTGGCCGCCGGAGAAGACGATGCCGGGGCCGAGGTGCTCGGTCCGCAGCTCGGCCGCTCGATCGTCGATCTGCTCCACGCCCAGTCCCGGCGCCTGCAGGCGATGCGCGAGGAGCTCGACGCGGCGCGCGCCGCGCTCGACGAACGTAAGCTGGTCGAGCGTGCGAAAGGCCTGCTGATGTCGTGCCGAGGCCTGTCGGAGGACGAGGCCTATCGCCTGCTGCGCCAGACCGCGATGAGCCAGGGACGGCGCCTGGCCGAGGTCGCGGGGGCCACGCTGGCGCTGGCGGACGTGCTGGGCGGGGCATAGGAAACGGGCGCCGGCGGCGCACCACGAGCGTGCGGGCCATAGGGGTGTTGCACTGCAGCAGTGCGTCGGGCCGTGCTCCCGTGTCCTGGAGAATTACGGGCAAATCCATGAAATGAAAGGAAAGCGGTGCGGCGCGAGCGCCTGGCACGCTTGATGCATTGAAGAGGGCGAGGCGGGGCCAACGGCGGCCCGGCATTCGATCATCCGACCCGAACACAGGACAACGGCGTCCATTCCCCTCCGCGCTGCGCGGAGCGAGGGATGGGCGCCTTTTCGTTTTTCCCCGACGCCTTTCAAGGAATTCATCATGGAAACGCTCAAGACCGAAACCCCCGAGCTGTCGCGCCGTGGCTTCATCAAGGCGGGCGCCGCAGCCGGCGCGGCTGCCTTGCTGCCGGGCCTGTTCCCCGGCGGCGCCTGGGCGGCAGGATCCGATGCGCCGGAAAAGAAGGAGATCCGCGTCGGTTTCATCCCGCTGACCGACTGTGCCTCGGTGGTCATGGCCGCGGTGAAGAAGTTCGACGAGAAGTACGGCATCCGGATCGTTCCGAGCAAGGAGGCGAGCTGGGCATCGGTGCGCGACAAGCTGGTGTCGGGCGAGCTGGATGCCGCCCACGTTCTGTACGGCCTCGTCTATGGCGTGCATCTGGGCATCGGCGGGCCGAAGAAGGACATGGCGATGCTGATGAACCTCAACCACAACGGCCAGGCGATCACGCTGTCGAAGGCGCTGCGCGAGGCCGGCGCGGCGGACGGCGCCGGCCTCGGGAAGGTTGTCGCCGCCAGCTCCCCCGGCACCTATACCTTCGCCCAGACCTTTCCGACCGGCACCCACGCCATGTGGCTGTACTACTGGCTTGCCGCCCACGGCATCCATCCGTTCCGGGACATCAAGAGCATCGTCGTGCCGCCACCGCAGATGGTGGCCAACATGCGCGTCGGCAACATGCACGGCTACTGCGTCGGCGAGCCCTGGAACCAGCGCGCGGTCATCGACGGCATCGGTTTCACCGCCGCGGCCACGCAGGACATCTGGCCGGGCCATCCGGAGAAGATCCTCGGCACCAGCGCCGACTGGGTGGCGAAGCACCCCAATGCCGCGCGCGCGCTGACCGCCGCGGTACTCGACGCCTCGCGCTGGATCGACGCTTCGGACGTCAACCGCAGCGAGACCGCGAGGACGATCGCCGCGCGCTCCTACGTCAATACCGACGTCGCCGTCATCGAGGGGCGGATGCTCGGCGACTACGACGACGGTGCGGGCCGGCAGTGGAAGGACGCACACGGCATGAAGTTCTTCGGCGACGGCGCGGTGAACTTCCCCTGGCTGTCGGACGGCATGTGGTTCCTGACCCAGCACCGGCGCTGGGGCCTGCTCGAACGCGATGTCGACTACCTGGCGACGGCACGCGCGATCAACCACATCGACATCTACAAGCAGGCGGCGACGGCTGCCGGCGTGGCCGTGCCGGCGGGCGAGATGCGCAGCGCGACGCTGATCGACGGCGTGGTGTGGGACGGCTCGAACCCCGCGGCCTATGCGGCCGGTTTCAAGATCAAGGCCTGATGCCGTGGCGAACCTGGAGGACACCGAAATGACAGTCGTTGCGATGGCGGACCGCAGCAAGGGCGTGGCGCCCGCTGCCGGAACCGCAAGGGAAGGCGGGGCCGCGGCCGGCGGCCGCGCCGATATCACGCCGATCACGCCCGCGCTCGCGGCGCGGCCCGGCCCGGGCCTGGGAGAGCGCATGCGCGAGCGCCTGGCCGAGGGCTTGCGTGTGCTTGCCGCGATGCTGCTGCCGCCCGCCGCCGGGCTGGCCCTGTTGATCGGCCTGTGGCATCTGGGAACGGCCGACGGTGGCGGCATCCCCTCGCCGGCCAGGACCTGGGACGCCGCACTGGCGCTGTTCGCCGATCCCTTCTACCGCGAAGGGCCGAACGACCAGGGCATCGGCTGGAACGTGCTGGCCTCGCTCGAACGCGTCGGCATCGGCTTCGGCATTGCCGCACTGGTCGGCATTCCGGCCGGCTTCCTGCTCGGCCGCTTCGCGCTGCTGGCGCAGATGCTGAATCCGATCATCAGCCTGCTGCGCCCGGTGTCGCCGCTGGCCTGGCTGCCGATCGGCCTGCTGGTGTTCCAGCGCGCCGACCCGGCTGCGACCTGGACCATCTTCATCTGCTCGATCTGGCCGATGATCCTGAACACCGCCCAGGGCGTCACCCGCGTGCCGCAGGACTATCTCAACGTCGCCCGCGTGCTGAACCTGTCGGAATGGAAGGTCTTCACCAGGATCCTGTTTCCGGCTGTGCTGCCCTACATGCTCACCGGCATCCGCCTGTCCATCGGCACCGCCTGGCTGGTCATCGTCGCCGCCGAGATGCTCACCGGCGGCGTCGGCATCGGCTTCTGGGTGTGGGACGAATGGAACAACCTCAAGGTCGAGCACATCATCATCGCGATCTTCGTCATCGGCATCGTCGGCCTGATCCTCGAGCAGATGCTGATGCTGGTCGCCCGCCGTTTCAGCTACGAGAACCGTTGAGGAGCGCCACCATGACGAAGAAGATCGTCCAGATCGAGAATGTCGGCCAGTGTTTCGACACCAAGAAGGGCAGGTTCGTCGCCTTGCGCGACGTCAGCCTCGACATCCACGAAGGCGAGAGCATCGCCCTGATCGGCCATTCCGGCTGCGGCAAATCGACGCTGCTGAACCTCATCGCCGGCCTGACCCGTCCGAGCAGCGGCGTGATGCTGTGCGGCGGACGCGAGATCGCCGGCCCGGGGCCGGAGCGCGCGGTGGTGTTCCAGAACCACTCGCTGCTGCCGTGGCTGACCTGCTTCGACAACGTCTACCTCGCCGTCGAACGCGTGTTCGCGGCGAAGGAGGGCAAGGCCAGCCTGAAGCGGCGCACTCACGAGGCGCTCGAACTGGTCGGCCTGGCTCATGCCGAGACCAAGTTTCCGCACGAGATCTCGGGCGGCATGAAGCAGCGCGTCGGCATCGCCCGCGCGCTGTCGATGCAGCCGCGCATCCTGCTGATGGACGAGCCTTTCGGCGCGCTCGACGCGCTGACCCGGGCCAACCTGCAGGACGAACTGATGAAGATCCTTGCCGCGACCCAGGCGACGATGGTGATGGTCACCCACGACGTCGACGAGGCGGTGCTGCTGTCGGACCGCGTGGTGATGCTGACCAACGGCCCGGCGGCGACCATCGGCGAGATCCTCGACGTGCGCATCGAACGCCCGCGCGACCGGCTGGCACTGGCGCATGACGCCCACTTCGGCGAATGCCGCGCGGCGATCATGGAATTCCTCTACCACAAGCAGTTGAAGCGCGCCGCCTAGGCGCCGCAGACGGCCACGGCCCGTGCGGCTGCCGCGATGCGGCAGGCCGCACGGTGTCCGTCGCCTGAAGGAGACCCTCATGCACCAACAAAGACTCGTGGTGGTCGGCAACGGCATGGTCGGCCACCGCTTCGTGCAGGAACTGCTCGCGCTGCATCCCGACCTGCCGGCCGCCGGCCTGGCCGTCACCGTGCTCGGCGAGGAGCCGCGCCCGGCCTACGACCGCGTGCATCTGTCCAGCTTCTTTTCCGGCACCAGCGCCGATGAACTGTCGCTGGTCGAGCCCGGCTTCTACCAGCGGCCGGGACTGAGGCTGCGCCTGAACGCGCGCGTCGCCAGCATCGAACGGCGCAACAACACCCTGCAACTGGCCGATGGCGAAGTGCTGGCCTATGACAAGCTGGTGCTGGCCACCGGCTCCTATCCCTTCGTGCCGCCGGTGCCGGGCCGCGAGCGCGACGCCTGCCACGTCTATCGCACCATCGAGGACCTGGAAGCGATGCAGGCCAGCGGTGCCCGCTCGGCCAGCGGCGTGGTGGTCGGCGGCGGCCTGCTCGGGCTGGAGTGCGCCAAGGCGCTGCGCGACATGGGGCTGCGCACGCACGTGGTCGAATTCGCGCCGCGGCTGATGGTGGCGCAGGTCGATGACGGCGGCGGCCGTATCCTGCGGCGCAAGATCGAGGACCTGGGCGTGCAGGTGCATACCGAGCGCAACACCGCCGAGATCACCGATGGCGCCACCGCGCGCCACCGCATGGTGTTCGCCGACGGCAGCTGGCTGGAGACCGACATGATCGTGTTCTCCGCCGGCATCCGCGCGCGCGACGAACTGGCGCGCCGATGCCTGCTCGCGGTCGGTCCGCGCGGTGGGGTGGTGATCGACGACCACTGTCGCAGCAGCGACGCGGACATCTACGCGATCGGCGAGTGCGCGTCGTGGAACGAGCAGGTGTTCGGCCTGGTCGCGCCCGGCTACGACATGGCGCGGGTGGCGGCCCGGCACATCGGCGGCGGGGCCGACGCAGCCTTCGCCGGTGCGGACATGAGCACCAAGCTCAAGCTCATGGGCGTCGATGTCGCCAGCATCGGCGATGCCCAGGGCCGGACGCGGGGCGCGCTGTCCTGCGTGTTCACCGACGAGATCAAGCAGATCTACAAGAAGCTGGTGGTCAGCGCCGACCGCAAGCGGCTGCTGGGCGCGGTGCTGGTGGGCGATGCCGCCGAATACGGCACGCTGCTGCAGATGATGCTCAACGGCATCGCCCTGCCCGAAGCGCCCGAGCAGTTGATCCTGCCCGCCGCCGATGGCGCGGCCAAGGCCGGCCTGGGCGTGGATGCGCTGCCCGACGGCGCGGTGCTGTGCTCGTGCAACAACGTCAGCAAGGGCCAGTTGTGCGCGGCGGTGGCCGACGGCGCGCGCACCATCGGCGAACTGAAGAGCGCGACCCGCGCCGGCACTTCCTGCGGCGGCTGCGTGCCGCTGGTGACGCAGGTGCTCAACGCCGAACTGAAGCGCCAGGGCGTGGAAGTCACCAACCACCTGTGCGAACATTTTCCCCATTCGCGCCAGGAGTTGTACCACCTGGTGCGCGTGGGCGGCATCCGCAGCTTCGCCGAACTGCTGCACAGGCACGGCACGGGCCGCGGCTGCGACATCTGCAAGCCGGTCGCGGCCAGCATTTTGGCGAGCTGCTGGAACGACTTCATCCTGAACCAGGACCAGGCCCGGCTGCAGGATTCCAACGATTACTTCCTCGGCAACATCCAGAAGGACGGCAGCTACTCGGCGGTGCCGCGCGTGGCTGCCGGCGAGATCACCCCCGAGCAGTTGATCGCCATCGGCCGCATCGCGAAGAAGTACGACCTCTACACCAAGATCACCGGCGGCCAGCGCATCGACCTGTTCGGCGCCCAGGTGCACCAGTTGCCGCTGATCTGGCGCGAACTGGTCGACGCCGGCTTCGAGAGCGGCCACGCCTACGGCAAGTCGCTGCGCACGGTGAAGAGCTGTGTCGGCTCGACCTGGTGCCGCTACGGCGTGCAGGACTCGGTGGGCATGGCGATCAGGCTCGAGAACCGCTACAAGGGCCTGCGCTCGCCGCACAAGATCAAGTTCGGCGTCTCCGGCTGCACGCGCGAATGCGCCGAGGCGCAGGGCAAGGACGTCGGCGTGATCGCCACCGAGCGCGGCTGGAACCTGTACGTCTGCGGCAACGGCGGCATGAAGCCGCGCCATGCCGAACTGCTGGCCAGCGACCTCGACGAAGCCACCCTGGTGCGCATGATCGACCGCTTCCTGATGTTCTACATCCGCACCGCCGACCGCCTGCAGCGCACCAGCACCTGGCGCGACAACCTCGAAGGCGGGCTGGACTACCTCAAGGCGGTGATCCTGGAAGACAGCCTGGGGCTGGGCGCCGAACTGGAGGCCGAGATGGCCCACGTGGTCGGCAGCTACGCCTGCGAATGGAAGAAAGCCATCGAAGACCCGGCGCTGCTGCGGCGCATGCGCACTTTCGTCAACAGCGACGCGGCCGACGACAACATCGTCTTCGTGCGCGAACGCGGCCAGATCCGCCCGGCCACCGCGGCCGAGAAGCTGCAGTGCTTCAAGGGCATCGCGGTCGTCGCCGAAACCGCCTGAAGGAGCCTGCCATGACCGTCATGACCGCCCCCGCCCCCGCCGCAGCTGTGGCGGCACCCATCCCCACGGCCGTTCCTGCCGCTTCCCCCGCCGCCGGACCGGTCTGGCAGCCGGTTTGCGCGGTGGAGGACATCTGGCCCGACACCGGCGTGTGCGCGCTGCTCGGCGGCCGCCAGATCGCCGTCTTCCGCCTTGCCGACGGCGGCCTCCATGCCATCGACAACCACGACCCCAACAGCGGCGCCAACGTGCTGTGGCGCGGCATCGTCGGCGACCTCGGCGGCGAGCCGGTGGTGGCCTCGCCGATCTACAAGCACCACTACCGGCTGCGCGACGGTGGCTGCATCGAGAATCCGGACACGCCGCTCGCCACCCATGCCGTCGAGCTGCGCGACGGCATCGTCTGGGTCGAGGCCTGAGGTCCAGGGCGTGGCGGTCCGTAAAGTGAAATCCGTTTGCTCCCGTCTCCGTGCCGGCTGCGGATGGGCCGGCGGCGATCCGCGTGGCGGCGTGTCGGCACGCCGCGGCCTTCTTCTCCCGACGCCATGAACGAGGTGAAAACCGTCTGTCCCTATTGCGGTGTCGGCTGCGGCATGACGCTGCATGTGGACCAGGGGCGGGTGGCGAAGGTCTCCGGCACCCGGGCCCACCCGGCCAATTCCGGCAGGCTGTGCACCAAGGGTTCGAGCAGCGCGCAGGCCCTGGAGGCGCCGGGGCGGATGGCAGCCGCGTTCGTGCGCGCCGACCGGCGGCGCGACCCGGCGCAGGTCGCGATGGACGAGGCCATCACCCGGACCGCGCGGCGCCTGAAGGCCATCCTAGACGAGCATGGCCCCGACGCGATTTCCTTCTACGTCTCGGGGCAGATGTCGCTGGAGGCGCAATACCTCGCCAACAAGCTGGCCAAGGGCTTCATCGGCACCAACCAGATCGAGTCCAACTCGCGCCTGTGCATGGCCAGCGCGGGCAGCGGCTACAAGCTCTCGCTGGGTGCGGACGGGCCGCCGGGGGCGTACCAGGACTTCGACCGTGCCGACCTGTTCTTCGTCATCGGCGCCAACATGGCGGACTGCCATCCGATCCTGTTCCTGCGCATGATGGACAGGGTCAAGGCCGGCGCGAAGCTGATCGTGGTAGACCCGCGCCGCACCGCCACTGCCGACAAGGCCGATCTGTTCCTGCAGATCAGGCCGGGCACCGACCTCGCCCTGCTCAACGGCTTGCTGCACCTGCTGCACGCCAACGGCCATACCGATGCCGCATTCATCGAACGCTTCACCGAGGGCTGGGAGGCCATGCCCGCCTTCCTGGCGGAGTACACGCCCGGCAGGGTCAGCGCCCTCACCGGCATCGCCGAGGACGACATCCACCAGGCCGTGCGGATGATCGGCGAGGCCGGGGCGTGGATGAGCTGCTGGACCATGGGTCTGAACCAGAGTACCCACGGCACCTGGCATACCAACGCAATCTGCAACCTGCACCTGGCCACCGGCGCGATCTGCCGGCCCGGCAGCGGGCCGTTCTCGCTCACCGGCCAGCCCAATGCCATGGGCGGGCGCGAGATGGGCTACATGGGGCCGGGGCTGCCCGGCCAGCGCAGCGTGCTGGACGAGGACGACCGCCGCTTCGTCGAGGATGCCTGGGGCGTGCCGCACGGAACGCTGCACACCCGCCAGGCCGGCGGTACGGTGGCGATGTTCGAGCGCATGGCGGCGGGCGGCATCAAGGCCTGCTGGATCATGTGCACCAACCCGGTGGCCACGGTGGCCAACCGCCGGAACGTGATTGCCGGCCTGCAACGCGCCGAACTGGTCATCGCTCAGGACGCCTTCCTCGATACCGAAACCAACCGCTACGCCGACATCCTGCTGCCCGGCGCGCTGTGGGCCGAGGCCGAAGGGGTGATGATCAACTCCGAGCGCAACCTGACGCTGATGCAGAAGGCCGTCGATCCGCCGGGCCAGGCGCTGCCGGACTGGCAGATCATTGCCCGCGTGGCCTGCGAGATGGGCTTCTCCGATGCCTTCAGCCATGCCAGCGCAGAAGAGGTCTTCGAGGAAATCAAGCGTTTCTGGAACCCCAGGACCGGCTACGACATCCGCGGCGCGACCTACGGCCGCCTGCGCGAGACGCCGCTGCAATGGCCGTGCCCGCCCGGCGATGCCGCAGACCGCCACCCGATCCGCTACCTCAACGATGGCGTCAGCCAGAAGTTGACCATCGAGGACGATGGCACGCGCCCCCCCATCGCCTTCGCGACAGCGAGCGGCAAGGGCGTGTTCTTCCCGCGGCCGCATGGCGATCCGGCCGAGATGCCGGATGCCGACTTTCCCTTCGTGCTCAACACCGGCCGCCTGCAGCACCAGTGGCACACGCTGACCAAGACCGGCAAGATCGCCACGCTCAACAAGCTCAACCCCGGCCCCTTCGTCGAGATCCACCCCGAGGACGCGTCCGTGCTGGGCATCCGGGACAAGGACCGTGTCGAGATCCGCTCGCGGCGGGGGCGCGCCGTGCTGCCGGCCGTGGTCACCGGGCGTGTGCGCGCCGGCAACTGCTTCGCACCTTTCCACTGGAACGACGTGTACGGCGAGGACCTTGCCATCAACGCGCTCACCAGCGACGCCGTCGATCCGCTGTCGCAGCAGCCCGAGTTCAAGTTCAGCGCGGTGGCGTTGTGCCGCCTCGCACCGGCGCCTTCGCCAGCCGCCAGGGTGGAGACGGCCTGTGCCGCGCCGGGCGGCCCCGCAGCGCAAGATGCCGCAGTGGCCGTGGCTGCGGTTCCGATCGACATCCAGGCAAGAGAGCACCACATCATGGAAATCAATGCGCTGGCCCGGCTGCTGGGCATCGAGACCGCGCCGGCCCCGACGCTGGAGGCGCAGGAGCGCTTGTATCTCCAGGGCTTCCTGGCCGGGCTGGAGAGCGACGAGGCCCGCAGGCTGGGCGGCGTGCCGTCATTGCCTCCGAGCGCGCCCCTGGCGCCTGCGAAGCGGACCTGGGTCGACGGCATTCTGGCGGGGCTGTTCTCGCGTACCTGGCTGCCGTCCGGCAAGGGCGCCGACGGCCTGCCTGCCGCGTCCGGGGAGCATGCGGCGGCACTGGCCGAGCCTGTCGAGGTGGCGGTGCTGTGGGCCTCCCAGACCGGCAATGCGGAAGGCTTCGCCGCGCAATGCGCCGAACGCCTCAGGCAGGAAGGCTGCCGGGTGACGCTGGCCGGCATGGATGCCTGCAGGCTCGACGACATTCCCGCGCAAGGGCATCTGCTGCTGATCGCCAGCACCTTCGGCGATGGCGAGCCGCCGGACAATGGCGCCGTCTTCTGGCAGGCCCTGCAATCCGATGCCGCCGCGCGGCTGGGGCGGTGTTCTTTCGCGGTGCTGGCCTTCGGGGATTCCAGCTATGGTGAATTCTGCGGCTTCGGCCGCAAGCTCGACGCGCGGATGGCGGCGCTGGGGGCGTCGTGCCTGGTCCCGCGCGTCGATTGCGAGCCCGAATACCAGCCGGCGGCATCGGCCTGGCTGGCCTCGGTCTGCCAGGCGCTGAAAGCGCCCGCCGCCGGGCCGCGGGCGGTATCCGTGGCGCATCCGGCGCCGGCGGCCGCGGGCGGTGGCGTGCCGCACGAGGCATCGCAGGCAGCCGGCGGCGCGCCGGCATTCGGTCGCCA
>NZ_AMXE01000089.1 GCF_000310205.1 Thauera linaloolentis 47Lol = DSM 12138 | reverse complement strand
CGGCCGGCGCCGTGGACGAAGGCCGCATCCAGCGCCTGCCCGGAGACGACGGGCAGCACACGGCGGCCCGCGGCGGAGGCGCCGTCCGCCGTGTGCTGCGCGGCGGCGAGGCCGGTATGGGCCGTCGCGGCGGCGGGAACGGCGACACTGGCCGCCGCGATCGATTTCAGCACTTCGCGTCGCATGGAGTCCATGGGTTTGATCTCCATCAATTCTTGGGCTTGCTCGTCGAGAGATACTCCGCGACCGCTTGGAGCGTGGCCTCATCGACGTCGGTTATGCGAAACGCCGGCATCGCATTGAAGCCCGAGCGTGCGATCGTCTTGAAGAAGACGGGCGGCAGTCTGCGGCCGAGCAGCACCGGGCCGATGTCGGCTTCATGGCAGCGGGCACAGACTTTCTCGTAGAAGCGGCGGCCCTTGTCATCGGCGGACGCGGGGCTGGCGGCCTGGGCGGAGGCGGCGAGGCCGAGCGCGAGCAGCAGGGCGGAGCCCGTCGTGCGCAAGGCGGGGGTCGGGTTGAAGCGGATCAAGGTCTTCTCCTCGGTTCAGGGGCGGCATCGGCGCGTGCTCGATTGCGGTCGAGCCGGACACGGCCGGGCAGGTCGGGATTGCGATCGTTCTTATTGTCGGGCGGCCCCGTCCGGTATGGAGCGGGGCGGGGGACTGCGCGGCGCGGTGCGCGCCGCGATCTTCCGGAGACTGCGGCTTGCCGCAGGGGAAGGTCCCGGATGGCAGGGGATGCTTTTGACGAGGCCTGCCGGGATGTGACTGTATCGGCGGCTCCTGGGGCAAACAATATCGTTTTTCGGGTTAATTTGATCGCTTTTTGGTGCGAGGGCGAAGCCTGCCCTGCCGCCTTGTGAACAGAATATGAAGATTTGCTGATGCGCGACAGTGCCGCCCGATGCGAGCACTGGGGCGAAAGTTGTGCCAGAGTGCGTCCCGAAACCTCGTTTACCCCGGTACGGAGTACGGACACATGAGAACGCCCCGCATCGTCGTGATGGCCGGCAGCAGCCGGCGGGATGCCCTGTCGCGCAGAATCGCCGCCGCCTGCGCCGGGCCGCTGCAGGCAGCCGGTGCCGATGTGAAACTGGTCGAACTGGCGGACTATCCCGCGCCCCTCTACAACGGCGATCTCGAGGCCGAATCCGGCCTGCCGCCGGGCATCGTCGAATTGCAGCAGGTTCTGCATGCCTGCGACGGCCTGCTGGTGGTCAACCCGGAGTACAACGGCTCGATCACGCCCTTGCTCAAGAACACGCTCGACTGGTGCTCGCGCCCGAATGCCGCCGATGGCGCGCGCTCGGGCGGCGCGGTGTATGCTGGCCGGGCCGCCGCGGTGATCGGCACTTCGCCTGGCGCGCTGGGCGGCATGCGCGTGCTGTTCCACGTGCGCGACATCCTGGGCTATCTCGGCATGCAGGTGATTCCGCAGCAGCTCGCGATCGGCCATGCGGACAATGCGCTGGGCGAGGATGGGCGCCTGCGCAACGAAGCACAGCGCGCGGCGCTTGATGCGCTGGCGGCGGCGCTGGCCGATACCGCGCGGCGCTTGCGCGGCTGAGGTGCCTCAGGCGGTGGTGTCGCGCAGGCTGCGCGCGAGTGCGCGGGCGTGGTCCAGGACTTGCTCCGCCTGCTGCGGATCGAAATCGCTGGCGTAGCGCTTCCTGACGCCTTGCTCGTTGAGCAAGAGGTGCTGGCTGGGACTGACGCCGCGCTGGGCGAGGCTGCTCCGGACGCATTCGAGGGCGCAGCCGTCGAGGGCGAGGATGGGGCGGCCGGAGCGGGCGATCCGGACCAGGTGCGGGACGTTGCCGCCCACGCCGGCGATGCAGGACATTTCGGCTTCGCCTTCGCGGTCGAGCCGCAGGGCGACATGGTTGGCCATCTGCGCGGCGCTGGAGCAGCCGGAGCAGGAATAGACGAGCGGCAGATCGCGGGTGCGGTGGGACATGTCCGGTCCTTGCGGGTGGAGCGAAGCGGTATCCTAGGCCGCTGTCCGGCCGCGCGCCTTGGCCTCGGTCAATCCCCGCCCGCCGGGGGGCCGGTCAGACGCCCCACACGACCGGCACCGCGTCCTTGTGCGCGGTTTCCAGCATGTCGAGCAGCGGCCACGCGCGCTGCGCCAGCCCGACCGGCGCAGCCATGCCGGTGCGGCCGGCCTCGCGGTCCGCGATGTCGTCCTTTTCGCTGCGCTGGCGTTCGAGCTCGGCCTGGCGTGCGCGGTCTTCGTCGATGGCGGTGCGCAGGCGGGTGATGGCGTCGGGCAGTTGCTCGACGGTCACGATGCCCTGGGTGCCAGTGGGGTCCTTGCCCATGATGGCGATGAGATTTTTCGCGGCGTCGCCCAGCATCAGCACGTCGGCGCTGGAGGAGGACTTGAAGGTGTAGAGCATGGCGGTTCTCCTGGTGGTCGGGTGGTCGTCGTCTTACAGTCCTTTGACTGCGTAGATCCCCGGCGCATTGCGCCAGTAGCCCTTGTAGTCCATGCCGCAGCCGAAAAGGAAGCGGTCGGCGATGTCGAGGCCGCTGAAGTCGGCGCGCATGCCGGGGTGGGCCTTGCGGTCGTGCAGTTTGTGCACCAGGACGGCGGACAGCACTTCGGCGGCGCCTTCCTTCTTCAGGTATTCGATGATGGCCTTCAGCGTGTGGCCTTCGTCGAGGATGTCGTCCAGTACCAGTACGCAGCGGCCGCGAAGGTCCTGCGTCGGGCGTACGCGCCAGTCGAGCTGCGTGCCCTGCAGCGCGTGGCCGTAGCGCGATGCGTGCAGGTAGGCGACCTCGAGCGGGAAGGGCAGGCGCGGCAGGATGCGCCCGGCGAAGATGAGGCCGCCGTTCATCACCGCATATACCAGCGGGTTGCTGTCGGCCAGGCGTGCGCTGATGGCTGCCGCCATGCGGTCGAGCGCGGCTTCCACGGTGGCTTCGTCCGCGAGGCAGTCCGCTTCGTCGCGGGCGCGTTTGATCTCTTCCAGATTGAGAGGCATGTCGATGGGCCGCGGGGCCTGGCCCGGTGCAGGTTCGGACCCGCCATTCTAGCGCCGAACCCGGCTCGGCGCCGCGCCCAACCGCGTCCCGCCAGAGCTCCTGCGATGCCGGTCGAGCTTGTGCGGGACGGGGGCGCCGCGGCATCGCGCCGCGCCGTCCGGAGACGCGGATTCAGAGCGCGCGCTTGAGCGATCTCAGCACCCGCAGCAGCAAAGGGGCGGCAGCGGGCAGCAGCGCGGTCAGCGGGCGGCCGCGGGTCTGGCGCAGCAGCAGCCACCCCAGCCAGGCGCGCTTGGCGACGCGCAGCGCGAGGCGCGGCTTGAGCGCCAGTATGGTGAGTACGCCGATCGAGAGCAGCGGCGCTTTTCCCTTCGCCCACGACAGGTGCCCGCGCACGGCATCGATGCGCCCCAGGGCGGCATCGATGCCGGACAGGCGATAGACCATGTCTTTGCGCTGGGCTTCGGCGCGAAGCTGCAGGCGCTGCTTGCGCAGGGCGATATCGACGAGCCGCGGGTCCATGGCGGATGAGTCCTCAGGCCTCGTCACGCGGACGGAGCGCGTCCCGGTCGCGTGCCAACTCGGCGAGGCTGGCGGCGAACAGCCGGCTGCCGCGCTTGAATTCGCGCGCCGCATTGCTGGCCGCGAACAGCCCGCCGCCGAGGCAGACCGCGGTCGAGATGCCCAATGCGAGCAGGCGGTGTTCCTCCCAGAACAGCACCGTGAGGAACACCATCAGGAAGACCAGCCCGAAGCCCAGCAGCAGCCCGCACAGCACGACATTGAGGGCGAGGCTGGTGAGGCGCAGTTTTTCTTCCTGCGCTTCGAGCGCCAGCAACTCCAGCCGGGTCTGGACCGTCTGCAGGCCGGCGTCGACGATGCCGCGCAGGCTCCCGGCCAGACGCGGCTTCGGGTCCTGGTTCATCGGCCGTGTCAGCGGCGGCTGGCGAGCAGGCCGAGCAGGAAGGCGACGCCGGCGGCGACGCCCAGAGACTGCCACGGGTGCTCATGCACGTAATCGTCGGTGGCGCGGGCGGCCTTCTTGCCCGAGTCGATCAGCGCGGCCTCCGCCTCGGAGAGGCGTTCCTTGGCCGAGACGAGGCGCTCGCCGATGCGGCCGCGGAGATCGCCCAGTTTGTCGCCGGTCTGGTCGGCGGTCAGGGCGAGCAGTTCTTCGGCGTCGGTGATGATGGCCTTGAGATCGCCGACAAGCTTGTCTTTCGAGGGGTTTGCAGCTTTTGCCATGGTGTCTCTCCTTGTTCATCCGTCATGACGATCGCGCCTTTGCGCGCTCTCACCAAGGCTAACCTCGCCATCGCGCAAAGGCAATGCGGAGCCGGTAACAAAAATGCCCCGCGCAGCGGGCTCCCCAGAGTGGGCGCTCGTGCCGCGAAAGCTCCGGGCGGCGGGGCATGGGCGCTTTCTCCGGGCGATGGACGCGGCGCGTGGGAGATGCGCGGATCCGGCCCGGTCGCCGCAGCGCGCGGCCAGGCCGCCGGTCGGCTTGGTGCGGTGCAAAATCCGCGTATAGTCCGTATCAAACCAACAGCCTGACGGCATCTGCCCGCCAACTCATTCGCGTTGCGGAGCGCCAGGCAAGATAAAGCCCTTCCTCTTCCCTCGATGAATACACGTACCGAATCCGTGTCGTGCGCCGGCGAGAAAGCCGCCGATCCGAAATTGCCGGAATATCTGCGCCGGACCTATACCTGGGCCTACCTGAGCCCGCGGACCATGCCGTGGCTGGACCGGTCGCCCGTCGTGTCGGCCATCCTGTGGGGCAACGCCGACCGCCTGATGCGCTGGACGGCGGCGCAGTTCGCCGAAGGGGAGCACGTCCTGCAGGCGGCCTGTGTGTATGGCGATTTCTCGCCGATGCTGGCGCGCCGCGTCGGCCCGCAGGGGCGCCTGTCGATTCGCGATGTGGCGCCGATCCAGGTCGACAACGTGCGGCGCAAGCTCGCCGGCCTGCCGCAGGCCGATGCCGAGGTGGCCGATCTCGTCGAACCCTTGCCCGTGCGTTATGACGCCGTCTGCTGTTTTTTCTTGCTGCACGAGGTGCCGGAGCCCGAGCGGCGGCGCATCGTCGCCAATCTGCTCGCGGCGGTGAAGCCGGGTGGCCGGGCGGTATTCGTCGACTATCACCGGCCGCGCGCCTGGCATCCGCTGGCACCGGTGATGGCGGGCGTGTTCCGCTGGCTGGAGCCTTTCGCCGAATCCCTGCTCGACGTGCCGCTGCAGACGCTCGCCAACGAGGCGCGGGAATTCGAGTGGCGCAAGGAAACGCGCTTCGGCGGCCTCTACCAGCTCGTGGTGGCGCGCCGCCGCTGAGACCGCGCGCCCTACAGCGTCCAGTCGTAGTCCACCGTCAGCGGCGCGTGGTCCGAGAAGCGCTGTTCCTTGTACACGGCAGTGGCCAGCGCCGTGCCGGCGATGCCGGGCGTGGCGATCTGGTAGTCCAGCCGCCAGCCGACGTTCTTGGCCCAGGCCTGGCCCCGGTTCGACCACCACGTGTAGCAGGCGTCGGTCGCTTCGGGGTGCAGGCGGCGATAGACGTCGATCCAGCCCTGCTCGTCGAACAGGCGGCTGAGCCAGGCGCGCTCCTCGGGCAGGAAGCCGGAGTTCTTCTGGTTCGATTTCCAGTTCTTGAGGTCGATCTCGCGGTGGGCGATGTTCCAGTCGCCGCAGACGACGACCTCCTGGCCGCTGGCGGCGAGCGCGGCCATGTGCGGCAGGAAGCGGTCCATGAAGCCGAACTTGATCTGCAGGCGCTCTTCCGAGCTCGATCCCGAAGGCAGATACAGCGACACCACCGACAGCTTGCCGAAATCGAGCTGCAGGAAGCGGCCTTCGGCGTCGATGTCGGCGATGCCCAGGCCTTCGACGATACGGTCCGGCGCGTGGCGGCTGTAGATGCCGACGCCGCTGTAGCCCTTCTTTTCGGCATGGTGGAACCAGCCCTGCATGCCCGCCGGCGCACGCATCCCGGGGCTGAGGTCGCCGGCCTGGGCCTTCAGTTCCTGCATGCAGACGATGTCGGCCCGCTGTTGCGGCAGCCAGTCGAGATAACCCTTGCTGACTGCCGAGCGGATGCCGTTGAGGTTGAGGGAGATGATGCGTAACATGAACACTTTCCAGAAATGCTGCACTGCAGCCGGACAGCCGTGGATTTTAGCCGGGATTTCATCGCTCTCGCCTGCCGCAAGGGTGTGCTGCGCTTCGGCGCCTTCGTGACCAAGGCGGGGCGCAATTCTCCATATTTCTTCAACGCCGGGCTGTTCGACGACGGCGCTTCCTTCCGTGAATTGTGCGGCTACTACGCGCGTGCGATCCGCAGTTCGGGCGTGGCCTGCGACATGCTCTTTGGGCCGGCCTACAAGGGTATTCCGCTGGTCGCCGGAACGGCGATCCGCCTCGCCGAGGACGGCATCGACCTGCCTTTCGCGTTCAATCGCAAGGAAGCCAAGGATCACGGCGAAGGCGGCACGCTGATTGGGGCGCCGCTGAAGGGGCGCGTGCTGATTCTCGACGACGTGATTTCTGCGGGCACTTCGGTGCGCGAATCGGTCGAGATCATCCGTGCCGCCGGTGCGGTCCCGGCCGGCGTGGTGATCGCCCTGGATCGCATGGAGCGCGGCAAGGGGGTGTTGTCGGCGGTGCAGGAGGTGCGCGAGAACTTCGGCATCCCGGTGATCGCGGTGGCGACGCTCGAAGACCTGATCGCCTACCTCGCCGACAGCCCCGAGCTCGCCGAGAATCTCGATGCGGTACGGGCCTACCGGGAACAGTATGGCATCGCGTCGCGCTGAGTTGCGCGGCGCGGGCGCCGCATTGGCGGCCGCGCTACTGGTGTCGGGCGCGGCAATGGCGCAGGCGCCGGGCGGGCGCGTGATCTATTGTTGCGACGTCGGCACCCAGCCGGTGTGCGGCGACATCCTGCCGGCGGCCTGCTACGGGCGCGCCTATCGCGAGGTGAGCCCGTCCGGCACCGTGCGCCGCGTCGTGCCGGCGCCGCTGACGGCCGAGGAAATCGCCCGGCGCGATGCCCTGGAGCGTGGGCGCCGGGCCGACGAGGCCGCGCGCCTCAAGCAGCTGCGCATGGACGAAGCCCTGCTCGAAACCTATCGCAGCCTGCAGCATCTCGACGAGCGGCGCGATCGGGAAATCGGCTCCCTTGACCGCTCCATCAACAGCCTGCGCCAGCGCGAGGCCGAGTTGCTCGAGCGCCAGCATGCGCTGATCGAGGAGGCCGCCCAGGCCGGCGAGGGCAATGTGCCGCCGGTGACGGAAGACAACATCCGCAGCCTGGACAGCGAGATCGTCGCCCAGCGCAGCGTGATCGACGCCAAGATGCGCGAGCGTTCCGCGGTGCTGGACCGTTTCGACGAGGACCGGCAGCGCTACATCCAGCTCACGTCTCCCGCGGCACATCCGAAGGGACATTGAGTTCTCCCCGCCATGTTCCAGGATTCCGAACTGGATCTTGTCGCCTCGCTGCTGGAGCAGGCGCAACGCATCCTCTTCATCACCGGCGCGGGCATTTCCGCCGACTCCGGCCTGCCCACCTATCGCGGCATCGGCGGCCTGTACCACGACCGCCTGACGGCCGAGGGGCTGACGATCGAAGAGGCCCTGTCGGGCGAGATGATGGCGCTGCGGCCGGATATTTCGTGGAAATACATCGCCGAGATCGAGGCCAATTGCCGCGGTGCGCGCCCCAACGCTGCGCACCGGCTGATCGCGGCTTTCGAGCAGGAAAAGGCCATGGTCTGCGTGTTGACGCAGAACGTCGATGGCCTGCACGCGGACGCCGGCTCGCACAACCTGATCGAGATGCACGGCACCGTGCACCGTCTGCGCTGCAACGACTGCACGCATGCGCGCCAGGTGGCGGATTATGCCGGATTGCAGCTCCCGCCCGAGTGCCCGCGCTGCGGCGGCGTCATGCGGCCGGACATCGTGCTGTTCGGTGAGCAGTTGCCGGTGCGTGCCATCGAGCGCCTCGAGCACATGTTGCAGGCGGGGGTGGATCTCGTCGTCTCGATCGGCACGACCAGCGTCTTTCCCTACATCGCGGGGCCCGTGGTGTGGGCGGCGCGCGATGGCGTGCCCACGGTGGAAATCAATCCGGGCGATACCGAGGTCAGCCGCATCGTCCGCCATCGCCTGCGCATGACGGCGAGCGAGGCGATGCACGAACTGTGGTACCGCATCCACCCCCACGAGCCGGCCGAAGACTGAGGCGCGCGCGCGGCGCGCGGTGAAGGGCGGGCCTTCCGGCCCGCCTTGCTGCGGCCATGTTGCGCGGGTTCAGAGCAGCACGCGCTCGATGCCGCCGTTGTTGGCCTTGTTCACGTAGTCGGGAAGCCAGTTCTCGCCGAGCAGGTGCTTCGCGAGTTCGACCACGATGTAGTCGGGCTCGACGCCGCCGGCGTCGTTGGCATAGCGGTGCATGCCCTGCAGACAGCTCGGGCAGGACGTCAGCAGCTTGACCCTGGCGCCGGGGTCGCCTTCGCGCAGCCGGGCGGCGCCCTTCTCGATCTCTTCCTGCTTGCGGAAGCGCACCTGGGTCGAGATGTCGGGGCGGGCGACGGCGAGCGTGCCGGATTCGCCACAGCAGCGGTCGGACAGGTCGACGCACGTGCCCATTAGTTCGTTGGCCACCTTGATGCCGGAATGCACCTTCATCGGCGTGTGGCAGGGTTCGTGGTACATGTACTTGACGCCCTGCATGCCGTCGAGCTTCACGCCCTTTTCCATCAGGTATTCATGGATGTCGAGCAGCCGGCAGCCGGGGAAGATCTTCTCGAATTCGTACTTCTGCAACTGGTCCATGCAGGTGCCGCAGGACACGATCACGGTCTTGATGTCGAGATAGTTCAGCGTGTTGGCGACACGGTGGAACAGCACGCGGTTGTCGGTGGTGATCTTCTGGCCCTTTTCGTCCTCGCCGGCGGCACTCTGTGGATAGCCGCAGCACAGGTAGCCCGGCGGCAGCACGGTGTGCGCGCCGACGTGGTAGAGCATGGCCTGGGTGGCGAGCCCGACCTGGCTGAACAGGCGTTCGGAACCGCAGCCCGGGAAGTAGAACACGGCATCGGAGTCGCCGTTGGCCTTCTGCGGGTCGCGGATCACCGGGATGACCTTGTCGTCCTCGATGTCGAGCAGCGCGCGGCTGGTCTTCTTCGGCAGGTTGCCGGGCATCGGCTTGTTGATGAAGTGGATCACCTGCGCCTTGACCGGCGCCTTGCCCAGCGTGGCCGGCGGCGCCTTCACCTGCTGCTGGATCAGGCCGAACTTCTTTGCCAGGTCGTGCGCCCAGCGCTGCGCCTTGTAGCCCCAGCCCATCATGCCGACGCGCATCGCCTTGATGGTCGCCGGATCCTTGATGGTGAGGAAGGCCATCGCCGCCGCCTTGCCCGGATTGAACGACTTCTTGCCCTGCTTGCGCAGCAGGTTGCGCATCTTGATCGATACGTCGCCGAAGTCGATGTCCACCGGACAGGGCTTCTCGCATTTGTGGCATACCGTGCAGTGGTCGGCCACGTCCTCGAATTCGGCCCAGTGCGCCAGCGACACGCCGCGGCGGGTCTGCTCCTCGTACAGGAAGGCCTCGATCAGCAGCGAGGTGGACAGGATCTTGTTGCGCGGGCTGTACAGCAGGTTGGCGCGCGGCACGTGGGTGGAGCACACCGGCTTGCACTTGCCGCAGCGCAGGCAGTCCTTGATGTCGTGGGCGATGTCGCCGACGTCGGTCTGCTCCATGATGAGCGACTCGTGGCCCATCAGGTTGAAGCTCGGCGTGTAGGCGTTGTCGAGGTTGCCCTTGATCGGCCCCTGGCGCATCAGCTTGCCGCGGTTGAAGCGGCCCTCGGGGTCGACCCTCTGCTTGTACGACCAGTAGCTCGCCATCTCCTCGTCGGTGAGGTAGTCGAGCTTGGTGATGCCGATGCCATGCTCGCCGGAGATCACGCCGTCCAGGCTGCGCGCCAGCGCCATGATGCGGTCAACCGCGCGATTGGCGGTCTGCAGCATTTCGTAGTGGTCGGAGTTGACCGGCAGGTTGGTGTGCACGTTGCCGTCGCCGGCGTGCATGTGCAGCGCGACGAAGACGCGGCCGCGCAGCACTTCGCGATGGATGTCGGCGATGCGCGCGAGGATGCGCGCGAACAGCGCGCCGTCGAAGACCTGTTCGAGCAGCGGGCGCAGTTCGGTCTTCCACGACACGCGGATCGAGTAGTCCTGCAGGCGGTGGAACAGCGTCGGATTGGCGGCGCGGTTGCTGAGTTCGCCGGCCTCGACGCCGTATTCGGCGAACTGCGGCTCGGCTTCGGCCAGCGGCAGGTCGAGGTTGTCGAGCAGCCACTGCCAGCGCCGCCGCACCCTGGCTACATGGCCCAGCGCCTGGGCGCGATGATCGGCGATCAGGGTGTCGCGGTCGACGATCTCGTCCTTGACGTCGAGCGGCAGGTCACCGCGCAGGAAAGTGTCCAGCGTGTCGCACAGCTCGATCTTGTTCTGCAGCGACAGTTCGATGTTGATGCGCTCGATGCCGTCACAGTATTCGCCCATGCGCGGCAGTGGGATGACCACGTCCTCGTTGATCTTGAAGGCGTTGGTGTGGCGCGAGATGGCGGCGGTGCGGCTGCGTTCGAGCCAGAAGCGCTTGCGCTGCTCGGGGCTGACGGCGATGAAGCCCTCCGCGCCGCGGCTGTTGGTCATGCGCACGACTTCGGAGGCGGCCTGCATCACCGCGTTCTCGTCGAAGCCGACGATGTCGCCGATCAGCACCATTTTCGGCCGGCCGTGGCGCTTGGCCTTGGTAGCGTAGCCGACCGCCTTCACGTAGCGTTCGTCGAGGTGTTCGAGGCCGGCCAGCAGCACGCCGGCGAGGTTGCCGGCGCCGCCCGGCTTGAACCAGTCGGTGATCTCGACGATGGCCGGCACGGCCTCGCGCACCTGGCCGAAGAATTCCAGGCACACGGTGCGGGTGATCGGCGGCATCTTGTGCAGCACCCAGCGCGCGGCGACGATGAGGCCGTCGGTGCCTTCTTTCTGCACCCCCGGAATGCCGCCGAGGAACTTGTCGGTGACGTCCTTGCCCAGGCCGTCCTTGCGGCAGTAGGCGCCGGGCATCGACAGCAGCTCCTCGCCCAGCGGCGCATAGCTGAGGCCGTCGAAGCGGCGCAGGCGGAAGCGCGCGGTGTGCTGTTCGTGGATCTTGCCGAAGTTGTGGTCGAGGCGCTCGACTTCGAGCCAGTTGCCATCGGGCGTGACCATCTTCCACCACGCCAGGTTGTCGAGCGCGGTGCCCCACAGCACGGCCTTCTTGCCGCCGGCGTTCATGGCGATGTTGCCGCCCACACAGGAGGCGCTGGCCGAGGTCGGGTCGACGGCGAACACGCGGCCGGCAAGGCCGGCGGCCTCGGACACGCGGTCGGTGACGACGCCGGCGCCGGTGCGGATCGTGGCGTAGGGCGAATCCATCGGCTTGCCCTCGGCGTCGGGCAGCACCATGTCCTCGACCGGGCCGATGGTGATCAGCTTCTCGGTGTTGATCACCACCGAGTTGGCGTCGAGCGGCACCGCGCCGCCGGTGTAGCCGGTGCCGCCGCCGCGCGGGATGATGGTCAGGCCGAGCGTGATGCATTCGCGCACCAGCGGCGCCATCTCGTCCTCGGTGTCGGGATAGAGGACGATGAAGGGATACTCAACACGCCAGTCGGTGGCGTCGGTGACGTGCGACACGCGGGCGTGGCCGTCGAAGCAGATGTTGTCGCGGCGCGTGTGGCGCGACAGCGCCTTGAGCACGGACTTGCGCCGCCGCGCGGTGGTGTCGAACCAGGCCTCGAAGCTGGAAATGGCTTCGCGGGTGCGCGCGATCAGCAGCGTGACGCGCTCGTTGCCCTGGCGGCGTTTCTCGATCTCGTTGAGGCGGTGATTCAGCGCGCTGATCAGGGCATGGCGCCGCTCGCGGCTGTCGAGCAGGTCGTCTTCGAGGTAGGGGTTGCGGCGTACGACCCAGATGTCGCCCAGGACTTCGTAAAGCATGCGCGCCGAGCGGCCGGTGACGCGCTCCGCCCGCAGTTCGTCGAGCACCGCCCAGGCTTCGCTGCCGAGCAGGCGCATGACGATCTCGCGATCCGAGAACGAAGTGTAGTTGTACGGAATTTCGCGCAGACGTTGGGTCATCGGGATACCGGGGTAACTGCTGCTGGGGAACGTACCATTTTAGCGGACCGCAGTGCACCATGCAGCAAAAAACAAGACCTTACCGCGCATGTGGCCAAGGCCGCCGCAGCGCGGGAAGCGCGATCGGAGATCGGCGGGGAAGGCCGTCGCGCGCTATCGCGCCGCGGGCGAATGCTGCGCCGCGGTCAGCGCGATCTCGATGCGCCAGCCCGGATCGGCCAGTCCGGCGACTTTCACGCAGGCCCGGGAGGGGGCGCAGCCGGCGGGCAGCCAGGCCTCCCAGACCGCGTTCATGCCGTCGTAGTCCGCCAGGTCGGTCAGGTAGAGGGTGGCCATCAGGATGCGCGAGCGGTCGCTGCCGAGTGCCTCGAGCTGGCGGGCGATGCTGGTGAGCACTTCCTCGGTCTGGCGGGTGATGCTGCCCGTGTCGCTCGAAGGGACTTCGACGAGATGGATCACACCGTTGTGGATGACGGCGTCGGCGTAGCGGGCAGTGGCGCCGAAGCGTTCGATGACGGACATGGCTTTCGTGGCCCCGGATGCGAAGGGAAGGGCCGGAGTATAGGCCAGCCCGGCTGACGGCGCCCAGCCGGGCCTGCGTTCACGCCAGCAGCCATGCGATCGCGCCGTAGCGCAAACCCTTGCCCAGCGCCATCCAGGCCAGGCAGGAGAGCCAGTTCAGGCGCAGCACGCCGGCGGCTGCGCACAGGGCGTCGCCGACAAGCGGTACCCAGGACAACAGCAGCACGGCGCTGCCGTGGCGGCGCACGAATTCGAGCCGGGGAGGCAGCTCCTTGCGCGGCAGCAGGCGGCCGAGCGCGTAAGTGCTCATGCCGCCCGCGGTGTTGCCGAGTGTCGCCAGCGCGAACGCAGGCAGGCTCAGCTCCGGGCGCAGGACGACGATGCCGGCAAGGACGGCCTCCGAACCGCCGGGCAGCAGGGTGGCGGCCAGAAAGGCGGAGATCAGGAGCGAGCCGAGAAGGGCGAGGTCGGTATCTGCTGGCACTGGAGTGCTCCGGTCCGTCGGGGATGCGTGCGGATTGATGTCGATAGGATAAATGTAATTGACATTAAAATATGCCAAAAGCAGAATTGCGCGGCAGCGCCGCTGCTTTTACATCAAAGGAGAGTTCGCAATGAAGAAAACCCTGCATGCCCTCGTTGTCAGCCTGGCTTTCGTTGTCCTGGCTCCCGCCGATGCGCTGGCCAACCCGCAGCATGAGCGCATGAAGCGCTGCAATGCGGAAGCCAGGGAGCAGGCCCTGAAGGGCGATGAGCGCAAGACGTTCATGAGCACTTGCCTGAAGGGCAAGCATGACGCGGGGGCCGAGGCGCCCGCCCAGGCCCCCGCCGCGCCACTTGCCGCGCCCGTGGCCCCTGCTGCCGCGCCGGTCCCCGGGCCG